>NZ_CP073653.1:5617500-5797500 GCF_018223745.1 Clostridium beijerinckii
AATATGCCATTCTTCAACGATCCATATATAATTCGTGAAAGTTTTATCTTTCCAATCAATTTTTCTTCTTTAAAAATACCCAAATCTACACTTGTTCCATTCAAAAATTCCTTATAACTCTTATTTAACAATTTTCTTTGTGTCTCAACTGTGTAGAAATCACTATCTCTACTTGGTTCGAAAGGAGCCAAGTAATTTTTATTTCTTTTATAATAATCCAACATTTCTTGAGCATTGCTAGGAGTCAGATTTCTAAGAATTATATTTTCCCCTTTTAATTCCACTAATGAATACCTGCACATTTGGTCATATTCAATTCTAGTTATACCAAATGACAGTTCATCAAGATATTCACCTTGAAAATATTCATTTTCATTAAATATTCCTTCTAGAGTAAAACCTAGATCTAAAAATGCAGTTAAGTCTATTTTTTCAAGAACTTTTATGTTAACCTTAAAAATATTCGGATCTTTAAATATTCCCTTTAATATAAGCGATAGTGTATCACTTAATAATTCATAATTATATTCTCTATAGAACTTAAGATTGACGTTGCATGTTTTGCTTCTGTCAGTTAATTCATCAGTACTGAATCTACCAATGATAATATCATCCATATCTCTTATTAAATATTCTGTTTTATTCGATCTATTTCCTTGTATCTTTACTTTCATGTTTGATTCCATATAATTCCCCTCTACAATTATGAAAATCTGTCTTCTCGATTCTTAATCCATTATTTATTATTTTCAACTTCACTATTCAACATTCCTATATAATCATTCAACACTTATTTTAATTTTCCTTTTTGCTGTAATCTTAGTTACTCTTATCAATTATATTTCCCTAAATTCTATATATAAGATTATTACTGGTTACATAAGTGCCACCTCATAACCCTATACGCCCTTCTTACACTAACTAAAAATTGATAATTAGAAAAGCAATATAATTATACTCTAGTTTCATAAATAACCCTCTCTTTTTAAAATATATAAGAGATTATATATTTCATATTTTTATAGCACCATATATACTAATATTGGTTTTCTAGATTTAATCTTGATTGTGAACTTACATTATTCAGATATCAAATGCAAATTTACTATTGTAGCTATATACTTAGACCTAATGCATAAATTTTATCCACAAAAGTCGGATTTACTACATACTTATACACAAAACCCACAATATATTGTTGATATTTCTACATACCATGCTAATATATTGCGGGTTCTATTTTTAAGGAAGTTTACTATATTATCTAATTTAACCGTTTATTTATTTGATATTTATATATCTACTGTAATATTCCACAAGCTACGCCCAAAATACCTACTGCAAATAATCCAAAGATTATTATTAATGGATTCACGTTCTTCTTTAATAGATACATACATAAAAATGTTAGTAAAAGCGGAACTAATCCTGGCATTAAGCTGTCTAGTACACTTTGAATAGTTGTAACTACTTCTTTTCCATCAGCTTGTGTATATTTAGAGAGAACAAAAGGTATATTAACAGTTGTCCATTTTGAAACAAGACCACCTATAACAAGTAATCCAAGTACTGAAGCACCTTCTGTAAGATATCTAAGTTTATTTCCTCCCATATCAGCAACTAATTGAGTTCCTTTTTCATATCCATAGAACATTCCATACCAGTTTGTTGCAAGTCTTATTGCATTGAATCCTATGAAGAAAATTAATGGTCCAATTATACTTCCTGTAAGTGCAAGTCCTGCCCCTAATGCTGCAAGCACAGGTCTTAGTGTTCCCCAGAATATTGGGTCTCCAACTCCGGCAAGTGGTCCCATAAGACCAATCTTAACACCACTTATTGATGCCTCATCTATATCTGCCCCATTTGCCTTTTGTTCTTCCATAGCTGCTGTTATTCCCATAATTGGCGTTGCCATAAATGGTTGTGTATTAAAGAATTCCAAATGTCTTTTAAGTGCTGCACTTAATTCGTCACCTTTATATAATTTCTTCAAAGCTGGAATTAATGTAACACAAAAACCTATTGCTTGCATTCTTTCAAAATTAAATGATCCCAATAAGAAATTTGAACGGATAAACATTTTTACTATATCACTTTTATTTAATTTCTTTTCACTCATTATTTTATCTCCTTTCTGTACTTACATTAACTCTGAATCATCAATATCATCAATACTTCCTGTTCCAGCTACTGCTACTTTACCTTCATTAGCTATTGATTTTATATGGAATATTGCTGCAATAACACCTACAGCACCAAAACCAATTAAATTGAAGTTTGTAAATGCTGCTAGTAGAAATCCAATGAAGAAGAATGGTAGTAATGATTTACTATTCATCATATTCATTACCATTGCATAACCAACAACTACTATAAATCCACCTGACACTTGAAGTCCTCTTGTAATAACTTGTGGTATAGCTGCAAGTGCTGCATTTACTGCATCTGTTCCTGCAAGTACTCCTACTATGGCTGCTGGTATCGCTACACGTATTGCTTGAAGTGATAGCCCTAGTATATGACACATTTCTATTCCTCTTGTGTTACCCTTTTCAGCATATTTATCAGCTAAGTGTTGGAAAAATACAGTTATTGTTCTCACAAATATAGTAAGAACTTGTCCTGCAGCTGCAATTGGTACTGCTACTGCTATACCTGCTCCAATTGATTGTTTACCGATTATAACAAGTATTGCTGAAATTACACTTGCAAGCGCCGCATCTGGTGCCATAGCTGCACCAACATTCATCCATCCTAATGCTAGCATTTCAAGTGTTCCACCTAGTATAATTCCTGTTTTAATATCCCCTAGTACAAGTCCAACCAATGTACATGCAATTATTGGTCTATGAAATTGTGCCTCATCAAGTACACTTGCCATACCAGTAATTGCTGCAACTATTACTAATAAAATTAATTGTAAAGTGCTCATTTGTAAATTCCCCTCTTTCTTTTAATTTATATATAAAAACTTTTTTAAATTTTATATATCTAATCTTTTAACAGGATTTATTATTCCTTCTATCAAAATCTAAGAGTTTTTAAAGGATCTTATCTTTGGTTTTAGGTAAAATTTATGTCTATATAAGTTGTAATTCTTTAAATTTGTCCATCAAATTTACTTTAGGATCTTTTGCTAGTTTCCTCACCTCTAATTCGATGCCTTTTTCATTAAGCTTTTTAAATGCCTCAATATCAACATCATTCATGCATAATGCATTTGTAACCTGTTTATCTCCAGCCTTATAGCACATTCCTCCAACGTTTACAGATTTAATAGGTACTCCACCTTCAACCATTCTTAATACATCTGTAGGGTTTGTAAATAAGAATAAAGTTTTAAAACTGTCAAATTTAGGATTATTATATGCTTCAATTGCCTTTGCTATTGGAAGCACATATGCTTTTATCCCTGGAGGCGCTACTTGAATTACTAATTGTTTTCTTAAGTCATCTGCTGCAACTTCATCACTGCAGGCAAATATTCTATTGCATCCACTATACTTTGTCCAAACTGTTGCAACTTGTCCATGTATTAATCTGTCATCTATTCTTACAAAACTAATTTCCATCTTTATATCTCACCTTTCAAATTTCATATTATAATTAAATTCATGTAATTCTTATACTAACTAATCATAGGTTGCTATATTATCTCATCATCTAAATCCTCTGCAATATTTTTAGATAAAGTTCTTATAGCCTCCTTTCCCGAATTTTCTGCAATTGATAAAAGTTCTGACACACTTGAAAAATCTCTACTTCCTAGAACCTCTAATATCATTGGGAGATTAACACCTGTCACAATTTCCATATTCTCATGCTTCATTGCAATTATGCTCGCTGCATTAAATGGACTTCCTCCAAAAAGGTCTACCATGAACAATACGCCATCTGTTGAATTCATTTTTTCTATAAGTGAATTGTATTTTTCAGCTAGAGCATCTATACCCTCCCCTGGCTGAAAAGTAACACTTCCCACATTTTCTTGGACTCCAAAAATCATTTCAGCTGATTTAAGGATTTCTTCCGAGAATATACCATGAGTACCTATGATTACTGCTATCATTATTTCATCATCCTTTCCTGCTACATATATTATTTCTATACCAATATACCTAGCAATTCCCATGCCAAAAAAAGTGTGTCAACAAATACCTTTCTCCAAACATGAATTCTAAACGCATACAATGCGGATAAGTTTTCACCTTGACACTCTAAAGTATTATTTGACACACTTTTAATTGTATTTTGACACATTATTTTTCTTATATAAACTAAATTTAACACACATCTATAACATCAATCATATAGTATAGCTCATCATCCGTCAGCTCTATTGATAAAGCTTCTTTAAATATTAAATTTGCTCTTCTTAACACTTCCAGATATCTTGGATTTAATTCTGAATCAGATGAATCATATACCAGTCCATTATTTAAAAGCATCCTTTCTAATGCACATGCAACATGAAACATAATTCTTAGTTTAGTTGGATTCTCATAATGTACATTCAAAGATTTTTCGATAGATTTTATAAAATCATCTAATAACGAATATATCTTTTCAGGATTAAGAAAGGTTAAAATCTCTGTTAAAGTTTGCTTACAAAGATTTTTTAAAACAATCTGATTTTCTCCTTTTATAACCGGATTAATATCCTTTCCTTCAATTATATTTCTTAAAATATTTTCTCCAGATCCATCAATTAGTTCTTCAATCGATATAAAGGGAATTCCCATATTAGGATTTGCTATTCCCACAAGTGCTAAAATTTTATTTTTCCGCGAAATCTGTTTTATTGACTCATTTAGATTATTTAATCCTACTGGGATTATTCTAACATTATCGTTAATTGAGATATTCTTTGCTACAGCTTCAACTAACTCTTTGAGTTTAATCGCAGCGCCCTTACCTGTGGAGCAAATTGTAATTATAGCATTCTCTTCTCCCATTTTACCTTCTGTCATCATATTATTAGTATATCCTCTAAAATCAGTAATTAAATATGAATATACTGAATTTAGATCAGCATCAAAAATTGAGCATTTTCTGACTGCTTCTAGTACTAGAGCCGTTGATACCATATCAATACTCTTAATATTTATCTTGGTCTTTTTCGTTATAGTTTCACCAAAACTATTTAAAGATCCCATATCTACTAAAAGTAATACACCTTTCCCTTCATCTACTTGCTTAACTTTTTCAATAACACTATCTATAATATCAGAAGGTTTTCTTTCAAGCGGCATATCAACTGCTGCAATATTATCTGCATCAAAAAGTTTTTTAGCCACCGCCACCATGCTTGTAGCAGTGCTTGTACCATGAGATGCAACTACTATTCCAACTCTTTCTTGATGTGATAATTCTTGTATTGAGCTTAGAAGTAAAGCTAAATATTCTATTTCAACTTCTGGAATTATTAAGTTATATCTATCCTCTATTAACTTATGAATCTCTTTAGCTACTCCATATTCTTTACTATTAGATGATAATGTTAACTCAATATTTGTTGAAAATGATACTGTGTTTTTCTTTATACGATTAAATAACGCGCTGAAATGTAGGCTTATGGCATATATAAATCTATCACTTAACTTTCTGCTCAATCTATTTTCAGCTAACATTTTTATTTCTTCAGCAAAATCAACAATATCTTTATCAACAATTTTCAATAAACCTTCTCTACGATACGCATCATTCTTGAATCTAGCATAAAATTGCTTTAAATGAACATTTATATCTGTTGTTATATAATTTTTAATATCCTGGTCACTCATACCTTCTTCTTGTAAAACAAATGCCTTGTCCTCTATAATATTGTAAATATTAAATGGTGGCTCATAAGCGTCAGTCTCTAAAAAAGTTTTGTTACCATCAGGTTTAACCACTAATGTACTAGGAACCCTTCCCCAAAAATTGGAATCATCTTTTATTTTACCTTCAAAATTAAGTATCCCATTTCTCATACTTTCTGGTAGTAAATCTAAATTTATCTCAATACATTTATCTGTATTCATGCAATTTAGAAATCCTGTGGCACAAACTAGCTGTATATTTGACTTTAATTGACCCACATTTCCATATGTTGTACTTCCAATTAATGCTTTTATCGATTCCGATGAAATTTTAATAGTCTTATTTACCCGTTGAGCTTCCTTAGAAAGTAAGTAGTGTATAAGTTCCAATTTATCTTGTAATGATCTCTCTTCAAAGTTAGGAATAACTATGGTTATAGGAATTCTTCTAATAAAAGTATTTAGTAATGTAGAATTAGGATCTTCTGTTGTAGCACCTATTAACAATACGTTAGCTTTGCGCTGCCTATCTGTTTCTCCAAGCTTATTATAGGTTCCTGTATCCATAAAATAGAAAATCATTTCTTGCCCTTCTGGTGGTAATCTATGTATCTCATCTAAAAATAATATTCCTCCATCAGCCTTTTCAACAATTCCCTCTTTTTCCTTATCAGCTCCTGTAAAAGCCCCCTTAATATGTCCAAAAATATACGATAAAAGTAATTGTGGATTATTAGCGTAATCTGCACAATTGAAAACAACAAAAGGTGCATCTTCAGGTAACTTTTTTATATATTTTGAATACTGGTACATTATATTAACAAATAAGCTTTTTCCAACTCCTGTACTTCCAATTATCAAGGTGTGAAGTCCATTAGGAGGATATAAAAGCGCAGCCTTTGCTTGTTCGATTTGATTTTTTAGGCTAGTATTAGCTCCAATTAAATAGTTAAAAGGAGATTTTTCTTCATCTCTTACCACATCTTCACTTGAGGCAAATTCCATTATATCTGATATCTCTTCCAAATCGTCTGGTAACTTTATAGATAATATTTCCTCAAAGGTTTTTCTATCGAAATAAAGAACAGGTCTATTTTTAATCTTAATGATTTTCGAATCTCTGCAGAGTGCATTAAGTTCTCTCGACACATTACTTCTTAATATTTCAAGATATTCTCCTATTTCCTGCGCACTAAATCCTTTAACTTCTAAGAGCTTATTCTTTGTAAATTTTTTTGAGTTATTTTCGATATAATTGTAAATCCTATCAATACGCTTCATGATGCTCACCTTCTTTTAGATTTGTCTATAATTAATAAAAAACTAACTCTTTCAAGTAAATATATAGTATCCTTTTACCAAAAAAAATACAATATACTTCATCAAAAGAGTCAGTTAAAATCAATTACTATAAATTTACTATATACTTGAAACTTTTATACCAATACCGGAATCTAGTACTACTTTATTTCTAATATATCCTTTATAACCTCTCCACCAATTATCATTCCTGCAACCGGAGGAACGAATGATATACTTCCCGGTATTTGTCTTTTAATAGCGCACTTCTTAGTACCACCAGTACAAACACATCCTGTTTTACATGTAACAACATCATCATAGTTAGGTTTTATCGGAACTTCTTCTGAATAAACTACCTTTAATTTTTCTATTCCTCTTTTACGTAACTCGGATCTCATAACCTTAGCCAAAGGACAGATTTTTGTCTTAAATATATCTGTAACTTTAAATTGTGTAGGATCTAATTTATTACCAGTTCCCATAGAACTCATTATTCTTATGCCCTTTTTATAACAATATTCTACTAATCCTAATTTAGCTGACACTGTATCTATTGCATCAACTACATAATCTACATCATCAGGAATTATAGACTCTATATTTTCTTGTGTAACAAAAATTTGATGTGTTATAACATTGCATGTTCTATTTATAGATAATATTCTTTCTTTCATCACTTCTACTTTAGGTTGACTTATTGTCTTATAGGTAGCATGCACTTGTCTATTTAAATTTGTTAAACAAACAGTATCATCATCAACAATGATTAATTCACCTACTCCTGCTCTTGCAAGAGCCTCTATAGTATAGCTCCCAACTCCACCTACTCCAAAAACAATAACTTTGCTATTTTTTAATTTATCTAATCCATCTTTACCTATCAAAAGTTCAGTTCTTGATAAAGAATGTTGTGCTGTCATAAATTTTCTCTCCTTATTATCTTATACTTTTAATTGATATTATAACACAAAAACAATCGAAAATTGGCAGTATAATTATTATATATTATAGCCTTAATAATGATTATTTACATATATATGTTAATTAATACCAAAACCTTTCTTTTAATTTAACATTAGTGCATAAATAATTTTACAAATTTATCTATTAAATTGTCAAACTAATGATTATAATATATATTAAGTATCATATATGTTTAACCAAAATATTTATTTTACTATAATTTATTGAATTTAGTATAGATATGATGAAATTTACTGCTTTCGTTCATATTAAGAACTTGTTCATTTTTAATTTCTATATATTACTCAATAAATTTACATAATAATTAAATATATACATAGGTTATATCATATTTATTAATTAATTATTTTAGGAGGCTCACTTTATATATGATTATTGGAATAATTGCTGCTATGGCAGAAGAATTAGAACTATTACTAAATGATTTAACTATTGAAGAAAAAAAAGATAAGGCTAATATGACTTTCCACAAAGGAAAATTATATGGAAAAGATGTTGTAGCTGTAGTTTGCGGTATCGGTAAAGTTAATTCAGCTATTTGCACTCAAATATTAGCATCTGAATACAAAGTAGATAAAATTATTAACGTAGGAGTTGCTGGTGGAATAGGAAAAGAAATTTATCCTGGTGATATTGTTGTTGCTGAAAATTTAGTTCAACATGACATGGATACTACAGCTTTCGGAGATAAGGTTGGGCAGATTCCAAGACTCGATACATTTGACTTTAAATGTGATAAAGAAATGGTTTCTATAGCTAAGAATGCATGCGAGAAAATTGCAGAATTAAATAGTTTTACAGGAAGAATCGTTTCTGGTGACCAATTCATAGCAAATATAGAAAAAATTCATTGGCTTGATCAGGAGTTTGGAGCAATATCTTGTGAAATGGAAGGCGCTAGTATAGCTCAAGTTTGCTATCTAAACGCAATTCCTTTTGTAGTTATAAGATCTATTTCTGATAACGCAAATAATGGTGCTCATATGGATTATGAGAAATTTGTACCGATCGCAGTTAAAAATTCTACTAGAATAATAAAACAAATGTTAGAAATGATGTAGTAAAAATAATATCTTATATAGGGAAAGTCGTCTTTTATAAGTGTCTAAATATATTTATATACACTTATAAAAGACGGCTTTCTTTATATTAATGTCTTCCTATTTAAAATACTATTCTACAGTAAACCTCTTTAATTCCTCTTGCAATTTATATGATATTTGTTGCAAATTGCCAGCATACTCTGTTAATTCTGCCATTGTTGCATTTACTTCCTGAGCTGATGCTGTAACCTCTTCAGATATTGATGCCGATTCCTCTGAAACCGCTGCTATATTTTCAATTTGCGTCTTAACTTCTTCTTTATTTAATTTCATTTTTTCATTTAAGACCTTAATATTTTCTATTGCGCCTGTTAAAGGAATTATAGAATCAACTATTTCATTAAATATACCTTCTGTTTTCTTTATTGCCTCTCCTTGTTTTTGTGACATTTCTCTACTTTCTTTCATGGCTATTTTGGTAGAATCGCTCTTATTATTTATTTCTGAAACAATTGCTTTTATTTCATCTGTAGATTTTTTTGATTCTTCTGCTAGTTTTCTGATTTCTTCTGCAACCACCGCAAAGCCTTTTCCCGCATCTCCAGCTCTTGCAGCTTCTATACTTGCATTTAAAGCTAAAAGATTAGTTTGTTCAGTTATTCCTGCTATTACATCCGATATATAATTTATTTTATTTATACTTTCTCCCATTTCATGAACCATGCCGCCAGACTTAATTGCATTTTCTTTAGACTTTTCAGCTTTAAATATCAAGTCATTAAGTATAGATAATCCTTGAGTACCTAATTTCTCAGCTTCACCAGCTAACTCATTAATATGATTAGTCTCTCCATCAACTTCATCTATCCTATTTGATAATTCTTCAGTACTCGTTGCAACCTCTGTTGCTGATTGCGCTTGATTTGTAGCTCCATTTGCAACTTCTTGTATTGCATTTGAAACTTCTGATACTGATGCAGTTGTTTCCTCAGACATACTAGATATATTTCCTGATGCCTCCAATAAATCAGATGATGTATTTTGAATTCCTTTCAATAACTTCGAGATATTCTCTACCATAAAATTAAAGTTATCTCCAAGTTCAGCGAATTCATCTTTAGCCGTTACAATTATTCTTTTACTGAAGTCTCCTTCAGCTACTGTACTAAACGCTTCTTTTAATTTATGTATTTCTTTCACAATATACGATGCTGAAATCATTGATATAATTATTCCTATAATTACACATAATAAATTAGCAGTAATAACTGTTACCTTCATTGTTAAAACATTATTTGTTACTTCTTTGCCATCAATTATACCTACCATTTTCCACCCTGTTAAAGCATCTGTTTCTTGACAGGCATAAAATGCTTTCCCATTATTTTCCCAATTATATACTCCTCTTTCTTCATTTTTAGCTGATTCCCAAAATGGTAATTTACTAATATTATCATCTATCTCTTTATTATTATTGTTATTTGCTACTACATCTCCATCATTATCAACTAGTACTATGAATCCCGTATTCAGTAGTTTTATGTTACTAATATATTCTTGCATGGAATCTAAAGACATATCTATTACTATTACCCCGGTGATTTGTCCATTATTATCTTTAACAGCTTGAGCAACTGTCATTACTTGCTTTCCTGTTACGCTATCTTTATATGGTTTTATGTATACAACCTTTCCATCAGCTTCCTTAGCTTTCTTATACCATTCCCTTTCTTTATAATTGAAATCATTAATACTCATCGTTCCGCTATCTAATACAAGCTCTCCATATTCAGTTGCATATCCTGCATTAATAATTCCATTTATTGAATCCTTAGTATCTTTAAACATACCTTGTACATATTTAGATATTAGTGCATGATCTACTTGCGGATTTGATAAATCTTTGATATCGGCATTTTTCGATATTACTCTCAATTGAGTATTCAAAATTTCTAGATATTGCGAAAAACCTTTATCAACTTCTTTAATAGTTTGAACACTTGTAGTCTTCAAATTATTCTCCAAAACAACATCAGACTTAAAAATTGCTACTAATCCAACAGTTACAGTTGGGAGTAGAAGCATAATGATAATTCCAATCACTATCTTTCTAAACAGCTTACTATTCCTATTCATTTCATTAACACTCCTATAAACTTTATCTTTCTCTAGAATTAACTACATTAATATACATAATACTACAAATAGTAAATATAAACACAACTTATCTGTAATAATATAACTTAATAGGTTAAATATAATATTTTCATGATAACATTGTATTTTACTATATTCAAGTAGTCGAAAATAAGCTAATTGAATATCCTTGATTTTAATATTCACTTTTACTTGCAAAGATAAATGTTAATCTAATTTAATATTTAATTTAGCCTAATTATTTTATTATCATAAATAATTAGGCTGTATTACAAAGATCTTTAATTTTTTATCAATAAAATAGAGTCATCTTATACTGGGAACCCAATCTAAGATAACTCTATTTTTACTATATAATATTAATTCCTATTTCCAAGAGATATTTGCATCTCTTCTTGGAACAGTTCTAACATATTTCACATTAGGATATCCAACAACCATACATGTTACAATTTCTTCTTTACCTTTTAAACCAAGTAAGTCTCTTATTTCATCATTTCCCTGTGCTGCCATTGTAAAGAATCCACTAAAAAATGTTCCAAGGCCTAAAGCATTAGTCATAAGCTCCATATTAGATGACGCTAAAGAAGCATTTACAGTCGAGTCTGAAACTGCAAGAATTAACGCAGGTGCATTAAAAAATAATTTATCATTCTTCTTAGAATCCTCTTTATAGTCATTATACATTTTAATCCACATTTGTGCATATCTCTTGAAAGGTAAAGTTTGTGGATTTAGATTTTTAAGTATTTCTTCCCCTCTAGTTTTTAAGTTTTTTAAAGCCAATTCCTTCAATAATTCAATATTATCTTCCACAACTACATATGAAACATTTTGACTATTAGTTCCAGTTTGAGTGAATCTACCAGCCTCAATAATTTTTAATATCTTTTCTTTTTCTACTTCTTTATCTTTAAATTGTCTTGTAGTTCTCCTAAATTTAATAAAATTAAGAAGTTTCTCCGATTCTATCTTAAACTCAGACTCATTATAATCTTTTACATCTTCCATATTATATTCATCTGTAGATACTGCTCCTTTAGGGCAAACTGCAATACAGTGTCCACACTTCATACATCTAACATTTTTGATTTCTGCCTTGTTTCCATTTATCTCAATATCATTAGGAAAACAATCTTTAACACAAAGTCCACATCCCACACACTTTTCTTTATCTACAATCATCATAGTATAATTACTCCTTTTATATTAAATTTATCTATTATTATTTTTAAGTATCCACAATATATTTATATAAATTTGCCTACCTATTTCATCTTAGACATATTACAATTGACTAATTCATTAACTAAATTCTCAATTGCTTTTTCTCTATCCTCTTTTTTATAGAAATCAAATCCCATTTCATTCTTTATATTTTCTGCCTTTAAGAATATGTAATTTAAATATCCTGCAATTAAGTAGTTCTTAACCCAAAATTTATGCGTGTCATCTCCATAAAGTTCCCTAAGGCACTTATTGTATTCCTCTTCTGACCCTAGTAAATGTGCTGTCATCTGATTATTCTCTAAGTCATCTAAAATCGCAATCTTAGAAATTTCAGAATTATCTGCAATAAAGTTTGCAACTTCTTTTAATATGAAGGTGAGTCTATAAATTGATGATTCATTACTCTTTGATTTCATTTTCTCACTTAAAGATCTCGTTGCACAACTCATAACCTTTTTTACTGCTAGACGAATTAAATTATCTTTACTCTGGAAATGATAGTTTACCATTCCATTACCAAGTCCTGCCTTCTCGGTAATATCTTTTACGGTAATTTCACTAGGCTTTTTGCCTTCACATATCATATGTATAGTAACATCTATCAACTTTTCTTTAGCATCATTTTCTCCCATGTTTTCACCTCCTATTATTATAGACTCTGCATATTGAACACCATACTGTATAACATACAGTATACTATTCAATAACTATTTGTCAAGCTAATGAACTTTGATAAATAAAAATCACCGCAAAAATGCAGTGATTTTTTTATTGATATTCATAAGTTCTCAAGAGTTAATTTTAAGACTTTAACTTTGAAATTAACATATTTACTTTCATTACATAAATCTTCTTGATAGAGATACTACAAAGCTCGATGTAAAAAACACTCCCAAGAATGACTCTAAACTAACAGCCATCTTCATCCAGTTTAGCGGGATTATATCACCATATCCAACGGTTGTAAATGTTATTATTGTAAAATATAATGTATTACCAAACTTACTAATTAAAAAATTAGCATCAAAATTCGAATTCTTAAGCATTTCAAATACTGTTATGAATAAATTTTTTGAATTCAATTGAACATCCTTACACATCAGCAAATTAGGAAAGAAACAGTATAGTAGAAAAAATGAAACAATCACTACTACCATAGACAATAATGTTCTCTCCCAACTTGTATAGTACTTTGTAGTTATGCCAATTAAATAATACAGCAAATTAAAATTACCTTTATTTTTACTTTTTCTCTCTAATCTCTCATACTTCTTAAAATAATAAAGCGTTTCAAGGTATTGATCTATCCTTCCACTAGATTTATATATATCTGATACGATCAAAAAGTTCCATTTTGTTTTCTTAAAGTCATTGTCAAAAATTAGAGGCTTGTACTTTTTGTTTTCCAATAGTTCATATTCCAGATAACATTTATCTGAGAAATTAGTTTTATACAGACTAAACTTACCTTTAATATCATCAAAATTAATTTCTGATTTTTTATAAAAAGAACACTGCAAAAAACTTAATTCCCCATTTATATCTAACTCCAACTTGCTTAATCCTTCAAATCTACAATCAACAAAGCATAATTCCTTTTCTCCTTTAATTTTGTCAAGGATAAAATCATTCAGTATGTTAACTTCTTGGAAAAGCAAATTTTCTTTAAATATAGATGCATTTCCATAGAATTTTCCAACCTCAGAATTCTCCACTATTATGCTTTCTTTAACCACAGTTTCACTTATTCTTAACTTATCACAGTTTATGAACCTTACAAACATGTTATTTCTTATTATGCAATTATTGATTTTTATTCTTTTATAATCTCCCCCTAATAATTCTATATCCTCAACAAATTCACAATTATTAAGTATCAGTCGTAAATGACTATCCATTTTGAGATTAGAATAGCTATCAAATCTAAATTTCTTTAAAAATATAGTATTATAAAATTCTCCTAAAATATTATTACATTCAAATGTCACTAATAAGCCACTTCTATTTTCTGTATGACCTTTATGGTCATTAAGATATTCCAATAGCTCTTTCTCTGTAAAAATGACTCTATATTCCAATATAACTCCATCTTTATCAATCAATATAAAATCATCTTTTTCTTTAATATCTTTTTCTAGCTCTAATTCATCAAAGCCTTTAGTTAATATTTCTTTATTCATTATCTACCTCATCCTAAAGTATATATAACTTTTATTTTATTATATATTATTTACCACCCAGCTTCCATAATAATGCGAATTGATAAAAATTAATATATCACTTAATTTTTATTTTTGAATATATTAATAAAGATATAAAGAATATATTCAGGAGTAGAAAATGCTATCAAAGCAAGAGTTTATTAACCAATCTTTAGAATTAAACTTATTCTTTCTAAGAATTATGCGGGAACACTCGATATTTATTGAAGCAGCCCTACCACCAAAGAACAAAGATCTTATAAGTCAAGCTGATGCCTTTAAAAATGAGTTTACAACTTTACTCTCTCGTGCCATATTACTATCAGATGGAGTTATCCCTTTCGAAACATTAGATTCCAATGAAATAAGCACAAAATATACAATGGATGCTGAAAAGGCTACTCAATTTGCTACTGGAATTTTTATAGACTCTAATATAACTTCTATGGAAAAGTCATTAATATCTGGCATGAGAAATAGTGATACATCTATGTTAACCGATAATGTATATATGCTTAACCACCAGTCTATAGCTGCAACTAATATGATTATTAAATTTAAAACAAAACTTAGAAATGATGTTCTATCTTGTAAGATATTTACGACTTTATACCCTGCAGTTCTAAACCATGTGCTTAGTGAAGCAATAATATTTACAGAGCTTCTAACACGATTGCAAAGTGGTGTCGGAATTGGTACTAAGAGAGATATACTAATACTTGAAAACTTTTGGGATGATAAGTTAGCAGAACATTCATTTACTATTAGAGGAATGCTAGATCCTACCGAAGTAGAATTATTCAATATAGCTAATAATTTCGGAAAAGAATTCGTGGCATTGAGAGATGAGGCTTCTGATATGGATAAATCAGCAGAAGATTTGTCTGAACTTACCGAGACTACCTTAAGTGCAGCCACTAATCTCAGAAATTTCAAAGCCCAGAGTACTGAAGGGCTTTTAACTTGTAAAATTAAATCAATAATTCTACCACTCTTTGCTGATCATGTTCTTAGAGAATCAAATCACTATATAAACTTATTAAAATCCTTCAGCAACATTTAAATTCATTTAATTTGAAGTAATTTATAACTCAAAATAGACAAGACAGTTAAATTAATTCCGTCTAAATATATCTCTCGATTGATTAGTAGAACATATCTTTATCAATCAAATATAAAAGTGGCATAAGTATTAAATATTTATGTTGTTGTTCACACATTATAAACAAAGTTATCAACAGAATCTGTTGATAACTTTGTTTATAATGTGGATCTTTTTATTATTAATAAATTTTCTTTTCATTATAGTTTTTATTCTATAATCAAATTAGTCTTGATTTTTTTTCAATTATACTTATAATTAATTGTTGTAGCAACTATTTGTAAAACAATTATATTTACAACAACTTTATTTACTGGAGGTAATTATATGTTTGAATCCTATGATCAAGATATTGGAATGTTGACAAATAAAGTTTCTAAAAAATTAACATCTTATCTAAATAATAAATTAGAAAAATTTAATATTACAACCGAGCAATGGACAGTACTATTAAAACTCTCTAAAAAGAATAAAATAAGTCAGAAACTTTTAGCTGAAGTTTCAGGCAAAGACCAGTCCACTTTAGCTAGAATACTTGATATACTTGAAAGAAAGGCTTTTATTGAAAGACATCCAAGCAAAGAGGATAGACGTTCCTTTGAAATCCATATAACAGATAGCGGTTTAAATATTATTGGAGAGGTTTCTCCTTTTTTAGAAGATTTATTTAATAAATTACTTAAAGACATATCTCTTGAAAAACTGGAAGTATATAATGCAGTTCTTTTAAAAATTGATAAAAATATAAATAGTTTATAATACAAAAGGAGGAATCAATGTGGAAATAAAAAATCATTTTAATTCATCAAAACTTTGGACCAAAAATTATATATTTATGCTACTTTCAAATTTATTTATATACTTAGCTTTTTATATGTTAACTCCAACTCTTCCTGCATATGCCAAGCTATGTGGCGGTAATAATTTAGAAGCCAGCCTAGTTGTAAGTACATTTTCAATAACTTCTTTACTTGTTAGATTATTCATAGGCAATATTATGGATAGGATCGAAATCAAACCTCTACTGCTTTTAGGCGCTCTAATACTTGCTGGAAGCACACTATCATATATCTGGCTTCCAATAGATGCAATAATATTGGTTCGCGTCATTCAAGGCATAGGTTGGGGACTTGCTTCTACTGGTGCTGCTGCAATTTTTTCTAATATTGTGCCAAAAGAGAAACGCGGTGAGGGCATGGGCTACTATTCTCTTTCAATGATAATATCCATGGCATTATCTCCTATGGTTGCAATAGTAATAATGAATTTATACAGTTTTAAAAATATTGTTCTTATTTCAATAACTTTAGTAGGTATTGGTATTATATTTCTCAGTCAAGTTAAATCAACTATAAAAATCTCTTCAACATCTAATACGATTTCCAAATGCTCATTAAAAGATTCCTTTGAAAAAAAAGCAGCCTTGCCTTCTTTATTATGCTTTTTTCTTGTAATCACATTATGTGGAATTATGAGTTATATAATGTTATACGGGCAGGAGCTAAAAATATCCTCTATTTGGATTTATTTTATTGGATTTGTTGCAATGATTTTAATAACACGGCCTCTTGTTGGAAAAATATTTGATGAAAAAGGACATGCTGTAGTAATATTACCCGGCTCAATTTGCTTAATAATAGGTCTTATAACTCTCTCCTATGCAAACTCTATTTTAATGCTTATACTCTCCTCCTTATTCTACGGACTTGGGTATGGTGCCGTTCAGCCTTCTCTTCAAGCTTGGGCTGTAAACCGATCTCCTTCTAATAGGCAGGGAGCTGCTAACGGAACTTTCTTATCTTCCATGGATTTATCCTATACACTTGGATCAATTCTTCTAAGTTTCATTGCTGAGCATAAAAGTTATGCAATTATGTATAGATTTTCTGCTATTTTTATAATTTTGCTTTTATTGATATACTCCTATTATGTTTTTATAGATAATTCTGAAGAACCAGAAATTATAGAAGAGAAACTTTCCTAAATTAAAGGGTTGTTGCATTAGTGGAATTCCACTTTGCTAACATCCTTCAGTTCCTTTATCAATTCTAATTTTCTATCTATTAAATTCTGAATCCTTTTATCTCATTTAAAGTCTGTATAAATCTATCCACAAAACATTCCTTTTTACTTTAGATATATCCACATTAATCACAGTTTTTTTATAATAAGTTTTGCAGAAAACTAAACAGGAAAAAGGACATAGGAAAAGGAATAAGATTATTTTAACGTGACACCTATATAAATATACTAGGCTGAAACCTTGATGTTTCCTATAAATATTTACATATGTTTATATTTTTCTATTTAAATATTTACATTTTTAAATAGTTTTCTATAAACGTAGATTCCTTTTTAAATATATTCCTATAAATATATTTATCTTTATACATATGTTTATAGAAAAATATTAAAATATATTTATTTTTCATTAAATAGAAACTGAACACAACTTTATTTTTAAGCAAAAAAAGAGCATAAATTCGAATTAAGAAAACCGACCCGAAGGGTATGTTCTACTCGCTTTTATGCTCTATCTTTTATTCTATTTTGAGTTCTCTTTTTTACTGCTCCGCCACGTAGTCAATCTTTTTTATTTCTTAGTTAATCTTTTTTTGACGGGGACAACTATTTTAATTCATGAATAAATAATCCACTTCTTAATTTAGGCTCAAACCATGTTGATTTTGGTGGCATTACCTCTCCAATATCAGCAACATCCATAATGTCATGAACCTCTGTTGGATACATAGAAAAAGCAATCTTCATATCTGAATTAACTCTTTTTTCAAGCTCTTTGATTCCTCTGATACCGCCTATAAAGTCAATTCTATCTGATGTTCTGACATCTTCAATTCCTAAGATTGGTGTTAGTACATTACTTTGAAGAATTGCAACATCAAGTTGCGCTATAGGATTATTTTCATCAAACGTCCCATCTTTTGCCTCTAATAAATACCATTCTCCTTCAACATCCATCCCAAATGTATGCTTCTTAGCAGGCTTTACAGGCACATTATTTTCAGATTTAGTTACAATAAAGTTTTCCTCTAACTTCGTAATCAATTCTTCTTTAGTCATTCCATTTAAATCTTTAACAACTCTGTTATAATCCATAACCATTAGATCATTATCAGGGAATGCAACCGCTAAGAAATAGTTAAACTCTTCCTCACCAGTATAATTTGGATTTTCGGCTCTTCTCTTAAGCCCAACTTTTACAGCGGAAGCCGATCTATGATGACCATCTGCAATATATAAATAATCTATTTCCTTAAATAGGTCAACTATTTCGTCTATAATAATTTCATTATCTACAACCCATACAATGTGCGTTATACCATCTTCGGCTACGAAATTATATATAGGTTTTCTTTTACTTTCATTCTGAATCCAAGCATCTATTATTTCTGATGCAATTTGATCTTCCTTGTATGTTAAGAAAATTGGCCCAGTATTTGCATCACAATAATCAACATGATTAATTCTATCCTGTTCCTTATCCGCCCTTGTAAACTCGTGTTTTTTAATTATATTATTCATATAATCATCTATAGATGCACAGAATACAATTCCTGTTTGAGATCTTCCATTCATTATTTGCCTATATATGTATAAACAAGGTTCTTCATCTTGAATAAATTCTCCATCTCTTATCATTCTATCAAGATTTTCTTTAGCCTTTGCATATACCTTAGGATCATGTACATCTATTTCTGGATCTAAATCTATTTCTGGTCTATCAACGTGGAGAAATGAGTGTGGATTTCCAACCACCATTTCTCTTGCTTCATCACTACTCATTACATCATATGGTAAAGCTGCTATTTTTGAAGCTAATTCCTTAACTGGTCTAATTCCTCTAAAAGCTTTAACTATCGCCATCAAAAATTCCTCCTAAATTATAGATTAAAGAATTCCTTTATTACTGAAACTACTTCTTCACCTATTCTTGTTTGAGCTTCTTTAGTTGCAGCTCCAATGTGTGGGGTAGCACTAACTTTCGGATGGTTAATTAATTCTTCATTCTTAGTTGGCTCCTCTTCAAATACATCAATACCAGCTCCAGCAATTTCACCTTTATTAAGTGCTTCTATTAATGCTGCTTCATCAACGACCTTACCTCTAGCACAATTAATAAGATATGCTGTATTCTTCATTAATTCCAATTCTTTTTTTCCTATTAATGAACCAGCCGCTTTATCATAAGGTACATGAAGTGAAATAAAATCTGAAACCTTTAATACTTCTTCTAAAGATACAAAATCATAATCTAAATCATCATGTCTTCCTTCAATTGTATAATATACAACCTTCATACCCAAAGCAGTTGCCTTTTTAGCTAAAGATTGACCTATTCTTCCCATTCCAACGATTCCAAGTGTTTTACCCGCAATTTCAGTTCCTTCATATTTCTTTTTATTCCATTCACCATTTCTCATAGTGTAGTTAGATATCGCAATAAATCTTGCAAGTGCAAACATATGACCAATTGCAAGTTCTGCAACTGAATCTGAGCTTGCTGATGGAGTATTTCTTACTGTTACTCCTTTTCCTTGTGCAGCAGGAATATCTATGTTATCTATTCCAACACCAGCTCTAATAGCCAATTTTAAATTTCCGCCTGCTTCTGCTTCAAATACATCAGCTGTAAGCTTAGTAGCTGATCTAATAACAACTGCATCAAATTCCTTTAATTTCGCCCCCAATATATCTTGGTTAAAGTGTTCATTGACAACTTCTACTCCCAATCCATTCAATGCCTCAATTGACGCATTTTCTAATCCGTCGTTTGTTAATACTTTGATCATGTTTAAAATCCCCCTTAATTTAAATACGCTTATTGCTAATATTTCTAATAAAATTTATAAGCTTCAAACAATAACTAATTGTTATATCATAGTTATTAACTACTAATATTATTAGTCAGATAAATTATCCGCCTTTTCATAATAGCTAACATAAATTCACACAATTAATTATAATTCCACTACTAAAGTGCCATAAACAATATCCAATTTCCATATCCTATTAAACTTATCTGAATTGTAGAGCTAAAAAAATTGCATAGACTTAAATTCCTTATATTTCTATATAATTCTAAGCTTCTGCACCATATAAATTACTCTATAATAAACTTTAAATTTTATCCTTGGACTTGGAATATTTATTTCACTTCTTAAATCCTATCTTTTTTATTTTACTACTTATTTGGCTTTAATTCAATACTTTATGGGCCAAATTATGATTTTAATATTGATGCTTTTATACTGTTAAATCTATGTAAATATGTCTTAAAAATTGCTTAATATAAATCTTAAAGTATATATTTTCAAAATCCTAGTAATCGAGTACTTATACTTAATTCAGCTGGAAACGTAAAAAATCGCTTGCAGCAGAATATATTAAATAGTTTTCTTTATAGGGACATGCTCCACTTTTGAGATTGCGTATTTCTATTATTTTTAAGAGCTATCTTCGGATTTAATTTAATTATATCTTCCTAAAAAATAAAAGAACCACTTTAAAATATAAGCATATTTTAAAGTAGTTCTTTCAATTTATTTAACTAAAGTTTATTATTTTTTACCTTCTATATATGCGCTATCAAAGTATATATAGCCAAGTGGAGATACTCTTACACCTTTAACATAATCCTTTATTCCAAATGTCTTAGTATCGTGATATAAAGGAATAATAGGCATCTCTTCCATTAGAAGATCTTCTGCTTGATGTAATATATCGAATCTCTTGTTAGCATCTGTTTCATTCTTTGCTGCATCAACTAATTGATCATATTTTGGATTATTGTATCCAACTTCATTATTAGGAGAAGTTGATATAAACATGTCTACAAAGGTCATAGGATCAGAATAATCTCCAGTCCATGCACCTCTTGCCATTTCATAGTTCTTAGCATCTCTAGTTGCTTGGAATACTTTCCATTCTTGAGTTTGAAGTTCAACATTTACGCCAATCTTCTTCCACATATCTTGGATTGCTTGATATAATTCACCATTACCATTTTCAGGATTGTATAATACTACAAGTGGTGGTAATCCTTGACCATCTGGATATCCAGCTTCAGCTAATAGCTTCTTAGCCTTTTCTATATCACCATTTTCTTCAAAGTACTTTTTATTTGCAAAGTCTTTTCCATCTGGGCCAGTAATTCCAGGAGCTACAAAGCTATGTGCAGGTGTTTGACCACTCTTAAGTACTTTTTCAACAATTGTTGTTCTGTCTATGGCATTAGCTAATGCTTCTCTAAATTTCGCATTACTCAATACTTTTGCAGCATTTGGATCTATTTCTTTAGCTTTATCAGAAACATTAACATCAACATATTGAGTTCCTAACATCTTAAATGTAGTAGCAGTCTTATCTTTTATCGCTTGCTCAATTTCTGATGATGGAACAGAGTATACCATATCGAATTGACCTGTCTTATAACTTGCCCATGCTGATGTATTTTCAGTAACCATCTTCATTGTGATTTTATCAAGTTTGATTTTATCTTTATCTGGATAATTTTCATTTTTTTCTAGTACAATTTGATCTTTAATCTTATAATCTGTAAATTTGAAAGGACCATTTGAAACTAAAGTTTTAGCATCTTTTGCCCAATCTTTATTTCCTTCAACAATCTTTTGATCTACAGGCATATATGTCGTAGATGATGTTAATTCTAAGAAGTATGGACATGGTGCTGCAAGAGTAACTACTAATGTACTATCATCAGTTGCTTTTACTCCAACTTGATCTGCAGTTCCTTTTCCTGTATTATATTCTTCTCCACCCTTAAGATATAGTAATTGGAATGAATATATAGATGCAGTTTCAGGATTTAATACTCTTTTCCATGCATATTCAAAATCACTAGCCTTAACTGGATCCCCATTTGACCATTTTAGATCTTTCTTTAAATGAAAAGTATATGTTAACTTATCATCAGATACTTCCCATTTTTCAGCTTGACCTGGAATTGCCTTACCACTCTCATCCAATTTACATAGCCCTTCAAAAGCATTTGCGTCTACTATAGATCCATCAACTGCTTGGTTTAGCCCTGGATCTAAAGTCTTTGGATCAGCTGCTAAGTTGAAAACTAACTCTTGTTTTCCTGAAGTCGCTGCTTTATCAGTTTTCTTAGAACCACAACCAGCTAAAACTGTAAGTCCAAGTGTTGCTGCTAAAGCTACTGCGCATAATTGTTTTACTTTGCTTTTTTTCATTGCATATTCCCCCTTAATTTATCATTTATTATTTATTTTATTTATATCTGTTTAAATCATTTTTCCCAAAATTCTTTAACAGTATACTAAATATCTAATTAATTTCTATTTTTTGTTTAGGCATTATGAGTTTAACTAATCACTTTTCTTACCAAAATTTAGTTATTATACAAGTGACATGCCACAAAATGGCCTGGCTTTACTTCCTTTAACTCTGGATCAACTTCTGAACAAATTGGTTTTGCATACTTACATCTACCTTTAAATCTACATCCTGGTGGTGGATCTATTGGTGATGGAATATCTCCTTCTAGAACTATTCTTTTATTATTTTTAGCTACATCTGGATCTGGTATTGGTACTGCTGAAAGTAATGCTTGTGTATATGGATGCAATCCTTCCGAATAAACCTTATTACTTTCTCCCTTTTCAACCATTCTTCCAAGGTACATAACTCCTATATGAGTTGATATATGCTTAACCATTGAAAGATCATGGGCTATAAACAAATAAGTCAATCCTAATTCTTCCTGAAGTTCTTCTAGCATGTTTATAACCTGAGCTTGGATAGAAACATCCAGTGCTGATATTGGCTCATCACAGACTATTAATGACGGTTCTACAGCTAACGCTCTTGCTATGCCTATTCTTTGTCTTTGTCCACCTGAAAATTCATGTGGATATCTATTTATATGATCACTAGCAAGTCCAACTTTTGATAATAAACTTCTTATTCTTTCTGTTCTTGCTTCACCTGTTAGTAATTTATGAACATCAATAGCTTCTCCTATTATATCTCCAACAGTCATTCTTGGATCTAGAGATGCATAAGGATCTTGAAAGATCATCTGCATTTCCTTCCTCAAAGGAACCATATCTTGTTTTGAATACTTTGTTATATCTTTTCCGTTAAAAATTATTTGACCTTCCGTTGGTTCATAAAGCTTTAATATAGTTCTACCTGTAGTTGTCTTTCCACATCCCGATTCACCTACAAGTCCTAAAGTTTCTCCTCTTTTTAGTGAGAATGAAACCCTATCTACTGCCTTAACATAACTTTTACCTTTAAATAACCCTTTATTTGCAGGGAAGTATTTACATAAATCTTTAACTTCTAAAATTACATCTTTATTATCTTCCACTACTCCATCCTCCTTATAGGTGATTCGACTTCTGGCGCATCCTCATGACATAACCAACATGCTGTACGATGCTTATCTCCTATTTCAAATAAAGGAGGTTGCTCTTGAATGCAAATCTTCATTGCATAATCACATCTGGCTGCAAATGGACATCCAACTGGTGGCTTTAATAAATCTGGTGGCTGTCCTTCAATTGGAATAAGTTTTTCTTTAATATCTTCTTTAGGATTTGGTACACTTCTTAAAAGTCCCCAAGTATAAGGATGTTTTCCTCTGTAGAATATATCTTCTGCTGTTCCCGTCTCTACTATTATTCCACCATACATTACATTTATTCTACTACATACATCCGCAACAACACCTAAATCATGAGTTATTAATATAATAGCAGTATCAAGTTTCTGTTTTAATTCCTTCATTAAATCTAAAATTTGAGCTTGAATAGTAACATCCAATGCTGTTGTTGGCTCATCTGCAATAATAAGCTTTGGCTCACAAATTAAACTCATAGCAATCATTGCTCTCTGTCTCATACCACCTGAAAATTCATGAGGATACTGTTTCATTCTCTTTTCAGGACTTGGTATTCCAACTAATCCAAGCATCTTTATAGCTTCTTTTCTCGCCTCTGCTTTACTGATTTTCTTATGTTTTATTAATGGCTCCATCAATTGATCGCCTATTGTATAAACTGGATTTAGTGAAGTCATAGGATCTTGGAATATCATTCCTATATCATTTCCTCTTATAGACTCCATTTCAACTTCTTTTACATCCGAAATATTTTTTCCATCAAAGAGTATTTCTCCGCCTACAATTCTTCCATTGTCTGCTAGTAATCTCATAATTGACATCATAGTAACACTTTTACCACAACCTGATTCTCCAACTATTCCTAAGGCCTCTCCCTTTTCTAAGTAAAAAGACACCCCTCTTACTGCATGTACTTCACCGGCACTAGTTTTAAAGGAAGTTTTTAAATCTTTTACGTCTAGTAATTTTTCCATTTTTCATTCTTCCTCCTATCTCTTGTTTTTTGGATCTAATGCTTGACTCAATCCATCGCCAAAAAGGTTAAAGCATAATATTATTATGCAAATCATCGCTGCTGGAAAAAATAATTGATATGGGTATGTGTATATACCTTGCATCGCTTCATTTGCCAATGTTCCAAGAGATGCTCTTGGCGCTGCAATCCCAAGACCAATAAAGCTTAAAAATGCTTCTGTAAATACGGCTTCTGGAATCAATAATGTTAATGTAACCATTATTGATCCTATACAGTTTGGAATTAAATGTCTTATTAATATTCTTGCATTTGTTGCACCCAATGACTTTGCAGCAAGAACAAATTCTTGTTGCTTTAATTGAAGAACATCTCCTCTTACGATTCTAGCCATTCCAATCCAATAGGTTATAGAAAGACCCAATACTATAGTGAGAAGACCACTTCCACCAGCTGCTCCTGGTTTATTTAAAATAGCCATAAATATTACTACATATATAGTCATTGGAATTGAAGATAGAACGTCTACTATTCTCATTAATATACTATCTACTATTCCTCCAAAATAACCAGCTACTCCACCATATAATACTCCAATAACTAGATTTATAAATGCTGCCAGTACAGCAATAATTAATGAATATCTAGCTCCATAAAAATTTCTAACAAACAAGTCTCTTCCAAGGTTATCTGTTCCAAACCAATGCTCAGCAGACGGCTTTAAATATGTTTGTGATAAATCATTAGCAGCATAATCATATTTAGATAACATTGGAACCAAAATAGCAGCTGCAACTACAAGTACTATTATCACTAATGATACTATTGCCATTTTGTCCTTTTTTAATCTCCTCCATGCATCCTGCCAATATCCAACACTTGGTCTAACTACTACATCGATTTTCTTTTCTTCTGCACTTAGAGGAGTAAACAATTCTTTTTTAATTTTTAATCCATTTTCCATTTTCTCTTTTCCTCCCCTTATACTTCCGCATCTTGTAATTTTATTCTCGGATCAATTAATACATATAATACATCAACAAAGAATGTAAAGAATATTAACATTGTACAATAAAATACTGTTACCCCAAGCAACATAGAATAATCTCTATTTGTAACCGATTGTACAAATTCATTACCAAGTCCAGGAATAGCAAAAATCTTTTCTGTTACAAATCCACCCGTTAATATAGAAGCCGTTAATGGCCCAACATATGTGACTATTGGAATCAACGAATTTCTTAAAGCATGTTTAAAGATGATTGTACTTTTGCTTAAGCCTTTTGCTTTTGCGGTTCTTATGTAATCAGATTTTAATACATCTATTAACTTACTTCTTGTAAGTCTTGTGATAAATGATAACGATGATGCTGATAGTGCTATACAAGGCATTATATCATTTTTCCATTCACCAAAACCTGTTGGAGGTAGTAGTTGAAGTTCAACACCTAATATATAAATTAAAACTGCACCAATTACAAAACTTGGTATTGTGATACAAAGCGTTGCAATAAATACAACCACTCTATCCGGCCACTTTCCATTTTTTAATGCTGCAAGTGTTCCAAGAAGTATTCCTCCAATTAGTGACATAATTACAGCTATTATACCTAATTCAGCAGATGCTGGGAATGATTTACTTATAGTATCTGCTACTCCTCTTCCTTCAAAAACCATTGATTCACCAAAATCCCCATGAACCAAGTTACTTAAATACATTGTGTATTGGTCGAATAAAGGTTTATCTGTTCCATACTTTGCTGCCATATTTGCCTTAACTTGTGGCGTTAACTTGTCCCCATCAAAAGGTCCTCCTGGCATAAGTCTCATTAGAAAAAATGTCACTGTTATTACAACCAATATTGTTAACAGACTTACTAAAAATCTTTTTCCAATATATTTTAACATGTATTTCTCTCCTTCTTTTCTATTTTATATAATTTATTTTTTAATATTTGGAAATTCTGTATGAATATTTAAAATTTTTAATAAAATTTTAAATATTTTCTGTTTTCTTGGAAGCGCTTCCACATTCGCTTAAAAATTTCAATATATTATGGCAATGGAGTCATTAAACAAAACTAAAATGTCTAATAACTCCGTTGTTATCTATTTATCAATATTTAATTTTTACTCCATAAAATTTAATTTATTCTCAATTTAATACTATAATAATAATCTTATTCTCTAAAAATGTCAACATTATATTTGAAATAGATAATATCAATTCTATATAAATTTCATAAAATATTACCATTATGATGAACTAAATATATGCATTATAAATCTAAATATTCGTGATTTTAACTAGTTTCTAATGATCAATATTATATTCTTTCTAGCGCAAAGCTATAACTTATTATTCCAATTATAATTTCTTTATATCTTTGAAAATATAGAGCATTTTTACTAAACTCCATATTTTTTTGATATCATAATCTGATGTAAAATAGTATTTATATGATTATCCTAATTTATTTATAGATTTAAATTGTTATTATCATTAAGACCTTTTGTCTTTTACTTAATTTTATAAATTTCTATAATTTATATTTGTTTCTTCTATATTTAATCTATCGCCTCTTACTTGATGAACTTTTTACAATTAGTTTGCATAATAGATTTTCTACTTGTTCAAACACTTCGCTAGTATCGCACTCTAACAAATTTGCAAAAAATCCACTCAATATTATGATGTCACTATCAGGATATATACCCTGATAAGATTTAAGCATTTCCATAAACGTAATATAATTAGCTTCTCCATACGTAACTGTATTATCTTTTTTTCTTAATTCCTGCTTAATTACATCTAAATCATCCCCGCCTGTATTTGCAAAAGCAATTTCTGAATAATTGCCTGCTAAAAGAAAATCATCTACTGTCTGACTACTCATAACCATTTCCTTGTTTATAATATTTTTATAGCTTCTAAATATTATTTCAACAGCTTTTAAAGAAAAAAGCCTAGTATATTCAGTTGCTCTGGGAGATAAATATGATTCAATGGCATGAATTAATGCATTTATAGAGCTACTTATAAGCAGGTCTAGTGGCAATTTGCTTAGTAATTCTGTTATCATAACTGTACTATCAGCATATAATTCATCTGCAACAAGGCTTACTTTCATATTATTTTCTTTTAATTGTAATTCAGAAACATTATTTACTTCACTTCCGATACCAAGTTTAGTTGGGACTAATACTAATTCTTTTTCTTTAATTATTTCTATCTTATTATTGTATAAATCTACAACTGGAGAAATATTTGTTAAGGAAAATATTTTTCCGATCTCTAAAATACATTTCTCGCCAATAGCAATAATCCTTTCATGAGATATTCTTCTAACATGTTCATACATACTCTCAACGATATCCTCAGACATATTTCCAATTCCATAGTTCTCTTTAAACAGAACTGCTGCCTCATTTACATTAAATTTCAAGCAATTATTATATATTTCTTTTTCTGTAATTATCAAATCATCTTTGCCTATGTGAAATTCCTTACAAAAAGTTTTACAATCATTATATTTATATATCACAGGACCTAGCATTAATTGTCTCATAAGCACATATCTCCTTATCATGAAAAAAATGCTATATACATTGATATATAGCATCTTTACTTCTAAATATTAAATTCCTTTTTTGTATCTTCCAATGCTGCATCCATTCTCTCAATAACATTATCCATATCTTTTTTTGAAATAACAGCTGCTGGTTCAAAACGGATGCATTTAGCATTTACTAAAGTTCCTGCAGTCATAACGCCTCTTTTAAATAACCCCTTAGCAACAGAGTATCCTATATCACTTTCACGAAACTCTACAGCTAACATAAGTCCAGTACCTCTTACCTCATTTATAACTGTAGGATACTTCTTCCATAACATTTCTAACCCTGACTTTAAATATTCACCTTTTTCTTTACATTGTCCTGGAACATCATTTTCTAGCATATATTTTATTGTAGCAAGCGCTGCTGAACAGCAAACTGGATTTCCTCCAAAAGTTGGTGATCCTAAAAGCCATGGATTGTCCACTAATTCTTCTGTCCACATTTTAGGTCTGCATATAATACCTGTTATTGGCATTATTCCTCCACCAAACGCCTTACCAAAAGTCATGATATCAGGAGTTACACCTTCTGCTTCACACCTCCACATTGTTCCAGTCCTACCCATTCCAGTTTGAATTTCATCAAATATTAGAGCAACTCCATATTCATCGCATATTTCACGAACTTCTTGTAAATAACCTTCTGGTGGAATGATAATCCCTGCTTCACCTTGTATTGGCTCTAATATAACAGCTGCAACTCTCTCGCCTACTGCATATAGATTACTTATAGCTTTCCTTATATCTTCTGCATTTCCATATTCAACGTGTTGAACTTGCTGTACCATTGGTGTATACGGCACTCTGTATGTGCTCTTCCCCCCCATTGAAATAGCTCCCATTGATTTACCATGAAACGCTCCTACTGTTGAAATGTACCATCTTCCACCTGTTGCGATTCTTGCAAGCTTTAATGCCATTTCTACTGCTTCTGCTCCTCCATTAGTGAAAAAGCAATATTCTAAATCTCCCGGCGTAATTTCAGCAACTGCTTTTGCAAGATATCCTCTTAATGGATCTAATAATTCTTGTGAATGTAATGCTTGATGATCGAGCTGTGCTTTTACAACATCAAGTATTTCCTCATTTCTATGCCCACATGTATAAATTCCAAATCCACCTAGACAATCTATAAATTCTTCTCCATATAATCCTGTGCAATATGCTCCCTGATCTGTCCATTCTACAACTGCTGCATTTGTTGATACTGATTTTCTGTATTTAAGCCATCCTGGACTTACATAGTTATCAAAATAATTTATTGTATCCTTTGTAATTGATTCTTTTTCCTCGTTTGTTAATCCATCGCTTTTTATATATCCTATAACTCTGTTTAAATCTTCAACAATTTGTTCTCTTTGTGCCATAATAATTACTCCCTTTCTAAAATCAAAACGACGCATTACAATGATTTTAAATCAGTAATACGTCGTTGTATTTAATCTATTTTCTTTATTGATATTATTATAAATCAAATGCCCTAGTTAAAACAATTCTCTCAATGTATGGTTATTGCATTATTTTAGAAGTACGTATACTACTTTATAAGTATCTTCTTTCCTTGTTAGTATATACTTACAATAATATTTAAGTATTATAACTACATGTACAATTTATGTAATTTATGGTAAAATACCTTTAATAATCTCGCATATTTATAGAATATTTATGCAGATATAAATATTAGTAATATATAGTTATGGAAGGTATCTATATGCAAAATAATGAATTTCTATTAATAAATAATATAATTTATCAGATATATAGCATTCCGGATTTTGATACAATGAAAATAACATTTTTGAACCTACTAAAAATGTTAATTCCTAATACAGCCTCCAGTATTTTAATGGCTGACCATACTAATTCGAAGAACTTGGTATGTGATCCCATCTGTGTCCCTGAGGTTTACTCAGATACTGAAAAAAATTACCTTTTAAATGAAGATGAAGATTATACTCGTTGGGTAATGTTGAGCGGACAATGCCTACTTATTCGTGAAAGCGATTTAATGCCTGAAGAAGAGAGAGTGAAAACAGTACTATATAAGAAATGCTACGAGCCATTTAGGCTTCATTACTCATTACAATTAAATCTCGTATATAATGATTTATTTTTAGGAGTTCTCACAATTTATCGTAGACGAGAAGAAGGAGATTTTACCTCCGATGAGATGTTCATTGTAAAGGCCTTTAGCGATCATCTCAATCTTCGCTTTTATGAATATTATACAAAGGATTCAAAAAATTCTTCCAATATATCGTTCTCTATGGCAAATCTAGCCTCGAAGTATAATTTAACGAATCGTGAAGTAGAAGTTTTACAATTAATTTTTCAGGATATGAATAATGATGAAATTGCTAACAAACTTTATATAAGTGGATATACACTAAAAAAACACATTCAGAATTTATACCGCAAATTCAATGTGTCTACTAAATGGAACTTGTTAAAATTTAGAGAATAACCTTACTTTAAGGACGCTACAAAGTACCCGAAATGTAAAAATACTTGCAGTGCAGAAATATTTTAAATTTACTACAAAAATCAGAAATAGAATATATGTGAAGAAGTATGTAAAGTGATAGCAGCACAAAGAAAGAGAATACATATATGTGGAGCAGGCATTGAAAAATAAGCTGCCGTAATATCTTAATGGGAAGTTGTTCCGCTTTTGCTTGTCCTGCGCTTGTCACAGGAGCATGCAGAAGTGGTGCAACTTTCCATTTAGATATTCTCAGCGAAATTTTTCACAGTCCTGAGGAACATATATGTATTCTCTTTCGGTTGTTCTCGCTTCACTTTATATTCTTCACAAAACCAATTTTAATGTTCGTACCAGCCAATTGGTCCTGGGGTTAAATTAATGTTTATTTGTTTTATTTCTTGGTATTCTTCTAAACCGTGGACACCTAGTTCTCTACCATATCCACTCATTTTATATCCTCCCCATGGTGCTTCGTTGAAAGTTGGATTATAACAATTAATCCACGTGATACCTGCTCTAATTTCCTTTATTACTTTTAATGCTATAGTTCCATCTGATGTAAATACTGCTCCTGCTAAACCGTAGATTGTATCATTAGCTAAGGCTATAGCTTCCTCTTCTGTTTTAAATGTTTGAATTGTTACAACTGGTCCAAAGATTTCTTCTTTTACAATTGTCATATCTGAAGTACAGTTGTCGAATATAGTTGGTCTCACATAATATCCTTCTGCACATTCTCCTTCTGTGTATCTTTCTCCACCACAAACTAGGGTTGCACCTTCATTCTTACCTATCTCAATATATTTTAATACTGTTTCCATATGTTCTTTTGAAACTAACGGACCCATATCTGGATTATTTACTGGATTTCCTATAGTCATTGCATTTGCTTTTTCTGCAAGACGTGCTACAAACTTATCCTTAATTGACTCCTCGATAATAATACGAGAACCTGCTGAACAAACTTCACCTTGATTAAAGAATATACCAACCATGGCCCATTCAACTGCTCCTTCAAAGTCCGCATCTGCAAAAATAATATTTGGTGATTTCCCCCCAAGTTCTAGGCCAACTTTTTTAAGGTTTCCTACAGCAGCTCTTGCAATACTTTGTCCTACTTCTGTGCTTCCTGTGAAAGTAACCATGTCTATATCATTACTTTCAGCTATTTCCTGCCCTACAGTTCCACCTGAACCTAATACCAAATTAACAGATCCCTTTGGAAGCCCTATTTCATCAAATATTTCAAATAATGCAATTGTTGATAAAGGAGTATTTGAGCTAGGTTTAAATACGACACTGTTTCCTGCCGCAATAGCTGGCGCTAACTTCCAAACTGCCATTAAAAATGGGTAGTTCCATGGAGTGATTTGTCCACATACCCCTACTGGTTCATGCACTGTATATGAGTGCATTTGCCCAAATCCATCATTTACATCATAAACTCCTCCATATGGTTTTGTGATTAAGCCTGCATAATATCTAAAACAATGAATTCCGTCATCTATGTCACCTTCTGCCTCACGAAGAGGTTTTCCATTATCTATTGTATCGAGCATTGCAAATTTATCTCTTTTTTCTGCTATCTTATCTGCAATTTGTAAAAGAATATCAGCACGAGCTTGTGCATTCATTCTCCTCCATTCACCTTTTCCATAAAAAGATTCTTTTGCAGCTGCAATTGCTAGCTTAGTATCCTCAATCCCGCCTTCTGTTGTCTTTGCAATTACTTGTCCATTAGCTGGATTTATTACATCTCTCGTTTTTTTAGAAGTAGCTTCTACCCATTCACCATTGATGTACATCTTTTTAATTTCCATAATATCTCTTCCTCTCATTTAATTAATATAAGATCTCTCAACTTATTTTTGCCACCAATTTATTTTGCTGTGAATTTCACAGATTAATTTCTATTAACAATTAATTTCAAATTCTAATAAAATATCTGTAGCTCCCGATTTTTTAAGGATATTCTGAAGAATATATATGGTACAGAATACTTATTCTTAAGAATATTTATGGTAATATTCCGAAGAATATATATTCTAATATTCTCAAGAATATTTGTGGTAGCCCTTATTAGTTTATTCCATACTTATCATTGCTCCCAATTCCACATAAGACACTTATCTTTAATAGTTTTCCCTGCACTTATATCCAATACTTCTTTCCCTTTTACTGTAATAACTCCATTTACAAAAACATATTCAATGCTTTCTGGCCTTGTGTCTGTGGCTCCAAAGCATGGATAATCTGCTCTATCTTCTATTATTTTCGCATCAAATATTAAAATATCTGCATCAGCTCCAACTCCAATAAATCCTTTATTTATTAATCCTAAGCGTTTTGCCGGCATGTATGTGCATCGTCTTATAGCATCTATTAAAGTGATTCTATGCTGCTCTCTTACCATAGTTTTAAAAAATTTAGGATATGTCCCTGCATCTTGGGGATGACCTGGGACTCCAGCATCGTATAATGTTCCCGCATCTGTAGAGACCATTACATAAGGTTTTTCTAGGATTTCAAATACTTCATATTCCTCTCCTACCATGCCTATGACCGTATCATCCGGATAATTTCGTCTAAGTTCTTCATAAATTTCTTTGGTTAATCTCTTACCTTTATATTTACCAGTCCCAGCTATTAAGCTGCTATAATCGCATCCCCACTTTTCTATGCAGCCTTCATCAAAAACAGCACTTCCAATGGAAGTCGCAAATCCACTATACATTCCGCTATCTACAGATATATCTAGCCCTTCAGCTAAAGCTTCTTCTATCATATGAAGAGCTTCTGTTGCCATTCCCATTCCAAACTGGTAAGTTAGATGAGATATATTTACAGCTGCACCTGTTTTTCTAGTTATATCAATAGCTTCTCTTAAGCTAGAAAGGCCACCATAGGAGTCTGACCTTGTATGAATTGATACTAACTTTCCATATTGGGCTGCAACTTTTGCTAGTTCTAATACTTCCTTCCTTGAGCTTCCAGGAACATATTCAAGTCCGAATGATAATCCGCTGACTCCAAATTCAAATGCTTCTTCAAGGATAACCTTCATCTTTTCAACTTCTTCATCGCTGGATGATTTATATCTATCAGTAACCCCAACTTGTTCTCTCAGAGTAGTATGTCCAATTTGTTCTATTTGATTGATTAAAAAACTATCATATTTATTGTAGAATTCCTTAATATTTTCTGGAGACATTCCACAATTACCATTGTATACTGTAGTAACTCCCATGGCTGCTAGCACTCTAGCACAATCTAAGTCCCCCTCTACATGAGCATGAATATCTATAATACCTGGACATACTGTTTTGCCTCTTACATCTAATTCAATGTTACCTTCCATATCTTCTCTTGTTATAGCTCTTATTTTTCCATTTAGAATTCCAATATTAGCAATAGTACTCTTTTTTCGCTTTGGATCTATTATGGTTCCATTCTTAATAACAACATCATATTTAATCATTAACTCACCCTCTTATTCAAGTTAGTAAACCTTTATTCCTTATTATCTTCATGAACGTGAAAATAAATAACAGACAAATATTCCGTTCTACTATTCTCTTATTGTGACTTAAGCTTCCTAACTTGAAATGCAGTATTTAAAGCTATAATTATAATAGTTATAACCATTATTACTGTGGATAAAGCATTTACTTCTGGTGTTACTCCAGTCTTTACCATGGAGAAAATTTTAAGTGGAAGTGTTGTACTTCCTGGTCCAGCTGTAAAGAAGCTAATTACAACATCATCAATAGATAATGAAAATGCCAGCATAGCACCAGACAAAACTCCTGGCATTATGAGCGGTAACGTTACTCTCCAGAAAGTCACAATCCTATTTGCACCTAAATCCATAGCTGCTTCTTCAAGATATTTATCAAATCCAGCAAGTCTTGCTCTCACTGTTATTACAACAAAAGGAATACTGAAAGTAATGTGAGATAAAGTAATACTAATTAATCCTAAAGGAATACTAAGAACTGAATATATTGAAAGTAGAGCAATACCAAGTACTACTTCTGGAATTACTATAGGGATGTATAATAATTTATCTATTACATCTCTTCCTCTAAATCTGTATTTACTTAGCCCTATAGCACCAATAGTTCCTATAATAGTTGAAATAATAGTACTTATAATCCCAATAATCAAAGTATTTGAAAGCGCCTCCATTAAAGTTCTATTTTTGAAGAAGGTCCCATACCATTGAAAAGTGAAATTTTCGAAAGTAATATTTAACTTTGAAGTATTAAATGAAAAAATAATTACATAAAAGATAGGAAGATATAAAAATAAGAAAACAAGATAAATATAAATATTTTTAAATATTCTAGATATATTCTTTTTCTGCATCTTTGTCATTTTACATACCTCCTAAGTCGTCCATATTACCACCTGATTTTTGGTATAACCATACAAGTACCAAAGTAATTACAATTAAAAATATTGAAATTGCTGATCCGAGTGGCCAATTCCTGGCGGTTATAAATTGAGTTCTAATAACATTACCAATTACTTGAGTTTTACTTCCTCCAAGTAAGTCAGTAACAAAGAAATATCCTAATGAAGGAATAAATACTAGAATACTGCCTGCAAATATTCCCGGCATCGTAAGTGGTAAGGTAACTTTCATAAAAGAAGTAATAGGTTTTGCTCCTAAATCACTACAGGCTTCCAAAAGCGATTTATCCAATTTTTCAATTGAGCTATATAAAGGTAAAATCATGAATGGTAATAACATATATACTAGACCTATCATTACCCCGGTTGTATTATATACTAGTTGAAGTGGTTCATTAATTAATCCTAATTTCAACAATAGTGAATTGATAATACCGTCCTTGCGAAGTAAATTGATCCATCCAAAAAGTCTAATTAACGAACTTACCAAGAAAGGAACTATTACCATAGCCATAAAAACTATCTTCTTTATAGTTGTTTTTTGGGCTATAAAGTAAGTAAATGGATATGCAATTACTATGCAGATTACAGTCGTAAAGGTCGAAATCAAAAATGATTCACCAAAAACCTTTAAATATAACGGATCAAATACTTGTACAAAATTATTTAATGTAAATCCAATAACAACTCCACCATAAGTCCCCTTATTCATAAAACTCATAACGAAGACATAAATAAATGGAATAGCCACTAGCAAAATCATCCATGCTGAAACTGGACCAACTGTGGTTATAAGAGGCATGTTTATTTTCTTTTTACTTTTCATTTAAGCACCTCCTTATTTTGTTTGGTTCTCTACTGTAAATACGGGATTATCTACAACATTGAAGACTTCTTGGCTTTGTGATTTAATAACAACTGCATCTTCCTTTTCCCAATACACATATACTTCTGAACCTATTGGTAGTAATTCCACTTTTGGAGTAGTATTCATCTTTATCTCCATTCCTGTTGGAAGCATAATTATTGTTTTATTAACATTCCCAATATAGACATGCTCTTTTACTTTTCCTACAAGAGTAAATCCTTCTATCGCTTCCTTAGATAATCTTATATTTTCAGGCCTTACTAGAACATAAATTATTTCATTATCCATAACCTGAGAATCCAATACTATAGCATCTCCATTTTCTAATTTTACTCTTGATAAATCATTCTCTAACTTATTAGCAACTCCATAAAAAATATTTGATTCTCCAATAAAATCTGCCACAAATTTAGATTTTGGCCTTTCATATATTTCCTTTGGTGTTCCTATTTGCTCTAAATCTCCTCCATACATAATTGCAATTCTATCACTCATTGTAAGTGCTTCCTCTTGATCATGAGTGACATAAACAAATGTAATTCCCAACTTTTTTTGAAGACGCTTCAATTCAAATTGCATTTGCTTTCTTAATTTTAAATCCAAAGCTCCTAAAGGTTCATCTAGAAGCAAAACCTTTGGTCTATTTATAAGGGCTCTTCCTATTGCAACCCTTTGTTTTTGTCCACCTGATAATTGATCTGGTTTTCTATTTTCAAATCCCACTAGCTGCACTAGCTCGAGAATTTCTGTAACACGCTGTTTAATTTCTGCTTTGTTAACTTTCTTGACTGATAATCCAAAAGCTAAATTATCATAAATAGTCATATGAGGAAATAGTGCATAGTTTTGGAAAACTGTATTTACTTCTCTCTCATAAGGTTCAGAGTTTTGAACCTCTTCCCCCTCAATATAAATGCTTCCACTAGTAGGTGTTTCGAAGCCTGCTATCATTCTCAAGGTTGTAGTTTTACCACAACCCGAGGGGCCAAGCATAGTTAAAAATTCACCTTTTTTTATATCAATAAATAGATCTCTAACTACATGATTATCTCCGTATTTTTTATTTATATTATCTATTTTCACGATAACCTCAGACATTTAATCCCCTCCAAAGTCTTATTTTTCACCCTTATCCTTTAAACTTAGTCCATAAGTCAGTTATCTTTGATACATTTTCTCCAATGTCTTGTAAACCTTGACTTTTCTTCATTTCAGCCTCCGGGATATTCATAATATTGTTATTTTTAAAGTCGTCTCCTAGAATATCTTTGGCTGCTTTGTTTGGATTTACATATGGGAAAGTCTTTGAAATAGTAGCACTTACTTCTGGATCTAATATATAGTTCATTAGTAAGTCTGCATTCTCAGAATTCTTAGCTCCGTTCACTTTCATCATCATATCAAATGTGAAGTAAATGCCTTCTTCTGGATAAACTACTTTAATTGCTGGATTCTCCTTAGCTGCTAAAGCGCATTCACCTCCATAAACAAGGCCTAATGAACACTCACCATTTAATAATAATGTTTTTGGACTATCACCATTGAATGCATGAATATTTGGTTTCAATTGTGTTAAAAAGTCCTCTGCTTTCTTTAATCCTTCATCGCTTGTATCATTTATCTTATATCCATTTGTCATTAATCCAATCCCGACTATTGGCCTAGCATCCTCAACAACAACCATAGTATCTTTATACTTAGGATTCAATAAATCTTTATATGATTTTATATTATCCTTAATTTTATCTGTATTAACTGCGATTAATATGCTTGTACCCAAATAAGGAATACTGTATTCATTTTTAGGATCATTTGCTTCATGTAAATATTGCTCATCAATATTTTTGAAGTTCTCTATTTTACTTGTATCTAATTTTTGAATCAAATCTTGAGATTTTAGTATATTAATATCTTGAGCCGGGCCAATAATCATATCATATGTCCCTTTACTTCCTGATTTAACTTTTGCAAGCATTTCATCTGGATCAGTAAATGTAGTCATATTAACTGTAACCCCATACTTTTCTTCAAAGCCTTTTAGGACGTCATCTGGCAGATATTCGGACCAGCAGATAACATTTAATTCCTTACTTTCACCAGAATTTTCACCTGTACTTCCATTAGAAGTTGATTGAGTATTTGAACCACAGCCAGATAAACTCATTGTTACCATGCATCCTATTGTTATACTTAATATAAGTTTCTTTAATATACCTTTTATCATCTAAATCACTCCTCTAAATAAAAATAGCTTTTATGCTTATAATTTCCTGAATCTTCTATCATGAGCTAAAACAAAAAAGTGCATAAAGATATTCATACCTTTATGCACCCTTGCATCTAAATATTTATAATTATAAAGCCTTACTTCCTCTTTCACCTGTCCTAATACGAACAACTTGTTCTATATTTCTAACAAAAATTTTTCCATCTCCAACATTGCCAGTTCCTACCTTGTCTATTACTGATAAGATAATATCTTCTATTATATTGTCCTCTACTACTGCCTCGACTTTAATTTTGGGTAATAAATTTATATTTGTTTTTAAACCCTTAATCTCATTTACACCTTCTAGCGAGCCTCTTTGAGTTCCACATCCCATTGCAGTTGATATTGTCATTCCACCACAGTGGTATTCATCCAAAATACTTTTAATAATTTCTAATTTTTCCGGTCTTATAATTAATACTATTTCTTTCATAACCTCTCTCCTCCCTAATTGCAAAATTATATACAAACTTCCATCTAAACAACTATTTCACTACTTCTTGTGAATAATATACTATCAAAATCTTTTTATAACAATTCACCAAAAACACCATTTTAATTATCCTTTTTAATATATAGATACCCCTAAAGTAGTATTCTCATCCTCTTTCTTTAACCATCTTAAATAGCTGAACTCTATTCTTAATACCTAGCTTTCTATATATATTAAGTACATGTTTCTTTAATGTATTATTTGTAATGCATAATTTATTGCTAATCTCACTGTTCTCTAATCCATTCATTAGTTCACATAACACAGCTTCCTCCCTTTTGGTTAATCCATAAGTATCTACACACTGGGAAATAGATATTTTTTCTCCACCCATGGAATTATTATTTAGATCCTGATATAACCTAAAGGCTAAATGTTCTTTAATAATATCAAGTACAAAAGAATCCTCATATATAAAATCTTCTTTTCCTTTTATTCTAAAGAAACATACTACACCAACAAACTGATTTTTGTGTGCCAATATCATATTTAGTGTATGATGCCAATTGTTAGGTTCAAAGTACTTTTTATAGTATTCCGTCTCTACTCTCTTTTTCTCTGAAATAATATCACTTTCTCTATATACTTTACTTTTACCACCAAACATTAATCCCCTGCTATAATCTATACCGTCATACTTGTCCATGTAATTTTCATCCGCTCTAGGCTTATAATTGTAAAATACTGGTTTAACCAATGTATGGCTATTTAATTCTGATGCAATATAAAAATCAGCACTATCAAAATCTAAAACTAAAGCCATCTGAGTAAGGAAATTTTTTCGCATAGTAGTAGAATTCTCAATAGAATTAATCTGATATACTATATTGTTAATAACCATCCAATCATTTGTTTCTAAACTACGCATTTGCTAAAACTTCCTTTCCTAAAGTATTGAATAATATAAAATAAGAGGCATATGTAATTCTCTTAATGAGATATTTACATATGCCTCTTTGCACATATCAATTTACTTATACATTATTTTACTCTTTCACTATTCGCCTTTCAACATTATCATTTGATTATTTTTTATACTAAACATACTCCTTTAGGAGTACATTTAAAGTAATTATAAAGTTATATTTTAATTGTCTTCATCAAAATATAATACTGATTCAGTTTCTCTACAATATTTAACGCACATACACTGTGCCAATTTTCTTGGACATTTATAACATAAACAAGTCAGATCCTTTCCATTACATCTTCCTTGCTTTAGTTCTCCACAATCTCCGCAATTTACTCCATTTCCTGCTGGCATAATAGCATCACTACTCCTTTAATTTTATACTTACATTATTATTAACTCAAAATTAATGAATGTCAAATTATAAGCCATTAATAAATAAATAGATAGCTTTTTTGAAAAGCTACCTATTTTTCACTTAAAACATATAAGATATCATTTACCAAATTCCTATTCTATCCCCCGGCTTAACATACATACCATCTTTTTCAGTAATTCCATATGTGTCATAGAACTTTTGAAATTGTGGTAGGACTGCATTTACTCTAACCTTATTAGGAGAGTGAACATCTATGATTAATGCATATGTTGCATATTCTTTTGTTGTTATTTGCCTCCAAGTAACTGCATAACTTTCAAAAAACGCTTTATAATTTGCATTATTCATTTCGCCTAGTATATCTAAAAGACAGGATACTCCACCTATATCTGCAATATTTTCTCCCACAGTAAGATTGCCATCTAACTTTTCACCAGGCATTGCTTCAATCTGACTATAAAAATTTGCAACCTTTTGAGTCTTTTGCATAAATTCTTTATAATCCTCTTCGGTCCACCAATTATTAAGGTTACCATCAGAATCATATTGGGCCCCAGTATTATCAAAAGCATGGCTAATTTCATGACCAATAATAACTCCAATTCCACCTAAATTAACTTCCTTAGGTGCATTTACATCATAAAAATGGCCTTGAATTATTCCGCCTGGTATAATAATCGAATTTTCTGTTGCACTATAAAAAGCATTGACTGTTTGAGGTTTAAACTGATCTTCATCTTTATCCACTAGTTTGTTTATTTTATTAAACATCTTATCACGCTCAAATATTCTAAGTGTCATTGCATTTTGGAAAAGTGATCCACCTTCTTCGTATGATTTAATATCTAACTTTGAATAATCATTCCAACTGTCAGGATACGCTATCTTTATCTTTAACTTATCTAGCTTATCAATAGCATTTTTTTTAGTTTGACTACTCATCCAATCAAGATTATCAATTCTCTTTTTGTAAACTGCTATAATATCCTTTGTTATGGATTCTACATCTTTTTTAGTCTTTTCAGGAACATATTTTTCAGAATAAAGTCTTCCAATAGCCATTCCCATCATAGAATTTACATTATCAACGGCCTCTTCCTCTTTTGATACATTACCAGTTATGCCTAGCATATTACTTGCGTATTCTTTATTGGCATTTTCAAAATCCTCACTTAAATAATTTGATGCATATAGTAAATTAACTATTTCAATATAATTTTTAATGAGAGGTAAATTTTCTTGATTATATAATTTATTAAATGCTTTCAACCATTCTGGATCTTCTAAAATAATCTTATTAGCTTTGTCTATTCCCATATAATTCATAATTTCTGGTAGATTTAAATTAGGAGCTAAATTATTTAATTCTGCTACTGTATATACATTATATTGTTCATCAATCAAATTCTTAGTTGTAGACTTTTCCTTTTTTCCTTTAATATACGGAGCTACCATTTCTTCAAATTTAAACATATCATCAACTTTTTTCTGAGATTCTTGTTGAGTATATCCACTTAACATCAATATTTTATTATAATAATCTTCCGTTAACTTACGCTCTTTTTTGCTATTCTCTGTTGGATTAGTATATTCATCTGAATCCCCTAAACTAAGCGCAGTAGGACTTATATAAAGTATATTTGTTTTCACATCTTTTATATCTTTTTCTACAGAAAACTTTATTGTTGAGTTTAATATCCTCTTATCCTTCCAGAGCTTAGTAATATCATCTATTGTTCCAATTGATTTAATTTCATCTAAATTTTCCTTTACTGGTTTTATCCCTTCTCTATTTCTTGCTTCTATATTTAAAGTATTATTGTAAATATTTATTATTTTCTTCTCATCACTATTTTCTTTATACGCATCCTTATTAATCAACAAATTGTTAATTATATCTTTGATTTGTTCTGTTACTTTATTCTCAACATCATCAAAAGTAGACGCAGTAGATTTTCCATCTTCAATTTTAGCATTTTTAATCCAATCACTATTTACTGCATCATAAAAATCATCATTTAATCTTACTCCTTGACTATTGTTTGTTACTGATGATTCCTCTGCCATTGCAACATTATGTGATCCATTAGATACAACCAGCATAAATGCTACTATACTTGCTACTATACTTAACTTTTTAATTTTTTTCATTACTACACCTCTCTTTCAGGATAGCTTTTTATAATTAGCTTTTATAACCTAATATTAACCTCTGTTTATATTACATGTGCAATAATATTTATTATGTTTCACTAATAAAAACTACTCCCTAGCCCCTTTAGCTTATGAAATTCTTAGTGGTTTGCCTTGTCCAGATAAATATATCCATATAAATAATTGGTATCATATATTTCTCTATACCTAAAAGTTACACCATTCCAAGTTGATTCTGATATATAAATTTTACCACCATCTATTTTTTCAACTATTGCTACATGTCCATCGCCTCCAGAATTAGGCATGTTAGATTTCCAAACTGCAATAGCTCCTACTCTAGGTTGAGAACCATACTGGTATTTACCGCTTTTTTGATTTGCGTCCCACCATTCATAGGCATTTCCTATAAATCCTGCATCACTTGGCTTTACTCCTGTAATTTCCCAAGCGCGTCCCCAAGCATACCATGTACAATTTCCTTTAATCGGTTTTCCTCCACTATAAAATGGTGGCGAAAGTTTAACTTTATAAAAAAGATTATCATCAGAATAGTAATACTTATTATCTGTACTTGGCTGTGTATTCCTTATATCACTAAGCGAACTACTGATCGCATTAGAATTTTTATTATCTACTGATGGAGTACCTACACTAGAATTAGGTATATTAGAAGAGCTTGGACTCTTTGTTGTATCATCTTCAGGTTTATTAAACGTGACCCATTTAGAGCTTACCCATCCCCTTTTTCCATTTATTATTATGGGATAGAATCCATTTTTTTCATCATCAACAATTTTAACCTGTGCACCTCTGTATATATTATCAATTATATCTGACGAAGTTGATGCATCTGATCGAACGTTTAATGAATCATTATTTGTCGCAACATATGCAATACGAGAATTTGTGTCATCCTTTACACCATTTACATTCTCTGATCCACTTTCTATTTGCTCAGTATTACCATTTAGCATTTCTCCGCTATCAGAGAAAGTATAAACTTTGCCACTTATGCCTAATGTTCCAGTTTCCATTTCTCCACTAAAATTAGTATAATACCAAGTGCCATTGTCATTTACCCATCCTATGCTCATTACCCCATCATTATTAAAGTGATACCACTTTTCACCAACCTTTTTCCAACCTATAGTCATCTCTCCACTATTAGATAGGTTGTACCATTTTCCATTATCACTAAGCCATCCTGTTTTCATTATTCCATCTGTATTAAAATAATACCACTTTTCATCAATTTCTTTCCAACCAGTAGTTTTAATATCTCCATCTAACCAACTCCAACCATTGTTCTTATCATTAATCCATTTAGCTGATGCTGAGATATAACACATGTTTGTTACCATTAGAGTTGTCATTCCCGTTATTATAATCTTTTTAAGAAATTCTTTGTTCACTTTCTTTTCCCCTTCATAAATTATTTCTTATACGTAACTCATAATATACTCTTTTATTGTTTATACATAAAAAATTACTACATTAATTTCAATATAAAACTAATCTCAATAAGTTAAAAGAGTCCCCCCTTGGAAAATAAATAATACTCTAGGAATTTTAATCCTTATACATTAAATATTAACTCAAAATCACTTAATTAACAAACATAATTATAATTAAAAATAACAAAATCTGTATTTAGAAACATAATAAACTTTTTATATTTCTAAATACAGACAATCTTTAAACAATTATTAAATTTTGCAATGTCAAAATTCTCTAAATGAAAATTCTAAAACTCAATTAAAGAAATAACCTTATTATAATCAAAACAATAACACCAGGAACTCCAAAAAAACCTGCTATCAAAGCGGTAATTGGATTAATCGCCAGCGAAAAATTAACATTTATGCCTATTAATCCGAGATTTGCAATTATAAAATTAGCTGAATATAATATTACAACGCCTATGATACCATTTATAAGTATTTTTATCGGCCATTTTAATAATCTTATCATTAAAAATAATAATATTATGCCTGCTAATCCATATATTAAATATTGTCCCTCCATATTTAGCTCCCCCACTTTATTTATTCAACAATTCGTACATTATTTTCTACTACATAATTATGTTCTACTCTTATCCCCTTTTCTCTTGCTATTGATAATAAGTAATCATATCTTTTTCTTGCAACATTCTCTGAATAAATAGCTACTTCTATTAATTTGTCATCGTTAACATTATTAAACATGCTACGAGCCACATTTATTTCCATTTTTGCAATTTCCATATCATGTAATAACTTAGCATACATAGTTGAGTCATTAGTCTTGTTCATCAGGTACTCTACAATATTTTTTTTATTCATGTAAATCCCTCCAAAAAACTTCTTACTACCATTTTATCCATTCAATGGTAAAAATATACATAATTTGATTTCATAATTTATTTTAATACTGTAACACTTTTTCAAATTTATATATATTATACTTAAGAAGCTTTTCACTCATGCAGATAGAAACTTCTAACTCCCATCTATGTAACACTTTTTAGGAACCTAATTTTATTTAGGTTCCTTTATTTTATATCTCTTTTCTTCCCTCTAGTGCCTTAGATAATGTAACTTCATCTGCATAATCTAAATCACCACCAACAGGTATTCCTGAAGCAATTCTAGTCACTTTAACATCAAGAGGTTTAAGTATCTTAGATATGTACATTGCAGTTGCCTCTCCTTCTATATTGGGATTAGTTGCCAATATTACTTCCTTTACATCTTCATTCATTCTGGCAACAAGTTCTCTGATTTTTATATCTTGAGGACCTCTTCCTTGCATTGGAGATATATTTCCATGTAATACATGATATACTCCATTGTATTCTTTAACCTTTTCCATTGTCATAATATCCTTTGGCTGCTCTACAACACATATTGTACCCTTATCTCTATTAGGATTCCCACATAATGCACAAGGATCTTTATCTGTAAAGTTTCCACATACCGAGCAATACTTAACCGTTCCTTTTGCCTTAACTAATGCATCCGCAAATTCCTTAACTTCATCATCCGGAAGATTTAATATATGTAATGTTAATCTTTGAGCCGTCTTTTGTCCAATACTTGGTAGCTTAGCGAATTCTTCTATCAACTTTTCTATGGCTACTGGATAAAACTCCATCATAATTTATAATTCTCCTTTATCTATATTTTTAGCCTATTATAAAAAGCATACAGGCTGAAGTTTCTTCTACACTCCTGTATGCTAACTTATTAATAACTATTGAAATTCTTAGAATAACCCGCCTGGCATTCCACCTGTTAGTTTACCCATTTTACTTGAAGTTTCCTCTTCTGCTTTTCTTAGTGCTTCATTAACAGCACTCATTACTAGGTCTTCAAGCATTTCAACGTCATCTGCATCTACAACTTCTGGTTTTATGTTAATTGATGATACTTCTTTTTTACCAGTTACTTTTACAACTACAGCACCACCACCTACTGATGCTTCAAATTCCTTTGTCTCAAGTTCCTTTTGCATATCTTCCATTTGCTTTTGAAGCTTTTGTGCTTGCTTCATAAGGTTATTCATATTTCCGCCACCAAAGCCTCCTGGAAATCCACCTTTTGCCATAAAAAATCCTCCTCTTTCTTGAATCTCATTCATTAATTATAAAACATCTTTTATTAATACTCAAGTTTAATGAATAAGTAACTTCTTATTCATCATATATTTCAAATGGTATTCCTTCTATTGTTTCTTTTAATAACTCTTCTTGATCTTTTACTTCATTATCATTTTTTACTACATAATCTACAATTACTTTTTCCTTTAGAACTTCTGAAAATACGGTATTCACAATTTCTCTGTATTCTGCCTTCTGTAACCTATCTTTATTAAATGCATACATTGAATCATATTCAAGTGTAACTATACCATTTTTTAAGCTATATGGCTTTGCTGTAACAATTGAAGCATAAACAATCATTGCCCTCTTTGCCTTGAACTTTTCTAATATTTCTGTCCATACTCTCCCAACATCATCTACTGTTAACGATGAATTTGGATTAGCTTCTAAATTAACACTGTTACTATTTATGTTACCCTTATTAATAGCATTTCTACTTTGATTATTATTTGAATTAGTTCCTATATTATTATGTGCAGATTTTAATTCTTCATTAATATTTTCTGATTGAACCATTCGGATCTTGCCAGTTTTTAATGATTCCTCCAACTTGTTTATTCTTGATAAAATAACCTCATTTGAAGTATCATACTCAATTTTACACATCTTTATAATAGCAAGCTCTAAATATAATCTACTTTGCTTGCTAGCTTTTGAATTTGTTTCCGAATCCTGAAGTATTCTAATAGCTCTCATTATTTCTTCTACTCTAATCTTTCTTCCTTGTTCTTTAATTAAATGAATATTTTCAAGAGACATGTCTAAAACTTCTTCTGGATTATTTGTAACCTTTACCATAAGTAAATTTCTAAAATGTGCTATTAAATCTTTAATGAACAATTGCATATCCTTACCAGAATAAACAAGCTTATCAATTATAATCATGGATTTTTCAATACTTCTATCTATAATGGCATAAGTTATGTCAAACAAATATTCATTTGTCACAAGTCCCAATATACTAACTAAATCTTCGTAGTTAATTTTATCTTCACCCATAGCAATCGCTTGATCTAATATACTTAATGCATCTCTCATTGCACCATCGCAGACTCTTGAAATTAAATCCAAACTTTTTTGCTCATAAGTTATTCCCTGAGAATCTGTTATCTTTTTAAGTCTGCTAGATATTTCTTTTTGGCTTATTCTCTTAAAATCAAATCTTTGACATCTAGATAGAATAGTTATAGGTAGCTTTTGCGGATCTGTTGTGGCTAATATAAATATTACTCTCTTAGGAGGCTCTTCTAAAGTTTTTAAGAACGCATTAACTGCTCCTACTGAAAGCATATGAACCTCATCCATTATATATATTTTATACCTAGCTTCCTGGGGCGGATATTTTGTATCATCTATAATGTCCCTAATTTTATCTATACCATTATTAGAAGCGGCATCAAGTTCTGTTACATCAATTGCTAATCCCTCATTTATTTTTCTACACATCTCACACTCGTTACATGGTTCTCCATTTTGTAAATCTAGACAATTTAATGCCTTTGCCATTACTTTTGCAGTTGATGTTTTTCCTGTTCCTCTAGTTCCACAAAAAAGATAAGCATGTGCAATTCTATCGTTTAAAATTTCATTCTTTAACGTTGTAGTTATATGTTCCTGTCCAACAACGTCTTCAAAATTCTTTGGTCTCCACTCTCTATATAGTGCTGTATAACCCACGGGATACCACCTCGCCATTTCTCTTAAATATAACATTATTATACACTATTGCTTGTGCAATGCAAAATACACAATTAGTTTTATATTACATATATTTGAAGAAATATATGTAATATAAAAATCTTTAAAAATAAATACTAATAGTTTCTTGAATTTACACTCCTTCTGAAGACCATATACTTTTAATATGCTTTTATCTAAAATATATTGGATGACTTGTTAAATACTTTAGGTTAAAATGTATATTGAATAATTTTATTATAAAAATAGTTTTTAAATATAAGGAGGCATATCTATAATGAGTTTATATGATGATAAATATTTAGCCATTGCTAATGATATATTAGAAAATGGTTACTTCGATAATAACAGAACTGGAGTCAAGACTTATAAACTACCTCATCAAATTATGCAATTTAATTTAGAAAAAGAATTTCCAATACTAACAACAAAATTTGTGGCATTTAAAACTGCCGTTAAAGAACTTCTTTGGATCTTTAAAGATCAATCAAACAGTGTAAAAGAACTTCAATCTCAAAACGTAAAAATATGGGATGAATGGATGATGGAAGACGGAACCATCGGAACTTCTTATGGTTGGATAGTGAAAAAGTTCGATCAAATGGATAAATTAATAGATGCATTAAAAAATAACCCACAAGATAGAAGAATGATGATTAATTTATGGCAGATTCCATACCTAGATAGCGCTCCTTTATATCCTTGCTGCTTTCTTACAATGTGGGATGTAACAGATGGGAAGCTCAACTGTATGCTTGTTCAACGAAGCGGAGATTGGGGACTTGGTGTTCCATTTAATACATCTCAGTATGCTGTATTAGTTCATCTGTTAGCTCAAGTTACTGGACTTAAGCCAGGATTATTTACTCATGTAATAAATAATGCTCATATATACGAAAATCAAGTATATGGTTTGAAACTTCAACTTACAAGAAAAAATGATGCATATAATGCTCCAAAACTTTGGATCAATCCAGAGATTACAAATTTCTATGATTTTACTCCTGACGACATAAAATTAGAAGATTATAAGCATCATGAATCTATAAAAATGGACGTATCAGTATAATTAAATTTAAGGCATATGAAAGAAAATAATATACTTTTTGATTGTGCCTAAGATAGGTGGGATAATAAATGATTTCAATAATTGTTGCTATTGCTAAAGATAATGTAATCGGAAAAGATAATAAATTATTATGGCATATTTCAGAGGATTTAAAGAGATTTAAAAAAATAACTACAGGCAAAAAAATGATTATGGGCAGAAAAACTTTTGAATCATTGCCTGGAATTTTACCTAATAGAGAACATATAGTTCTAACTAGAGATAATAATTTTAATGTAGATTCGGATAAGGTGACAATAGAGCACGATTTTAATTCAGTACTTCAAAGATATTTGGAGTGTGAAGATGAAGTCTTTATAATTGGAGGTGCTGAAATTTATAAACAATTTCTCCCTTATGCAAAGAAATTATACTTAACAAAAGTAGATGAAGAATTTGAAGGCGATACACATTTCCCTGGAATTAATTATTCAAATTATAATACTGAATACACATCAGAGAAATTTATTGACGAAAAGAATGGATTGCATTATACTTTTGTAAATTTAATACAGATGTAAATATACAGTAATATCAGTTTTAAATTCATATTACTCTATCATAATTACGAAGAATTAAATTCTATTTTAGAAATGGGCTAAAATACAACTTTAAAATAAAAAATCTTTAGAATTGGGGAATGTATTATGAAATTTGTAACTTTTAAGCATGAAGGTATAGAGCAAGTAGGAATACTAGCTCTCAATGAGCAAGGAGTTTATCCTATAAAATCTCTTGGCATTAATTATGATAGCATGATCAGTTTAATAGAAAACATAACAGATCATGAAATGGATCTTCTACAAAAATCATTAACTAATAATGATAAGGAATATATCTCCATAGAGGATATTTCTAAAATGCCTCCAATACCTAATCCTAATCAAGATATTATTTGTTTAGGTATCAACTATATGGAGCATGCAGTTGAATCTGCTCGATATAAAAACGAAGCCTTTGGTGGAGATAGACCATATGCAGTATATTTTTCTAAAAGAGTTAATACTGCGACTGCTGATGGTGATTATATCCCTAGTTATCCACAAATAGTTGATAGTCTAGATTATGAGGCTGAATTAGCAGTGATCATTGGAAAAGACGCTAAAGATGTACCTAAAGAAAAAGCTTTTGATTATGTTTTTGGCTATACTATAATAAATGATGTGAGTGCAAGAAACCTTCAAACAAGACATAAACAATGGTATTTCGGTAAAAGTTTAGATGGTTTTACTCCAATGGGGCCTTGTATTGTCACTAAAGATGAATTTGTTAATCCTCCAGTATTAAGGATATGCTCTAGAGTTAACGGAGAGCTAAGACAAAATAGTACTACTGATCTTATGATTACTTCAATACAAGACGTAATTCATGAATTGTCTCAGGGAATTACTTTAAAGGCTGGAACTATTATTGCAATGGGAACTCCAGCTGGTGTGGGCATGGGATTCATACCACCTAAATTCCTAAAGCCTGGCGATATAGTTGAATGCGAAATTGAAGGTATAGGCTGTCTTAAAAATATTGTAAAGTAAATAGTAAATTTAAATTAAATAGGATAAGAAAATGAGGGTATTTCATTGCTGAAATGCCCTCACTTTCTTATCCTATTGTGTCCTATGTTAATCCTATTGAAGAATAACCTAATTAATTTTTCATTTCCATGCTATAATTAAACATTAAAATAAACCATGCACCTCGCTTCGTTATTAGTTTTCTATACGTTACTAATGCAGTTAGCTCAGACCAGATTGATCCACGGCACATGGAAGGAACCACTTATCGCTGCTTCCTTCCAGATCTGACGAGGTTCATGGGCTTCCATTGCGTGGGACCCAGTCATCAACACCACTTACAAAAGTCAGACTATAAATCGCTAATACCTAAGCGAGGAATTCAATCCTGCTATAGCGGATTGCAGGTTACAGGGCACCGCTAACTCCCCATCTAGCATGGCAATGGTGGAATGATAAGGGTTTGCACCTTAATTTCTCCTATTGAGAAAATCGTCTCTTCTCAGACGTCAAACCATGTTAATCATTGCTTTTATCAAAAACACATTTTTAGAATTATTATTAATTTATTAAATGTCATTTTCGATACTTGTTAATGATAACACATAAAAAGTCTAAATTCAAGAACATTATTACTGTCTTTATGTTAAATTTATTCCATGCATACCATAATACAATAATAAAATTAACTTTATATCATTTCTTTCCTCATATTTTTTATTTAAATAAGCCTTAAATCTTTTCAAATTAAAGATTATCTACTCTTCAACAAGAATGATATGCTCTTTTTCTACGCCAGCTAAAGCTGCAAATATTTCAAATAAATTGCTGTCATTAACCTGATTTTTATATTTTTCATAATATCCAACAGCATGTTCTTCTTTTTGCTTTGCTAATTGTAAAAGTGCACTATCACTATCATATCTATCATAGCTAACTTTACTTAAATTAGGAGCCTTTATAAAGCCACCTAGTCTTTGATGTATTTTTGAATGACATATTTCTATTTTTGATAATACTTCAAATACTTTTTTGACTTTATCATTTTTAGCTCTCATAGCTGCCGTGTTATAAAAGTCACCATTAAAGAGCTCAAGCTTAACAGCATGATCTAAAATCTTCAAAGTATTTTCATCAAACAAGTCACTTTGTACTGCAATTATTTCATTACTTTCACTCAAATACTCCTTACCTACACCACAAAATGGACAATGAATAATATTGTCTATCGAATTCTTATTAATAAAAGCTTCTTCATTAAAATTAAAATTTCTTTCATTTATTTCCATACCACATATTTTACACTTCAAATAGTCCATCCCCCTTAAATTTCATATATATTTTAACATACTTTTCATAGACTTATTGCTTTAATCTCATCTTTTTTTAGTTTTTTAAAATAACTATTCTTTTCTAAATTGATATACTACATACTAATCTAGCTAAGGCAACTCCTCCTATGCTTAAAAATACGTTTAATAAAATGTTAGCAATTCCAAATAAGTATCTTCCGTCGCTAATTAAATTTATTGTTTCATAGCTAAATGTTGAAAATGTTGTTAACCCACCCATAACACCTGTTGTCAAAAAAAGCTTTAAATTGGGCGATATCAAATCTGTTGAAACACTTAGTTCCATTATCATTCCTATAAGGAAACCTCCGACTACGTTTACTATTAATGTTCCTAATGGAATATTAGAATTTATCATTTTTGCTGATTGCATGGTCACTAGGTATCTCATTACAGCTCCAATGCAACCGCCTATTCCAACATAAATAATCTTTTGCAAAATAATCTCCTCCTTAATAATAAAAAAACTCCCGCCTTTTAAAGCAAGAGTCTTTTAACATAGCGTATGTAGTATTAACCTCGCTATATTTAATCAGTTTTTCTTATAAATGTTATTATATACCAGAGAGTTTCAAAAGTAAATTATAATTAACTTTTCGAACCTAACTTGTTTCTAATATAAAGTAACTTTATAACGACAGTAACTACTATCAACAAAATTATTATACTCATTAATTCAAGCATAAAAAATTCTTCTGGTAATGCATTTATTATAGGATCAGTTCTAGGATCAAATATCCAGTAATTATTTCTAAAGAATATTTTATGAAAATAAATAAATGCTTTGGAAAAATCCTTTGCTGATATTGCACCAACAAATATGAATATTACTGCCATCATATTTACACCACTATTGAAATTTGCTATAAGCCTCTTTTTTAAATCATTTGATTTATTAGCCAATACTTTAAAGATTATAACGCCAATAAATATTATACTAAATACATATAGCGCTATAAATATTCTCTTCACCTCAAAAAAGTGTATCCTTCCGAATTCACTCATAGGTATACTATTAAACTTTAATTCCTTAATAAACGGATTCTGAACATAATAAATTACTCTTTTATAGTTATCCATTAATATTTCTGTTGATAATCCAGTGTATTCATTTAATTTATATCTTTGTATTGCATAACCATATATACTAGTTGTATTTAAAACACTTAAAACTATAATGGATATAATTGATATCGCATAAAATATATCTCTAGAAATCCCCAAAGCTATTCTTAAAACTTTTGAAAATATACTCTTATTTATATGAATTCACTTCCTTAAATAATCTAATTCGCCTTTAATAAAACCACTTATGATTTAAAATCACAAATGGTTTTATTATAAAAATTATAAATATTCTAAATTGTGTTTTTCTCCATTGAAATGTTAACCTCAATATTCATATCTCCAACACCCATTTGCACACATACAACTTTATCTGAACTCGCATTTGCAGTAAAGTTTCCATGTACAAGAGTTGGTGTAGATATATTTATATTAATATCTTCTTTTGAAAAATTAGTTGCTACAGTTGCAGTTAACATATTTGTAAGTTCTGAAATTGCACTTTGAGCCAATTCATCAAATTGTTCAACTGGCATTCCCATCATCATTGTAGATGCTATTCGTTTTGCATCATCTAAGCTTAACCCATAAATAACATTACCTTTAATGTCACCTATAATACCAACAATAATGACAACTCCAGGACTCTCTATGAATCTACCTCTTAGACTTATTCCCTTTTTCTCTACATCAGGTAACCCTAACTGTGGCAATACACTTGCAAAAGAATTTAATATTGGATTTATATAATTGACATCCATTCTCCTTCACCTCTTCCAAAGCCTATACTAATTGATAAATCTCCGAACTGAGTTTTTGCATTCGCAGAATAAGTAGTTTCTAATTCTGCTTTCGATATACTAATTGATTCTCCATGGAATGTGGTTGGCGGAGCAACCCTTAATCCAAATATCCTATTTCTTTTATTTATCATTGAGCATGCATTTCCTGCCGCCATATTTGTTATCTCAGACATAACATTAAGCATTTCTTCAGTATTCTTTACCTCTCTCTTAAGCAATGCCTTTCCTATGCTATTAGCAGTTTCAAATGACATATCGAAAATTATTCTTCCTGAATACTTTCCTATAACCCCCATGACAATTGAAATTCCCTTACTAATTTTCTCAACATTTTCATTACTTTCATGTGTAATCACCGGCACTGTTTTAGTAAGCTTATTAAAGACATCTAATAGAGCCTCTCTAAACACTGATGAATATAGACCTTCCAATTCTAAAAACAATTCTTCATCTGCCATAACTCTATTTATTAATAATGTTAATTCTTCTGCATCTACTGGCTTTTGTGCGTACCCACATACGTGATTCTTTTTCGCTTTTCTTACTATTTCATCATCCATCATAGAACTAACAATTATAACTTTAATATTAGGATCAATTTTATGTATTTCCCTTGTACATTCAAATCCATCAGTTCCTGGCATAGTCATATCCATTGTTACTAAATCCGGCTTCATATTTGTAACAACCTCAATAGTTTCCTCTAAGGAACCTGCTTCACCCACAACATTAAATCCACTTTCTGTCAATAAATCTCTCAATAAAGCAATTTGAAAAGGCGAGTCATCCACTATAACAATATTCACATTTTTCATAATTACACCACCTACCCCTTTATTTATAAATACAATCAACCTACCTAACTTTAATATCAATCTGTCTCACAATTCTCCTTCTTAAAATAACCATTAAATTTAATATGCTTTGTAAGTTAATCATATTATCATTATATTTTAAATTCTACTAATACTCAACGAAATTTCTACATAATATAATAAATTTATCATATTAATACATATTCTAGTTAAGATAAAAATCAGTAAATCACCCTATTTCTTATTTCATATTTATATTATATTTTGAGCTTGTCACTTTCTGTATAATTAATATTCCATCCACTATAAATAGCCCTATAAACTATCTTATAGGGCTATTTATATATGCTTATTATTTAAGTTTTACTAATAATTCACCTGTTTTAACTTGTTGTCCTTCACTTACTAAAACAGATTCAATAGTTCCTGCACTAGATGCAACAATATTTGTTTCCATCTTCATTGCTTCTACCACAAGTAAACTATCTCCTTCTTTTACACCGTCTCCTTCTTTTACAAGCACCTTGATTATGGTTCCTGGGATACTAGCTCCAACTTCTAGCTTATTATCAGGATCAGCCATCTTAGATGAATCATCCTTACCTGAATTACTGATAATTCTCTCAGTTTTATCTTTTATTTTAATTTCTCTTCTATTTCCATTGATTTCGAAATCTAAGGTTCTATTTCCTTCAGCATCAAGATCTCCGATTTTAACCAGTTGGACAATCATGGTCTTTCCTTCTGCTATTTCAATTTCACTGGTTTCTCCCTCTGCAAGTCCATGGAAGAATACATCACTGCCCATACGGCTTACGTCACCGTACTCTAATATAGATTTTATATATGCTTCAAATACATCTGGATATAATGCATAACTTATTACGTCTTTTTTGCATGGTGTGAACTTATACTTTTCTTTTAAGTATGTTTCAATCTTTCCAAAGTCTTCTGGTGGCAATAATTCACCTGGTCTAACAGTTATAGCCTCTTCTCCTTTTAATACAATTTCTTGTAAATCCTTAGGGAAACCGCCTTCTGGCTGACCCATCATTCCTTTGAAATATGAAACTACAGAATCTGGAAAGGCCATATTCTTAGCTTTTTCAACTATATTTTCAGGAGTTAAATCATTCTTAACCATGAAGATAGCTAAATCTCCAACCATTTTTGATGATGGAGTAACCTTGATTATGTCTCCAAGCATATCATTTACATCTTTATACATGTATTTTACATCATTAAATCTATGTCCAAGACCAAAGCTCTCAACTTGTGGCTTTAAGTTTGAATATTGTCCACCAGGTATTTCAAATTTATAAATTTCAGCACTTCCTGATTTTAAGTCTGATTCAAACTGGCTGTATACTGGTCTTACTGTATCCCAATAATCAGATATCTTTTGAATTCCGCTTAAATTAATACCTGTATCTCTATCTGTATTACGAAGAGCAGCAACAACTGAGTTTAAAGCCGGCTGACTTGTAAGTCCTGACATTCCATTGAAAGTTGTATCAACAATATCAACTCCTGCATCTGCTGCCATTAATACTGTAGCAACACCATTACCAGTAGTATCATGAGTATGAAGATGAATAGGGATCGAAACTTCATTCTTTAATGCAGTTATAAGCTTCTTAGCTGCATAAGGTTTAAGTAGTGCTGACATATCCTTTATTGCAAGAATATGAGCTCCCATTTTTTCAATTTCCTTAGCTTTATTTACATAGTACTCTAAGCTATATTTATCTCTTTTTTCATCTAAAATATCTCCAGTATAGCATAATGCTACTTCAGCTACCTTATTGCATTTTAATACTTCCTCTAAAGATACCTCTATGCCCTTTAACCAGTTAAGAGAATCAAAAATTCTAAATACATCTATTCCGCTGTCAGCTGATTCTTTTATAAATTCTCTTATAACATTATCTGGATAATTCTTATAACCTACACCATTTGCTCCTCTAACAAGCATTTGGAACATTACGTTTGGAATTCTCTTTCTTAACGATTCAAGTCTCTTCCATGGAGATTCCTTTAAGAATCTATAAGCAGTATCAAAAGTAGCTCCTCCCCACATTTCAAGTGAGAATAAATCATTTCCAAAAACTGCTGTTGCCTTTGCAATATTCTTCATGTCCTGGGTTCTAACACGAGTAGCCATTAAAGACTGCTGAGCATCTCTCATAGTTGTGTCTGTAAGAAGCAGCTTATTTTGATTTTTTATCCATTTAACTACACCTTCTGGACCTTCTGCATCTAAAATCTGCTTAGTTCCGCTTAAGCCTTCTAAAGATGCTATAGCTGGAATATCTGGCACGTCATATTCTTTCTTAGTACCCTTAGTTTCATTTACGATCTTTTCACCAATGAACTTTAATACTCTGTATTCTTCATCACTTCTAGGCCTTATATCAAATAATTGTGGATTATTTGATATAAAGTTAGTATCACATTCACCTTTTTTGAAGGTTTCATTATTTAACACATTAATTAAAAAGTCTACATTAGTTTTAACCCCTGAAATTGTAAGCTCCTTGATTGCACGTATGGATTTTCTAACAGCATCATCAAAAGTTCTTGCATATGCAGTACTCTTTACAAGTAAACTGTCATAATATGGGCTTATTACTGCGCCACTATATCCATTTCCTCCATCAAGTCTGATACCAAAACCTGATCCTGTTCTGTAAACATCAATTTTACCTGTGTCTGGTGAAAAATTATTTGCAGGATCTTCTGTAGTTATTCTACATTGGATTGCATATCCTCTTGGCTGTATATCGTCTTGAGAGTGTATACCTACTTCTGCAGAGCCTAACTCATAGCCTTCTGCTATTAAAATCTGGCTTTGAACTATATCAATTCCAGTGACCATTTCAGTAATTGTATGTTCAACCTGGATTCTTGGATTCATTTCTATAAAGTAATGATTTCCGTGCATATCAACTAAGAACTCTAGAGTTCCTGCACTTCTATAACCTACAGATTTAGCTATTTTAAGTGCATCTACGCAGATTTCTTCTCTTTTTTCTTGTGTTAATGATAATGCTGGAGCAATTTCGATAACCTTTTGGTGTCTTCTTTGAATAGAGCAGTCTCTTTCATAAAGATGTACTATGTTACCATACTTATCTCCAAGCACTTGTATTTCAATATGCTTTGGTCCTTCTATATATTTCTCAATGAACATATCATCATTACCAAAAGCTTTTTTTGCTTCATTCTTAGCATTTCTAAAAGAAGGTAGAAGCTCATTTTCGCTTCTTACTATTCTCATTCCTCTACCACCACCACCGGCAGCAGCTTTTATCATTACAGGAAAACCACATATTTTTGCAATTTCAATTGCTTCTTCTTCAGAAGATATAGGTTTTTCTACCCCTGGTATTACTGGAACGCCAACTTCTTTAGCTACTATTTTTGATTTAATTTTATCCCCCAATTTTTCCATCATTTCCGATTTTGGACCTATGAATTCTATACCAGCTTCTTCACATCTTCTAGCAAAGTCTGGATTTTCAGATAAAAATCCATATCCTGGATGGATAGCGTCTACATGTTTTTTTAATGCAAGATTTATTATTTCGTCAATGTTTAAATAAGCTTCAACTGGCCCCTTATTCTTTCCAATTTGATATGCTTCATGAGCCTTAGTTCTAAAAAGAGCAAACTTATCTTCTTCTGTGTATATAGCCACAGTTCTTATTCCAAGTTCATGACAAGCTCTGAAAATTCTTATTGCTATTTCGCCTCTGTTTGCAACCAGTACTCTTTTAAATTTTTTCCCCAATTAAAATACAACTCCTTCAATGCTTATTATTTTTATTTCATATGAATTATCTTTTAATGCATGTGTTAGTTGTTAGAAACCAATTATGCAATTTTTATAACTCATAAGTTGTCATAATACAAATTTTGTTCATTAAAAAATTAATATATTGATTATAACATATTTGACGTTAAATGATACATATTATTTATCTTTTCTATGAATCTTTACATAATTCTCACTATGCCTGCAAGCTATTTTTTTTCACAAATATGAAATATAAAAAAATTTTTCTTTCATTTTTCTGTATTTATACACCATCTCATTTATCTAATTTTCTTTCAATTCTGACGTACAATTAGGACATCTTGTTGCCTGCGAATTAATTTCGGTGTAGCAGTATTTACATTTTTTCTTATCAGGAACAATATTCTCTCCCTTTTTCTTAGTAAGTTTGCTTATTTGCTGTATAATAATAAAAATTGAGAATGCTACAATCAGAAAATCTATTATGTTATTTATAAATATTCCATAGTTAACTGTAGCCACTCCTGCATCTTTAGCTTCTTGAACAGTTTTAAAATTTCCACTTCCTAAAGTAAAGAATAAATTAGAGAAATCAACTCTTCCCATCAATAAGCCAACTAGTGGCATTATAATATCATTAACTAAAGATGTAACAATTTTGCTAAAAGCTCCACCAATAACAACACCTATCGCTAGACTAACCATGTTTCCTTTCATAGCAAATTCTTTGAATTCCTTAAACATTTTTATTCTCCTTTTTCTTGCTTTATTGTTTAAATGCGTAACTGCATTAAACATAGACTAATCATTCATAACTTATTTTATTATCTGTGACTTTAAATTTTTTATTCTTGTGAATTATTTTATATTCATTAATTAATAAACACGTGTATTATCGTGGAAATTATACCTTTCTACTTCTATTCTTTATCATCTATGTATTGATTTCAGGCTATTAAAACTTAAATATAACAAAAAAAAGAAATGTAATAATACCCAGTTTCTACAAACCACATATTCTTACATTTCTACTCATATCCCTATACTCTTGTAAATTCATAGCTTTTGTTTTTTATATTCTTTGATTGATAGACCAGTACACTTCTTAAACCAATTACTAAAATAGTTAGGATCATCGATACCAATTTTTTTTGAAATTTCATAAGCCTTCGCATTTGGGTTCTTAAGCATTTCAGTAACTATCTTTACTTTAGTATTTACAATATATTCTGAAAAAGTCTCATCAGTTTTTTCCTTAAATATTCTGCTTAGGTAACTTGGATTAACATAAAAATATTCAGCTACCAGTTTTAAAGATAAATCTCGATTAGATATATTTTTCACTATAAATTTTTTAATTTGTTCTATACTTAAATTTTTATCCTCAGTTTCATTTGCATCATTTAGATTTATTATATTATTATATACAACCATTTTTTCCTTAATATCACTGTATTCCTTCTTCTTTAGATATTCATCTTGAATCTCGTCTTTTAGCTTTAAAACTGAATTTCTTAATTCATCTTCATCTATAGGTTTAAGAATAAAATCATTCACACCAATCTTTATACTTCTTTTAGCATATTCAAATTCATTGTAACCTGTAATTACAATAACTTTTATATCTGGATACCTTTCTAATATGCTTTTGCTCATATCCAATCCATCTGTTACAGGCATATTTATATCTGTTAAAATAATATCTGGCTTTTCTTTATTTATTAGATTTAATCCCTCAACCGCATTAGAAGCTTCAGCTACTATCTCCATGCCAATTTCATTCCAATCAATGCAATTTTTTATTAGATCCCTTATAAGATGTTCATCATCAATTATCATAACTTTTATAATGCTATCCATAAAATAATCCACTTCCCTTTAGAATATTCGTTAGAAAACTTAATCTATTTCTTAATTCTAGGCATCTTAATAGTTATTCTGGTACCAACATTTTTCTTGCTTTCAACAATAAATTCGTGCTCTTCTCCATAGAAAACTCTTAATCTTTCCTTTGTAGTTCTTACTCCAATGCCAGTAGTTTTATTTTCGTTTATATTGCTAACTTGTGATTCATCCATGCCATTCCCATTATCTTCCAAAATTAATATAACTTTTTCTTCCTCTTGAAAGGTAGATATTCTTATCTTTCCTTTATTCTTGCTGCTTCTAATTCCATGATAAATAGCATTTTCAACTAGCGGTTGTAATACTAATTTTATTATCTTAAAATCGTCGCATCGTGGATCTAAATCATATTCAACCTCAAACATATCCTCATATCTTATATTTTGAATTATCAGATAGCTTTTTACCGTATTTATTTCTTCTTTTACAGTAATAATATCTTTTCCATTATTTAAGCTTGTTCTATAGAATTTACCCAAGGCTTTTATCATTTCATATATTGTTTTATTTTTTCCGAGTAGAGCTAAAGAATTAATAGTATCAAACGTATTGTATAGAAAGTGAGGCTTTATTTGTGACATTAACAAATTCAATTCATTTTGCCTTTTTATCTTTTCATCTTTACGTATTTTATCCAAAAGTAAATTAATTTGAGAAATTGCAATATTATATCCCTTTTTTAATTCTCCTACTTCATCATTGTACGTTTTTATATTAACAATATTAAACTCTCCACTTTGAATCCCCTTCATTGATTCACTAAGCTTCTTTAAAGGCATTGTTATAAATTTAGATATTATTATAGACCCAATAATAATTAGTAGGAAATTTATTATACTAAAACACAAAAGAAAATAATTAGTATACTTTGTTTGCTCTGGAGATTCATTGTATTCTGCTACAGTCGTCAGATTCCAGTTATAGTCTGAATTTTTAAGATTTGATATTATATAATCCTTATCTTGTATTTTTTCCTCTAAAAAAAACACTTTTGATTTAGAATCATTATAATTTTTTATTCTACTTAGTATTTTAGAATCAACCTCCGAACCTGTTATCAATTCATCTTTATCATTCTTTATAATAAGTCTTGTTCCATATTGATTATTTAGCTTCAAACTTAAATTATAGAACGCATTCTCATTCATGTTTATAATTATCAAGCCAATTTTTTCACCAGTATTTATATCATTTATTTCTCTTATTAAGGATACATAATTATTACCATAACCCTCAAAAAATCCTCCGCCATTTAATCTTAATATATATTTACCCTTACCCTCTAATAATTCATTATACCATTCAGAATTTTTAATCTTATCCATCTGAAAATCCTTATAAAAGACATTTTCAGAATAATACTTATTGCCATAGTTATCTAATACATATATTGAAGATATATTAGAGCTAAAATTAGTGAATTGTATCAGATAATTACTAATATTATCATAGGCAGTCCCTTCTTTCTGAACTCTCTTTAATGTATTTTGAACATTGTCACTTGATATAATCATCTTTGAGACGTTATTAACATTATCAATTATCATGCTCGTATTAGTTTCTGCACTTTCCAAAACCTCAACTGAACTTTGTTTCATCTTCTCTATATTATAAATAGAATTTATTTTCTTATATGCAAAGGTAAGTATGACTGTTGAAAGCACAAAAATTATTGAAAAATATACAATAATCTTTATACTTATTTTTGAATTTAAATATTTATCCTTCAAATTCTTTAATATAAAAAATTTATTATACATTTAATCATATCCTCATCATTCTATTTTCACCATTTCCTTTGTGAAGTCTTCAGGACTTATTTGTCCTTTAAATAGCTTACTAACTAGCTCCTTCTCTCTGTTTCCCTTTTCTTCTCCCAAGTAAATATCCCCATATAAGCTATATGATGCATTCTCTGTTAATGTCTCTAATTCCTTAGATAATTTATTTACATTGCTCTTATCATCAGTGTATTTCCACGCTGGAAGCCCTGAACCAAATTCAAAATATCTTTTTGATATTCTTTCAGCTATAAATTTTGCCGCATCAACAGCTTCTTTTTTATATTTTGTATTATTACTTACCATTAAGTGATCCACTGCTCCACCCAAAAATTCTTTATCATTCCCATCTCCCTCTTTAACTACCGGGAATTTCTTAACGATTACATTATCCTTTATAGACGGATCCATATTCCCTATCTCACCAATGAACCAGTTTCCTGTATAATACATAGGAATTTTTCCTTGTTTAAATAAGATCTCAGATTCATCTCTTGTAAGCTCCATATTTGATTCATTAAAAGCTTTTGAATCTACTAATTCCTTTAATCTATATGCAGCTTTTAATATTGTATCACTTTTATTAGCACCTACATGCGGATCACTGACTCCACCTATTCCACCTTCCCGTAAAGCTAAGATATCATAATAGAGAATTCCTGTCCAATTGTCTTTTTCGCCTACTAAAAGAGGTGTTATACCTTTATTCCTAAAAGCTTTTACTGCATCTAGGAATTCATCATAATTTTCTGGTACTTTAATATTTGCTTGTGAAAAGAGCTTTGTATTACAATAAAATGTTCCAACTGATAAAGTCATTGGTAATCCATATATGTTGTTATTATAGGTTACATTATTAAGCATATCTTTATTAATCTTATCTTTTGTATCTTCATCTATATATTCATTAAGATTTAATACCTTTCCAGATTCTATGAATGGCTTACTAAAGCCACCTCCCCAAGAATAAAATATATCAGGTAACTCGTTTACAGCAAATGCTGTCTTTATTTTTGCTTTATATCTTTCATTTTCTACAGCCTCAACTTTAATTTGGACATTAGGATTAGCCTTATTCCATTCTTCCACCGTATCCTGAATTATCCTTCCATTAGCATCCATTGTAGTTTGTGACCATATATGCCACATTGTTAATGTTATTTTTTCTTTATTTTCTGTGTCATTTTTTTTATCTAAAGAACAGCCATTTAAACTAACTAAAAATATTAAAATTATAGGAAATAAAATTACTTTTTTAATAATTATCCCTCCCCAAAAAAACTGATAATTAGGTCGATGATGATCAATCATTTAAATTTTCCTTCCTTAACTATATCTGTATTATGCTTTTACTGCAAGTCTTCAAATTTCTCTTAAAATATAAATATACTTTATATTTTAATGGAACCAAAATTCACTTTTAACACAACTCATCTATATAGTAAATCTATTAATGACCTCATTCAATTTTAATGTTAATTCACTTTGATTCTGCGTATTAAAGGAAATTTGCTCTACTTCTTTGGTTACTTCATTTATACTATCTAATATTTCATTAGAATTATTTTTAGATTTCTCTATATTAATTGAAAACTCTCTCATTGTACTATCTACATTATCAATATTTGAATTTATTGCCTTTACCATGATAGCAATTTCCTCGGACATTTTATTTATAAATCTAGCATCATTTTCATAACTTTTACTAGATTCTATCATAAACTCATAATCATCGTTTACGTTTTGTTCTATATACTTTAAAATTCCTTTTGAATTTTCTGATAAATATTCAAATACATTTTTTATTTCTTCTACAATTCCATGAATACCACTTACAGTAGTAATAGATTCTTCTGCTAGCTTTCCAACCTCATCTGCAACAACTGAGAAACCTTTTCCCATTTCTCCCGCTCTTGCTGCCTCTATTCTTGCATTTAATGCTAAAAGATTAGTCTCTGAAGCAATACTTACTATAGATTCACTTAAAACTTCTATTTCTTTAACTACCTTTCCCCTCTCTATAGCGGCTTTAATTTTTTTGTTTTTTTCCTCATATATCTTTCTGGATAATTGTATGGAATCTTCACTTTTTTCCATCATGCTACTTGATTTGGTTCTTATATCTACTGATTTTTTAACCTCTTGATTTACTATTTCAGCTAGATTATTTATATTTTCATTAATCTTTTGGATAGATAAAACAAATTTCTCGGTTGATGAACTCGTCCGCTCAGCTCCTACTGCTATTTCATCTGTCGATTCATTTATAAAAGAAAGCTTCGAACTTATTTCGTGAACAGATGCAGCTAATTCCTCAGATGACGCTGATAGTTCTGTTGAGTTATCTAGGATTGTCCTAATAAGTTCCCTTACATTTTTCAATGCTATATTAAGAGCGTCTCCTGTTTGTGCAAATTCATCTTTTCCCTTAAGTATAATTTTCTCCGAAAAATTATACTGCGCAAGATTATTCGCATAATTCTTTATCTTCTTTAAAGGTACTATCATATTTCTAGTCATTGCATATCCTAAGATTATAGTAAGAATCAACCCTGCTATTATAAAAGTTAATATTTGTATCTCTACCTTGCTATATAAATCAGCATTGTTAATATTCTCATTCTTTGCCTTAATTGAGCTATACTCTAATAATTTAGTTAGTGATGCTGCAACCTTGCTTCGCGATACTGATAAATTTCGATAATCTAGTATAGCTTCATCATAATTATTTTCCTTTACAAGCTTTAGCAACGAATCACTTTTTTCCTTATAATCCTTATAAATTTCATTATAATTTACAAGCTCATTCTCTTGATATTCATCTAAATTTAACCCTCTATATTCATCTATAAGTATATTGCCTTGTTCAAATTCTTTTGAAATGTCATCATTTAATTTTTTTATCATTAATTCATCTCTATCATGAATTAGGCTTAATATGTTATTATTTATTTCCAATGAATTTGCGTTTAATCTATGTAAAACATCTATAGATACAAGATCTGTATTGTACATACTATCTGATGCATTATTAACTTTACTTAAACTCTTTAAACCTATGAGTCCTACCAATGTTATAATTATAAATAATAGAGTGTATGAAATTACCAATCTTTTACCCACACTAAAATTATTCCCAAAATTCATCCTCTAAACCTCCTTGTAACCTTTAGTTCAAAGCTTGATTTTCATATGTATTTTAAATCACTTATAAAGCATTCCCTATTACCAATTAATATGTATAGTCATTTAGTTAAATAGCAATAAAAAGGGTAACTCAATTTGAAAATATACTAAAGTAAATTTGAATACATTAATCATTTGAGTTAGCCCTTATTAATTTTATTTGTATTTAATTATTATTTAGTTTCTGTTGTAAATTGCTTTTGTTTTTCTTTTCCGTATTCAACAATTTTATCTGGAGTTACCCATTTAACTGGTACTGGATAAACATCATCAACTTTTTCACCTTTTATTTTCTTATCTAAAGTATCAATTATAGTTTTACCTATTGCATAAGAATCTTGGTCAACAATTCCTGATATTAAATTGCTACTTACACCATTTTCCCAAGTTGGAGTATAGTCAAAACCGAAGTGATAGATACTTCCTGATTTACCTTGAGATTTTATTGCTTCCATTACACCTGTATCTGGTCCTTCTGATCCTAATGAGAATACAGCTACCATATCAGGATTTGAAGTTATTTGTCCTTCTAATTGTCTTTTAGATTCTGCTGATTGGTCATTATCTTGGATTGGCTCTAACCACTCAAAATTCTTAGCATCTGCTCCCATAACTTTTTCAAATCCAGCTTTTATTCCATCTTGTCTATATGTCATAGTTGTTTGAGTTAAGTTTACTGCTGCCATTGCAATTTTACCTTTTGTTACACCCTTTTCCTTTAAAGCTTTAGCACCATTTTCACCAAGTTGTTCTCCTGCTAGCTTATTGTCTGTTCCTATATAAGATGTTCTATTTTCTTTTGTCTTTACATCAGCATCAAAAGTTACTACTGGAATTCCCTTATCATTTGCTTCCTTAACCTTCTTATCAAACATATCTGGATCCATTGGAGCAATAGCTATTCCTGCTGCTTTATTCTTTATAGCTTCGTCAAGGAATCCTATATGCTTTTCGTTCTTTTGTGTTTCATTTGGTGGTGAAGTTTTAACTACTAAATCATATCCTAATGCCTTAGCCTCATCCTCGGCTGCTTTCTTCATAGGTGACCAGTAAGCTCCTGTATCAACTATTGGAATAAAATAAATAACCTTTTTTCCACTTGTACTTGCTGTTCCCCCTGCTTGTGTCTTTGTTCCACACCCTGCTAAGCTACCAACAATAAGCACTGTTGATAATAAAGCAATTATTTTCTTCTTCATAATTTTTCCCCTTCCGTAATTCCAATTTTTTAGATATGTTTTTATATTTTAAGCCTTATTCAGTAGTAAACACTTAAGCCTCAAGTCTACCAAATTACGCTCAAACGACTTTTTATGATTAGCCTTTTTTCTTAAATAAACTTCCTTTTCTGTAGAAGTCAACAACTATAGCAAGTACAATAACAGCTCCTGTTACAGCTTGTTGTAAGAATGAGTTAATTCCAAGGATTGCTAATCCACTTTGGAATACTTGTATAGTAAATATTCCTACCATAGCTCCACCGATAGTTCCTACTCCTCCACCGAATTGTACTCCACCCATGATTGCACCAGCCATTGCAAATAGATCTGGACCATTTATTTCACTTGGAGCACCAACATTTATACTAGACATTAGTAATATACCAGCTATTGCAGCTAAAACACCTTCTATTGCATATACCTTTATAACATGCTTGTTTACATTTATTCCTGATAATCTTCCTGCTTCCTTGTTTGATCCAACCACATAGCAGTATCTACCAAATCTTGTATTTTTCATTAAGTAAGCCATTACTAATACTATTATGATGAATACTATAGTGTTAGTGTGTATTATTGATATTCCAACTTCTGTGTTAGAAATATTATAGAACCAATCCGGAACACCCTTGATATAAATCCCATTTGTAAAAAATAGTATTAATCCTCTTATTAAATAACTTGTACCCATAGTAAGTATAAAAGATTCTAATTTAAATTTTGTAATTAATACTCCATTAAATAATCCCCAAACTGCACCTACTAATAACCCAGCAAGTAAAGAAACTGGTACGCTAACCCCTTTTACAGATAGATAGGCTACTGTACATCCAGAAAATGCAGCTATTGCACCAATGGAAAGATCAACACCTCCAGTTATTATTACCATAGTAATAGCAACAGTTAAAATTCCCACTGTAGGAATCTGTCTTAAGAAATTTGAAGCATTTGCTGCTCCCAAAAAGTCCGGGCTTGCTATTGAGAATACTAAAATAAGCACTACAAGTACTAGATAGATTGAATATTTGAGAAATAAGTTTTTAATATTAAACCCTTCCTTTTTCATCTTAATACCTTCTTCTTGTACAATTTTATTATTAATTGTTTGATTCATCTTTATTAATCCCTCCAAGCGTAGCTAATTTCATAATCTTTTCTTGTGTCGCTTCTTCTCTGCTAAGTTCTCCAGTGAGTTTTCCTTCACACATAACATATATTCTATCTGACATACCTAATAATTCAGGTAATTCAGAAGACACCATTATAACTACTTTGCCCTTTCTAACTAGATCATTCATTATGTGATATATTTCAGCTTTAGTACCAACGTCTATTCCTTTAGTCGGCTCATCAAAAATAAATATTTCCGAGTCCGTATTTAACCATTTAGCTAGTATTAATTTTTGTTGATTTCCACCTGATAATGTTCCTGCCATAACATCAAGATTTGCTGTTTTAATCTCAAGTGCATCCTTAAATCTTTCTCCAGTTTCCCTTAACTTTTTATGATTTAACACAAAATCTTTTAAGTTAGTTAAAGTTATATTATCAAGCACACTCATTACTAGAGATAATCCTTGGCTCTTCCTATCTTCTGTTAAAAGGCAGATACCATTATTGATTGCATCCATAGGTGAATTAATCTTAACTTCCTTCCCATTGATTCTTATCTTACCTTCACTTATTTTATCAGCGCCAAATACAAGCCTCATAAGTTCTGTTCTACCTGATCCAACCAAACCAGCTAGTCCTAAAATTTCACCTTTTCTTGCTTTCAAACTAACATTCTTAACTCTGCCAACATTATCACTAATATTTTCTACTTCTAAAACGTATTCTTTAGGTTCAAAAATCTCCTTAGGAAATAGCTCTGTCAAATCTCTTCCTACCATCATATTTATAAGTCTTTCCTGAGTTATCCCTTCTAGTTCACAGCTTTCAATATAAGTACCATCTCTGAGTACTGTAGCTCTATCACAAATATCAAAAACCTCTTTTAATCTATGTGATATATATATTGCTGCAACACCTTCATTTTTTAGTGTTTTTATAACTTTAAAAAGGTTTTCAACGTCCTTCTGAGATAACGATGTTGTCGGTTCATCAAAAATAATCGCTTTTGCATTTAAACTTATTGCCTTTGCTATTTCTACCATCTGTTTCTTTGCAGTTGGAAGCTGCATAACTAGGTCAGTAGCTTTTATATCTATTCCTAATTTTTTTATTATGGAATCTGTATCTTCGTGTAATTTCTTGTAGTCAACAATACCCAAGGCTTCATTTTTATATGGTAGTCTTCCCATATAAACATTTTCTGCAACCGTCAATGTCTCTGCTAGATTTAGCTCCTGATGAACAAATCCAATACCTAATTGTGCAGCTTTAGTTGGATTAATAACTCCACAATCAACTCCTTCAACAAATATTTGACCTTCATCCTGTGTATGAACTCCCCCAAGTATTTTCATTAAAGTTGATTTTCCAGCACCGTTTTCTCCTAATAAAGCATGTACTTCACCTTTTTTAATTTCCAACTGTGCTCCCTTAAGAGCATAAACTCCTGGAAATCTTTTATGTATATTTTTCATTTCTAAAAATACATTACTCAATTCTAACCACCTCAACTTTCACTAATCGTTTTCATGAACATTTTACAATAATATATTAGTTAGTTATATTTAATATCTTTACTTCTACATTTGAAATTTTTACTTTTTAAATAATGATTAAAAAGTTATTAAATCTCTAAGAATACGTTTGCTAAACTCTCATCTTCAAAGCGTTTAACATCGTTTACATTTGTTATTTTACAGTAATGCATTAATTAATTATATGTAATATCTTTACCTCTACATTTGAAATCTTTACTTCTTAAATAAGTTTTAAAAAGTACTTATTTACTAAATTAAAATAAAAAGAGCTGCTACAAAAGTAATTAACTAAGTTTGTAGTAGCTCATTTTTTGCACATATTTAAAGCCCGGCTTGCACGTCGGGCTTTCTTTATTTTTGCTTTTACCATACAATTTCACAAAACTATTCCAATAGTCTTCTAGTATCTTATTTATTTTATCCTTTTTCATTTGTATACCTCTTAATTTTATAGTTACTTCTTAACATACCGAAGAGCCTAAAGCCAGATTTCATCTAGCTTTGAACTCTTAAAAATTCTATAATTTCCTATACAATTAAATTATCCTAATAAATAAATCATACATTAAAAATTATTGTAAAAGACAGTTTTGGAAATATCCTTTCTTTTTTCGTGGTTAGGATTTGGCTTAGCCTCGCTACTTGGATAACCAATTGGTAAAAGACATACAGGTTCAAGATTTGTTGGTATATTAAAAGCCTCACGTATAGCCGCAGGATCAAAATGACCAACCCATGTTGAACCTAATCCAAGTTCAGCAGCTTGTAACATCATATGCGTAGCAATAATACTTCCATCAATATCAGTGTGGACTTTTCCGTCATAGCTGCGTTCCCATGCTTCATTTTTATCGGCGCATATAAGTAATGCTAACGGTGCATTAAAATGATAAATTGTGCAAGTTTGTAGTTTAGCAAGAGCATCCTCACTTTCAAGTACCAAAATTCTTTGCGGTTGACGATTTGCAGCAGTCGGAGCTAATTGTCCTGCTTTTAAAATTAAATTTAAATCCTCCTGACTGATTTTCTTTGTGTCAAAACTTCTTACAGAATATCTTTTGGCAGCTAATTCTATAAATTTCATATATACATCTCCATTCATTTAAGTTAATATCTTTATACCTCATCTATTATGACTTTGTAAAATGTTTTATGATTAAACTTATATATATTACTTTATTAGACTAGCCCCTATTTCAAATGCCTTTTGACAATCTAAAGGAAATTGAACTTTTCTATGTTCTGCTTTTGCTTCTTCAGAGAATACTTCCATTTTATATTTTGAGTAATCATTAAATTGATAAGTATCATTTGAATACATAACTAATGGTTTTGTGAATATTCTTTCAATCGCTCCTTCTACATTATTAAAAGTTGATAAGTAACCAGACTTATTCATTATCTCTTCTGTTACATTCATTGTATAAATTATTGCTGTTGGCATTTTTTTTGGTGCCAGTGAAGAATAATTTTTATCATACACTAAATAAGGAAATAATAATCGTTCGATGAATGATCGCAATTGACCTGTTATATCTAAAAAATATACTGGAGATCCAAAAATGATTCCATCAGCTTGAGACACTTTTTCTAAAACTTCTTGAATATCATCTTTTACTGCGCATTTCCCATAACTTTTCCCTTCAAGTCTCTTACAAGCAAAGCAGCTTTTGCATCCAGTATAGTTATAATCATATAAATTAATTATTTCAGTTTCAATTTCTTTATCTTTCGCCGCTTCTTTCACTCCATCTAAAGCTTTTTGAAGTAATGTAGCCGTATTTTTATTTTTTCTTGGGCTTCCATTGATAGCATAAACCTTCACAAATAACACTCCTCTTTTTAATGTTTTATTTTTCTGTTATAATCAATATAACATAAAGGTATAAATATACAAGTATGCAGTTTTTTCTGTGTCAGTATAAAAAGTATACTATAAGATTCAAAGGAGCTATACTTATGAGTGATTATATGCGTTATAATAAAGAATTCCCTGATGATAATATCTATGAAACAGAGTGTCCTGTTATATATGCACTTGATATTTTAGGTCAAAAATGGAAATTACCTATCATGTGGTATTTATCAAGTAAAGATTCTACTAGATATAATGAATTAAAACGAAAAGTTAAAGGTGTTACTAACATGATGCTTACAAAGTCCTTAAAGGAATTAGAAGAACATAAGCTAATTGTTAGAACTCAATATGAAACTATTCCCCCTAGGGTTGAATATTCTTTGACAGAAAGAGGAAAAGCCTTACTTCCTACATTAAAGGAATTATATGTATGGGGCGAAGATCAACTTAAACTTGATAAATAAATTTTTAAAATACTTCTTATTTATCTCCGTATATTATATATTAACAGGTGGTTTAAATCTATATTGAAACCACCTGTTTTGACATATGAACCATTTATGATAATGCAATTGGGATTTTAACTTATCTCACCTCTACATATGAAAAATAATCAAAATCTGCATACTTATTCATACCCGATAAGTCCTGACACGCAATTCCTATAAAAGCACCGGTGAAAGCCCATGAACCTTTGATAGCATCATCTGACAATGTACTTGCGTCATAAACTTTGCCTATAGGCCTCCACTCGTTCTTATTGGTAGCAAAGAAAAATCTAAGTTGCCCAAAATTCACTTCCACTTTTAGATAAATACGTTCTACATCAGTTATCAAGATGTTATCATCCTGAGTCATGGACTCTGATAAATCATTATTTATGCTAGCTAGAACCCCTATGCATTTGCCTCCTAATTCTTCATCCATGCTTATCCTCAAATAATAATAGTTTTCTGTGTTGTAATAGCAAATTAATCCTGCAAGCTGCAAGGTTGTTTCAGGTTCAAATTCAACACAGGTTTCGGCAGAATAAACAAAGTTCTGCTGACGTCTTGCTATCATACTTTGTGTAAACTTGGAAAACATTGATTCTTTTCCATATAACCTTAAAAATCCTGGCCTTTCAGTAAGTGACATAAAGGTTTCCGCAGGAACTCTTAAGGACTGAAAATTTATATTTAGTAAAGTATTATTAAAATCGTCATACTGTGAAACTAAGACATCTTCTTCATTATTTGATTCACTTTCACTGTTATTGTTAATTTCTATTTCCCAAGACGGTAAGTTATCTGTGTCAGAACATAAATAAAGCCAATCATCTTCACGCCATTCCACCTTTTGTATAGCCGTTTCTCTTCCTAGAATGCAGCGATCTGTTTCAGGAAGAGGCCTTCCACAAAGATGAACCATAAACCATTCATTATTAGGACCTTCCACAATGCTTGCATGTCCTGCTTTTTGAAGAACTTTATGCATATCACTTCCCACAGAAGTAAGAATTGGATTTTGTGGATGAACCTTATAGGGACCCGTAAGTTTTCTCGAACGAGCAAGTGTTACTGCATGTTCATAACTAGTGCCTCCTTCAGCCGCCATCAAATAATAGTAATCATTATGCTTATATATATGAGGACCCTCAGAGCAACCCAAATCTGTCCCTTTAAAAATATTAATTACAGGGCCAGTAAGGCATTTGTTTTTTTTATCATATTCTTGTAAAAGGTGACCAGCAAAATTATTCTTTCCTATACGATTATCCCATTTCATGTTTATAAGCCACTTTTTTCCGTCATCGTCATGGAATAGAGATGGATCAAAACCACTCGAATTAAGATAAACAGGCTCTGACCACTCACCACAAATATCACTTGAGGTTACCAGATAATTATGGGTATCTTTAATATGTCCATTGTTGTTTACTATTGTATATATTAAGTAAAAGATACCTTTATTATAGGACAAACATGGCGCCCAAATTCCACCTGAATCAGGGGTTCCTAACATATTTAGCTGAGAGACTCTATTCAATGGATGTGCTATAAGCTCCCAATTCACTAGATCTTTGGAATGATGAATTTGAACTCCTGGAAACCATTCAAAAGTAGAGGTTGCAATATAATAATTGTCCTCAGCTTTACATATAGATGGATCTGGATTAAAGCCCTTTAAGATTGGGTTTTTAATTTTTAACATAATTCTCCTCCTTAAGTTAAGAATTTTATACATAAACAGACTATATAAAATATTAAAAAGCCTGACTCCAATGGACTATTGAAATCAGACCTTAGCATCATAATTTTTCATTATTTCTCCTGTCTACTTGACAGGGTGAATTTCAAATATGAAGTACCTTTCTATAAACTTTCAAGATACATATTTATTATAATTTAGATTATTAAGATAACTCTACTTTTTGTAAAGTACCATCATCATTGTACTTTATTTCAGTGTATTTTACACAACGTTTGTTGTCTGCTCCACCTGATAAAGAACTATCATGATAGAATAAATACCATTTATCTTGGAACTCAACAATTGAGTGATGAGTTGTCCAACCAATTACAGGATCAAGTATTTTTCCTTTAAATGTATAAGGTCCCTTTGGATTCTTACTCATAGCATATACTATGCAATGTGTGCTACCAGTAGAGTATGAAAGATAATAATTTCCATCATATTTATGAACCCATGGTCCTTCAAAATATCTTCTTTCTTCATCACCAGCAAGTATAGGATTTCCATCTTCATCAACAATTGATATCTCCTCTGGAGCTTCTTTAAATGTAAGCATATCATCATTTAATTCAGCTACTCTTGGTCCTATAGCAGGTGCTGTAGCAGCAGGACCGTCTCCATCTGGATTAAAAGTGCCAGTTCGCCATTTTTCTAGCTGTCCTCCCCAAAGGCCTCCAAAATAAACATATGATCTATTATCGTCATCCATTAAAACAGCAGGATCAATGCTATAGCTTCCAGGTATATAACTTTCTTGCGCTTTGAATGGTCCAGAAGGAGATTCACTAGTAGCTACTCCAAGTCTAAAGATATCTTCTTTATCTCTTGCTGGGAAAAACAAGTAATAAGTTCCATTCTTATAAGCAGCATCTGGAGCCCATAATTGTTTACTTGCCCATGGAATGTCTTTTAAGTGCAGTGCTTCTCCATTATCGATACAAGGTGAATTAGTATCATCAAGAGATAAAATATGGTAATCTTCCATGTTATATTGGTCACCATTATCGTTTGAAATCTGTACTTGGTCAAGATCATGAGAAGGATAGATGTAGATCTTACCTTCAAATACATGTGCAGAAGGATCTGCCGTATAAATATGAGTTACTAGAGGTTCGTTTTGTTTTGCAATATTTTTCATATGATTCTCTCCTATCTTTTCTTTGAATATTTATTTCCATACTAACTTACATTTTTGTAATTATAATTTGTCTGTTTAATATATAATTTAAATCTCTATATTAATTCAATATTTGCTTCCAATGGCGCTACTGAGGTAAGCTCAAAGCTTCTCTTATCTGGTTGTGATACCCCTACAAATAATTTGAATTTCTTACTATCAAGAAGCCTTTCTCCGTCATCATTTACAACTTCGAATGATTTCTTATTCAATTTTATTGTTACAATGTTGCTTTCTCCTTTTTTCAATGAAACGCGTTTGAATCCTGCTAGGCTATGATTTAATACAGCATATTTTGATTCTATATCTTTTACATAACATTGAACTACTTCTTCAATATCATATTCCCCAGTATTTTTAATATCTATGCTAATATCAAAACTCTCAAAGCCAGGTTTAACAGAAGGCACTTGTAAATTAGATAATTCTACTGTTGAATAAGTTAAACCATACCCAAATGGATATAAACTCTCATGTTCTAAATATCTATAAGTTCTTCCCTTCATTGAGTAGTCAGTAAATTCAGGGAGATTAGCAGTATCTTTATAAAAAGTTACTGGCAACTTACCACTTGGAGAACATTTTCCAAATAATATATCTGCTACAGCAGTACCTCCATGACTACCTGGATACCATGCATTTAAAATGGCTGCACATTTTTCTTCTGCACCATTTAGTGTTAAAGCACTTCCAGCTCCAAGGACAACAATAACTGGCTTTCCAACCTCAAGTACTTTTTCGAGTAAATTTTGTTGCCTTCCTGGCAAGTTCAAATTCTCTTTGTCTCCTGCCCCGTAGCTATTACCCGCATCCCCTTGTTCTCCTTCAATTGTGGAATCTAATCCTAGGCATAATACAACTACATCAGATCTTTCTGCTACTGAAATCGCTTCAGATAATCTATCATCTGGCCTTGCTAAGTCTTCCACTTTATCTTTAAATAGGTGACATCCTTCAGAGTAATATACTCTCACATCATCACCAACTGCATTATGAATTCCTTCTAATATTGTTGTATACTTAGATGCTGTTCCAGAGTAATTCCCCTTTAACATTATTTCGCTATTTGCATTAGGACCAATTACTGCTATTGACTTTAAATTTGACTTATCTAATGGAAGAGTTCCATTATTCTTTAGCAATACCATAGATTTTCTAGAAGCTATTAAGGCAATTTCATTATGATCTTTACAATCGTTTACCTCATACGGTATCTTGTTATATTCACACTCTTCATCAAACATACCTAATTTAAATCTTGTTGTCATCAATCTTTCTGCAGCTGTAGTTATTTGTTCTTCAGTTACTAAACCTTCTTTATATGCTAATAACAAATTAAGATACATATTTCCACAGTTAAGATCACAGCCATTTTCTATTGCTAATGCCACTGATTCAGTTGCTGTGCTAGTAATCATATGATGCATATGGAAATCTACAAGAGCCCAACAGTCAGATACTACATGTCCTTTAAATTCCCATTTGCCTCTTAGAATATCTTTTAAAAGAGTTTTACTGCCACAACATGGCTCCCCATTTGTACGATTATATGCTCCCATTACACTTTCAACATTTGCCTCTTTTACACATGCCTCAAATGCTGGTAAATATGTCTCATATAGATCCTTCTTGTTAACTACCGCATTAAATTCATGCCTTAACCTTTCTGGTCCGCTATGAACTGCAAAATGTTTTGCACAAGCAACTAACTTTAAATATTTTCCTTCTCCTTGCAATCCTTTTATGAATGCAACCCCTAATCTAGATGTTAAATAAGGGTCTTCCCCGTAAGTTTCATGTCCACGTCCCCATCTAGGATCTCTAAAAATATTTATATTGGGAGACCAATAAGTTAATCCCTTATATATGCCTCTGTCGTCTTTTTTGCTGTATTCATTGTATTTAGCACGTCCCTCTGTAGCAATAATATTTGCAACCTTTCCCAGGAATTCATCATCAAATATAGCGGCTAAACCAATCGCTTGAGGAAACACAGTTGCTGTTCCAGCTCTAGCTACCCCATGAAGACCTTCATTCCACCAATTATACTCAGGTACATTTAAGTGCTTTATTGCTGGTGATTGATAAGTTAATTGCTCCGCTTTTTCTTGTAATGTCATCTTAGATACTAATTCTTTTGCTGCCTTTACTGCAAATTCATGAGTATTTTCTTGCTCACCATTCATCTATATCCCTCTATTCCTTAAATATTTATGGAGATTAAAATCTATAATACAATATTCAATTTGTAATTTAATAATATAAAATTTATGGTTGACTTAACAAGAAAGTATTTATATAATTGTAGACAAAATTTACTCTCTTGGAGGTATTCTATGTTAAAATACGAGTCGCACCACTTTGGAGAAAACACTCTTTTTTCCCACTACCATCCAATTAATCTTAATTACCCTGTTCATCTACATCGAAGCTTCGAGTTCATATCTGTTATTGATGGAGATCTTCAAATTTCTGTTAATAATAGAAATCTTGAAGTAAAAAAGGATGAATGTATATTAATTTTGCCTTACGAAATCCACTCTCTCTCAACTAAAAAGTACTCTGATGCTCGTATTTGCATATTTTCCCCCGAATATGTAAAAACATTTGACAGCATGATCTATGGTAAATTTCTCGAAAATCCAGTCTTTAATTTATCACATAACGCGCGAGCTCTTATACTAGACAAAATTTTCAGAGATAATGTCAATGTTCTCGAGATGAAAGCTTGTCTTTATTTGCTTTGTTCTGAAGTTATGGAACATACGCAATTACTTATAAGCGTGAAAAATGATTATGAATTATTACATAAAATCCTTAACTATATTCAAAATAATTTTACTAAAGATATCTCATTAAAAAGCATTGCAGATGAATTTTGCTACAGTTACAATTACCTATCCAAATATTTAAATAATGTACTCGGAATATCGTTTGTTGATTTTGTTAATCAAAATAGAATTAATTACGCGGCATATTTATTAAAAAATACAGAAGACCCGATTACTGATATTACTTATAAATGTGGCTACTCAAGCATCCGTTCATTTAATAGAAACTTTCTTAAGATTATGAATATGACTCCAAAAACTTATAGAAACTTTTAATCTACAGTTAATTAAATACCACATAATAGCAGTTTCAGTATTCTCAAACGTCTATAAATAAGATTACTCTTTTATCTATTATGTAGATTTTAACTTAATCATAATGATATACTAAAGGAAAAGTAATTTTATACGCATAAGAATTATTTTTATAGACGGGAAGTGTTAAAAATGCAAAGTAATATAAACCTCTCAGAGCTTGAAAAAATAATATTGAATAAAATACATGAGCATATCAGCAAAAATGAAAGGGTTGGAATAAATGGAGTTGCACAAGAATGCTTTGTTTCAAAAGCAGCAATTATAAAATTATCGAAGAAACTTGGCTACAGCGGATATAGTGAAATGTATTATACAATTCTTGCCTCTACTAATAATGCACTCAAATTGGACTTTTCGAATAATATTGTTAGTACTTATGAAAGTGAGACTTTAACAATTCATGTTAATATGCTTGTGGAATTACTAAGAGAATATAGCGAAAAAAGAATCTATCTTGATTCCCTAGGCTTTTGCGACAGTGCTAAGGAATATTACTTACAAAAATTATTATCATTTGGATTTGATGCCGCTAGCAGCTATCATTACGAAGCATTCAGTAAGAATAAATCTGGACTTTATTTTTTTCTTTCTTATTCTGGGGCAAGGTCAGAAGTTCTTGAAAAGGTTAACGTAGCTATAGAGAATAATTTTAAAGTTGTAGCCTTTACTTCAACTAAAGATTCTCCATTGGGCAAAATAGCTCATATGACAATAGAGGTTGCTGGAACAAAATCAGATAAAGAGCATTACCTACCTAATTTTTTCACTTCAAATTTAATAATCTTATTAGAATTAGCATTAAGCAAATATTCTAATAAATATTTATCGCCACAAAGAAACTAGTGTCTATAAACTCAATTAAATATGATATTTACTCCATGAAAGGTCTGTTAAAAGTAGATTACTTTGTAAAACTCTTTACAATGTTCACTTCTAACAGATCTTCTTATATTTGTAGTTCAGTGAACTTTTTCACTAAAAGTAAACATTATCATAGAAGTGGCAATTCCATTGATACTCTATATATTCTAGTGTATTCTAAAGACAAATAAAAGGAGGTACATATTATATGAAAGAAAAATTATTATCATTAAGTCAAAAGTTTTCACAGGCCGCAGTTCAACCTGTAATGTTTTTAGCAATCATGGGAACTGGTCTCGCTATTGCTGTCATTATGCAACTCAGCTTTATGCCATCATTTATGATTTTTATTGGAACTTTATTAAAGACCATGATGAATGCTATGTTAAATAATCTTTCTATTATTTTCTGTGTTGGACTAACAACCGCATTTGCTAAAAATAAAAAAGTGGACGCTGCTATTATTAGTCTGATTGTGTACATTATATTTTTGGCTGGAAACAATGCATGGCTTACTTCACAAAATATGCTAGCTCAGCCTGGCGCCATGGGGTTATTTGGAACTGGGCAAAACCTTGTTTTAGGATTCCAGGTAGTAGATATGAATGTATTTTTAGGCATAATACTTGGATGTATTACTGGATACGTGTTTAATAAAGCGTCTAATATACAATTCGTAGAAATGTTTCGAGTATACGGCGGATCACGACTTGTATTTATAATTATGATACCAATTACTTTAATATTAGCAATTGTACTTAGTTATGTATGGCCTGTTATAAATTATGGCATTTCTTGTTTATCAATATTCATGAAAGGCGCAGGCGCATTAGGAGTATTCGTATATGCATTTGGTAACAGATTTTTAATTCCAACAGGATTACATCATTTATTATGGATGCCATTTTGCTTCACTGGATTTGGAGGAACTTCCCAAATTGATGGTAATACTGTTCAAGGCGCCGTAAACATTTTCTATGCAGAAATGGGTAGTGGTGCTAATTTAACAGCTATTGATCCTTCGATAAGATTTGCTACTTTTGGATTTGCAAAAATCTTCGCAAGCTTAGGTATAGTTCTTGCTATGATAAAAACTGCAAAAACAGAAAATAAAAGCACTGTGAAAGGTTTGCTTATACCAACACTCTTCGTTTCAATGGTGGCAGGTATTACAGAGCCACTTGATTTCTCATTTCTTTTTATATCACCATTACTTTGGTTAGTACACGGATTACTCACTGGCTTTTCAGAAATGCTACTTTGGGTATTAGGATCAAGGACATATTCAATCTATGGCTTACTTGATACTATAGTTTGCAATTCTGTTATAGATCCAAAGTTATCTAAGATATACATTTTCTTTGCCGTTGGTATTGTAATGGCTATAGTATGGTACTTCACCTTTGTTTTCCTAATTAAAAAATTTGATATAAAGACACCTGGTAGAGAGGAAGAATCTCTTAATAATGATATAATCTGTGACTCCCCTGAAAGTAATAATCCTAACAATCAAAATGCCGAATTATTTATTGAAGGGCTAGGTGGTGCAGAAAATATTGTGGAAGTAAACAACTGCTTTACGCGTTTAAGAATTGATGTAAGTGACATTAACAAAGTAGATAAAGAAATAATTAGTAAAGCAAAACAAAAAGGTGTCGTTATTAAAGGGAATAACGTACAAATTATTATTGGAATGACTGTAGAATCTGAAAAAGAAAAACTTGTTAATGTATTAAACACAAAAAAATAAAACTAAAAGGAGTAATGTAAAATGAAAAAGTATTCAATCTGTATCGTTGGCGGAGGAAGCCGTTATACACCAGATATGCTCGCAATGTTATGTAATCAAAAAGATAGATTCCCCTTAAGGAAAATTATCTTATATGATAATGAAAGTGAACGTCAAAGTATAGTTGGAAAATATGCTGAAATCTTATTTAAGGAATATTATCCAGAACTCGAAGAAATTATATATACTACTGATGAAAAAGAAGCCTTTAAAGATATAGACTTTGCACTTATGCAAATTCGTGCAGGAAGATTAAAAATGCGTGAAAAAGATGAAAAAATTTCATTAAAACATGGATGTCTTGGTCAAGAAACATGTGGTCCTGGAGGATTTGCTTATGGATTAAGAAGTGTTCCTGCTGTTATTGACATAATAAAAAATATTCGTACTTATTCTCCAGAATGTTGGATTTTAAATTATTCAAACCCAGCTGCAATTGTTGCTGAAGCAACAAAGAGAGTATTTCCTAGTGATCATCGTATTATAAACATTTGTGATATGCCAATTGCAATCATGGACATTTACGCAAGTGTGCTTGGCTTAAAAAGAAAAGATTTAGAGCCTAAATATTTTGGTTTAAATCATTTTGGCTGGTTCACCAATATCTTAGATAAAAAGACCGGAGAGGATTATTTACCTAAATTAAGAGAAATATTAAAAACCCCAGTAGATGTACAAACAGAACCTCTTTTTAAAGAACCTTCATGGAAAGCAACCTTTGACTTTATGAGTCAAATGATTAATGATTATGATGAATATCTGCCAAACACATATTTGCAATATTATTTATACCCAAATAAAATGAGAGATAAAGAAAATCCCAAATACACACGTGCTAATGAAGTAATGGATGGAAATGAAAAAGAAACTTACGAAAGATTGCGTGAAATTATTTCTCTAGGTACGATGCATGGTACCAAATATGAAATCACCAGTGATGTGGGATGCCATGCAGAATATATAGTTGATTTAGCAACAGCAATCGCAAATAATACAAATGAAATCTTCTTAATAATTACGGAAAATAACGGAGCTATTCAAAATGTTTCATCTGGAATGATGGTAGAGGTTCCATGCCGTGTTGGAAGTAATGGTGTTGAACCATTAGCCGTAGGAAGTGTACCTACTTTTTACAAAGGACTTATGGAAAATCAATATGCATATGAAAAATTATCAGTGGACGCGTGCTTAGAAGGAAGCTATCAAAAAGCATTACAGGCACTTGTATTAAATCGTACAGTTGTAAATACTAATATTGCTAAAGAATTATTAAAAGATTTAATGGATGCAAACAAAGGTTATTGGAATGAGCTCCATTAGAATCTAGCTAATTCATAACGTATGCAATCTATATACTTGATCAGACAATCTTCTCTGATACTTCAAAATAAAACCAGGGTTTATTTTTAAACCCTGGTCTGTTTCGAAACAAGTGTACTTATGGGGACTTTAAAATCATTTTCGGACTAATCCTAAAATATTATTGTTAAAATCAATGTCCATGAGAACCACCTCTTTCAGTTATTATTGTGTGTAATATGAAATTAAATATACTAGAATATAAAACCATATATTCTAATATTACACTTTCAAGAGAAAACATGCCTTGCTATTTTCACTTAAGTGCAAATGGTAAGAACATGTTTTATTATTTTCTGGCTAATATCATTGTTTTTATATATTCATAAAACTATATGATTTAGAAATACTAATCTACAGATAATATAAAAACATCAGTTCGAATTTTTGCGATAAAAAAATACCTAAATACTTTTATTAATACTGTTCATATATTCATTAATCAACTTATCTAGCTTTATACTAAGTTCTAATAATTCCTTATCATTTGTAATTATTTCCTTATTGTCAATTAATATATTTAATTCGTCTCTAGTTCTTTCAAGTTCACTCTTTATACCCATAGCTTTCGTTCTTCCCTATTCCTTAAATTTATACTTTATCCATATTATACAATAACAATGCATTAATTTCAAACATATGTTCGTATACTTCTTATAATTATGATCTAGCACTATAAGCCCCCATTACGGACTTTCACCGATTAGTACGTGCCCATGCTGGGCACACCAAAAAAATAAGAGCTTATATTTCATAAACTCTTATTTTACACAATGATGTCTGAAGCTCTTATATGTCCTATAAATATTTACATATATTTATAGTTACATAGGAATATAGTTATCTTTTTAAATATGTTTCTATGAATAAAGGTATATATTTACCTTTATTCATATTAAACTTTAAACTGGTGCTCCAAATGCATATTAGAGCTTTTCAGCTTTTTACTTCTTAGTCTTAAAAAAGTCAAGGCAGCACCGATTAAGCTTATTACTGCAGCCGCTATATATACAGTTCTCATAGCATATATAAAAGCATCATTTCTCCCTGCTACAAAATCTGTAACACGGTATCCAATTATAGAACTCATCATGCTATATAAAAGCGTTGTAGCTAAAGCTATCCCACATACCATTCCCAAGTTTCTTACAAGAGCATTTACACTTCCTGCAATTCCAAGTTTCTCTTTCGGTACTGTTGACATTATCAAAGAATTATTAGGCGATTGAAATAATCCCATACCAATAGACATAATTCCTATGAATATTATTGTGATTATTACAGTTGAATTTACATTTAAAGTGGACATTAATATTAAACCTAGGCTTATAAGTATCAAACCTATGAAGGTTAAAAGCTCTGAACCAATTTTATCTGATAAGCTTCCACTAAGAGGTGCTACTACAGTTAAGAGTAATGGATAAACCATCATTATTAATCCAGTATGTTCTGGTGTATAATTCATTACATCTTGAAGGTAAAATGGCAGAATAATATTGTTACAGAAGATTGCCACAAAAGTTACAAATGCACAAAATATACTTAAAGAAAATAATTTATTGCTAAATATATTTAATTGTAATAGAGGATCTTCTTTTTTCTTTTCCACAAAAATAAATATTATAAATGAGACAATTGCGATGGCAAAGCTCAATAAAATCATTGGATCTGAAAAGCCAATATTCAACCCTTCATCTAAAGCTCCAAAGAGTGGAACTATTGCAAACATAAATAATACAGCTCCTAAGATATCTAATTTTCCCTTAACTGTTTTATTCCCATTCGGTAACAATTTAATAGCATAAAATAATGCTATTACTCCAATAGGTACATTTATCAAAAAAATATATTCCCAACTTGCTGCGCCTACTATTAGTCCTCCAAGTCCTGGTCCTATTAGAGATCCTAAAGCTACAGAAGTACCTAAAAATCCAAGAGCTTTTCCTCTTTCATGTGGAGGGAATGTTTCTGTAATAATCCCTTGATTATTAGCCATAGTTCCAGCAGCGCCTATAGCTTGTACTATTCTTGCTAAAATAAGTATTGGAAAAGAATTTGTTATACCACATAGTAACGATCCAAGGGTAAATAATCCTAATCCGAATGTAAACATCTTGGATTTTCCAAGCATGTCTCCAAGTCTTCCAAAAATCAATACTGTCCCAGCAATTACTATTAAATAACTTGTTGCAACTAATTGTATACTAGATGTTGTTACATTTAAAGCAGTAGCCATTTTAGGTAATGCTACATTTACAATGCTACCATCTAGAGCAGACATAACTGTAAACATTAAAACTATTACTAATATGGACCATTTGCTTCTATTTTTTATATTTTCCATAAATTTTCCTCCCTTGTCACTTGTCAATATTTAACTTACATAACCATATTACCTTAATTCTCAAATTCGTTTAATCTTCGGATATTGATTAGAATTTTCTTTAAAGACTGCATTGTAATTAACATTTCTGCTTCTGATACATCTTCTGTTATTAAACTCATCAACGTTTGAACATCTTCATGAATTTTGGGCAATACTTCTTTAGCTTTCTCTGTTAGATATAATTTATAAGATCTGCTATCTTTTTCATCTTGTTCTCTATAAACGTAACCAAGATCTACTAATTTTGTAATTGTTCTTGCAGACATTGCCTTGTCATTACCAAGTTCTTTGCTTAAGCCGTTTTGGCTTATACCTTCGTTTCCTTCAAGATTAAACAAATATGGGCTGGAACCACTGCTTAATCCATATTTTTTTAAGGCCTTTTCTAAATACATTTGCTTATATCTAAAAATTTTACTTGTAATCATTATGAGGTTCATGCTTTCAACATCCATAATCATTCTCTCCTTATAATATAATTGATTAGTCTACTATATTATATTTACACTGTGTTGACTTGTCAACGTTTATAGTGGAACAATTTTACTTCATATAATATAAATATTCTATTTATATTCACATAATCTTGATCATCATACAACCCGTTCTCACAACAGACTTATATAAATTACTTTTGAATAATCTTTTTAATTATTGAAAGCATGGTAATTGATCTCTTACTACAAAGTGATAATATAACAGCTCATTGTCCATATTTACTTATAAACATTATCAAATTTATACTTTTAAAATTTATCATCTTATCATATTGCAATATAATTGATTAGTCAACAATACTTTATCATCGTCAAGTTGACTAATCAACCTATTGTAGTATTATCTCCCATCCACGCTCGCATAAAGCGTTGGTTGCATCACCCTATTTTGATTAGAATATAGCTGGAAAATTAACGTCTTATACGGTAGTTTGAGGTATGATTTGGACAACTTAAAAATATTAAAAAATGCCTGAGTGCTTAGTTTTACTTAGCACTCAGGCATTCTTCACATCTTATTTCATGGCGGAGAGAAGGGGATTTGAAAGCTTTCTCGTCATTTCTGTAACCTTAGTTTTTCCAAAGCTTTCAATCCTATTTTTCATTATTTGATTACAATACTGATTACAAAAAATATGGTAGATTACAATCTTTTGAGGTAAACTACGGTTAGTCTATATCAATCTTCATACCCTCAAAGTCATAAAACCACGCTTGTAACTTATTATTAGTCACATAGCATTCTTGTCCTATAACTTTAATAGGCGATTGTTTATTATCTATAATTTTTTAAATTTTGTTCTTCCCATCTTAAACATATTCATTAAATCTTCTTTATCTCATATTTTAATCTGCTTGTTTTTTGCCACCTCTGCCTTTATCTCAGTCATCACTTCTTCTTTTAATTGTTTTTTAACTCTTCAATTATTCCTTTTTCCATCATCACGAACACTCCGAAAAATATATTTCAGTTTTAACTGATGATAGAAATAATTTATGTTAAAAACTAAATCTACTTCATGATTCAATTCTCCCTATTTTAACTAACCAACTTCAAATCATTTTTTACGCACATACCTAAAATTATCTGATGATGCAGAATATGTTATAAACAGATATATAAATTAACGAGTTGTGCTAGTTATCTATACACTTACATAACAAGGGAAACAGGTCTATAATTTCAAATCTTATTATTAGACTTGAATTGCACACTATTCCCTTTATTATCCATATTAATTGGCTATTGTGAGATTTTCATTATCTCAGCTCCAGTTTGCTTGTCTCCAAAATATTTAATAATATTTCTATCCGCATGATTAATTATGACAACTGGAATTATTGTATTAATCCCTTTATTTTTCATGAACTCAAAGTCTACTTTTATAAGTTTTTTACCTGTAGTTACTTCGTCACCTTCATTTATTAACACTTCAAAACCTTCACCATTTAAATTAACTGTTTCTAATCCAATATGAATTATTATTTCTAAATCATCACTACTCTTTAGTAAAATTGCATGCTTAGTTTTAAAAATTTGAGCTACATAACCATTTACTGGTGAGCATATAATATTATCTTCAGGAATTACTGCAATACCTTCACCCATAATTTTATCAGAAAACACTGGATCTGGGACTTCGGAAATATCAACAATTTTCCCCTTTATCGGAGAATATATTACAATATCATTTTTTTTCTTAAATAATTTACTAAACATATATAATCACCTATTCCATTCCAAGTAAATCTCTTACTTGAGTTTTATAAACATCAGCTTTTGCTCCATAGATGACCTGAACACCATCTTTAACCTTAACAACTCCATTAGCACCAAGTTTCTTCCATATATTATCATCTTTAACCATAGACATATCATTAACAGAAACCCTCAATCTTGTAAAGCAGGCATCTACACTTTTAATATTATTTTTTCCTCCAAGTGCATCGACTATATCATTAATTATTGTATTACTTGATGAAACTACTGAAATTTCTTCTGAATCTTCTTCAAGTTCTCGTCCTGGAGTTTTTAAATCCCATTTTTTTATTGCAAATTTGAAACTGAAATAGTATAAACAAAAATATATTACACCTACTATAGGAACAAATATCCAGTGAGAACCTTTATCTGATTGCATAATTCCATTAAATATAAAGCTTAAGAAAGGTCCACCAAAAGCTGCACTTCCAGGTATATTAATTTGTAACAAATAAGTTACAAGATAAGCAGTTCCTGCAAATATAGCATGAATTCCATATAATGCTGGTGCTACAAATAAAAATGCAAATTCAATTGGTTCTGTAATTCCAGAAAAGAAGGCTGGAATTACTGCTGCAAGAAAAAATCCCCCTATAACTTTTTTTCTTTCAGGCTTTGCACACTTATACATAGCCAAAGCTGCCCCTGGCAATCCAAACATAGATTCTATAACTTTACCATTCATAGCAAATCTAGTGACATCAATATTAAACATTTCTCCTGGAGTAGCTAACTGAGCCTGATAAATATTAACAGCACCTTCAACTACTTTTCCACCTATCTCCATACTACCACCAAGACTTGTAAAGAAAAATGGAAGATATACAAAATGATGAAGTCCAAAAGGAAGAAGAGCTCGCTCAGCTAGACCGTATATCATAGATCCATAAGCACCAGAGTTTTTAATTAATATACTTAATTCAATTAATATACCTTGAATAAAAGGCCATACTACAGACAATGCTAATCCTAAAATTAATGATCCGATAATAGAAACCATTGGGACAAATTTTGTACCACTAAATATTGATAAAACAGGAGGTAAAGATATATTATAATATTTATTATGTAGATAAACGATTAAAAATCCTACTATTATTCCACCAAAAACTCCTGTATCAACTGTTGGAACTCCTAGTATATTTGATTGTCCTACAAGCAGTTTATCTGGGTTTATTTTACCAAGATTAATAAGTAAGGCGCTCATGGTTACATTCATAACCATATATCCTAAAAAAGCAGATAAAGCTGCAATACCTTTCTCTTTTTTTGCATAACCTATAGTTATTGATATTGCAAAGATTGCCGGCAAATTATTAAATACAATTGATCCTGATGATTTAAGCAAACTAAAAAACAACTTGAAAAATGGCATTTGCAAAAAAGGCATCGTTTTCATTACAGATGGGCTTAAAAATGCAGACCCAATTCCCATTAATATACCAGCAATTGGCAATATAAGTATTGGGGTCATTAATACTTTTCCTAATTGTTGAAATTTAGAGAAATAGCTTGTATTTGTCATTTATTCTTCCTCCTAATATAATAATTATTTCATATTTTATTAGAATATTGGTACTGTTTTTTAATATACCAATATTCTATTTAAATCTTATTATTTAAATTCAGGCCAATACTCCTTGTTGGCTTCTATTAATTTATCAAGTACCGCTCTTGCTTTTTTAGCAGATACGATAGTTCTGTTCATAGTTAATGCCTGTAACGCTTTTTCATATGAACCTTCAAAATAAGCATCTACTGTTAATTTTTCATAAGCTGATTGTGATTCAATTAGACCTTTGTAAAATGTAGGGATTTTACCTACTGAAAGAGGCCTTGGTCCATTTGCTGTCATTATCGAAGCAACTTCAACCATTACATCATCATCTAAATTTGAAATTATTCCATTATTTTTTACAATTACGATATATATTTTTTTAAGATTATAAGCAATAGATTCAGCCACTTCTATCATAAATTCACTGTGTGCATCATTATGAACCATCACAGAACCTTCTACAGTACCAGCTTTAGCGACTCTTCTACATTCTTCAAAAACTCTCTTTTCTCTTCCATCCATAACTTCATTTGCTCTTGTATAATCTGGATTTAAATGACTAACTTTATAATCAGGATAATAATAATATTGTAAATAAGTATTTGGAAGATATTCTGGGAAATCATTAACCATATCCTGTACCATTGCATAAGTATCTAACCATGATTTATCTCTTTGCTCTGCATCTACAGGAATAAATCCCCTTTCTTTTATTACTTTTCTAAGTTCTGGAACCAAATCGTTTCCATTTTCATCATATAAATTAGTAAACCATCCAAAATGATTTAATCCAAAATAAACTGGTTCAAAGTTTTTCGAATCTTTTCCCAAAACTCTGCCATAAGAACGTAATAAATTAACTGGTTGATCACATATATTTAAAACTCTCTTATCTTCTGGAAATTCTCTTCTTAATGCCTCTGCCACTATAGCAGCTGGATTTGTATAATTTAATATCCAAGCATCTTTAGAATACTTTCTTATATCCTTTATTGTTTTAATCATGTCTTTTATAGATCTAAGACCATACGCAAATCCTCCAGCACCACAGGTTTCTTGCCCTATTACGCCTAAGCTTAAAGGAATTTTTTCATCCTTTTCCCTCATCTTATAACCACCGGTTCTCATTTGCATAATTACAAAGTCAACATCTATATAAGCTTCTTCAACCTTTGTAGTGTATCTAAAATCCAATTCAGGGTATCTTTCATTAAACAATACTTTTGCATAATTTGCAATTGTTTCTTGACGTTCTTTATCTATATCGAACAAAATCAATCTATTTATAGGAAACCTGTCCTTTAATTTACATAAACTTGCGAGAAGTCCTGGAGTCCATGTACTACCTCCACCAACTAATGATACATTGAATTTTTTCATCTAAAACATCCCCTTATATATCTACTGTACAAGGTATTATTAATCCCTTGTCATAGAAATTTTAACACTCTTTCATGTGGTACCATTCATGATACTTTTAGTATAATGTGATATTATCAATAAGAGAAGGGTTTAAACAGCTTTAGAAAATTTTTTCACATATAGTATAATGTACATTTATGAAAATATTTTCATTTGTGTGTTATAATTAGTAACACACAACATCATATTTCTTTTACTAGAATGGTGCAAAATTTTGTGATGTTTCCAATTTTCTGCTCTTTGTGATATTCTTTTAAGGAGGCACTTTATGACAATATTTGATACTATTGAAAAAAATAGAAAATTTCTAAATAAAAATGAAAATTATTTACTTAAATATATATTGGAAAACATTGAAAAGGTATCAAACATGAGAATTCAAGATCTTTCTAAAGAAACCTTTACTTCCACTGCAACAATAGTGAGATTCTGTAATAAATTATCTTACTCAGGATACTCTGAATTTAAAGCAAACTTGAGAAATTCAATAGATAGAGAAAATAATCATAAAAAAATATCCGATAATATGTTTTTATTTGATGATATTGCTAAAACTAAAGATTTAATCAATGATTCTCTGATTGATGAAGTAATAAGTATAATCCACGATGCTGAAAAAATAGATTTTTACGGGGAAGGTTCCTCTAAAGATGTATGTATAGATATCTCAAGAAAATTTCATCTTGTAGAAAAAAACTGCAGATATTTTAACGACTCCAGCATAATGTATTCTACAGCAAGCGATCTTGATAGTAAAACTCTAATTATTGCTATATCCATGTCCGGAGAAACCTCCCAGGTAATCAAGGCAGTAAATATAGCAAAAACACGAGGCTGTAAAATCATATGCGTTACCAGTGTAGGTTATAATACATTAGCCAACTTATCTGATAAATGCCTTTTCATATTCTCAAGTGAATATGAAATAAACAGCATTAAATTCAAATCCAGAGTAACAGCGAATGCCATAATGGAATATGTGTTCTTCAGATATTTAGACAAATATCTGTAATTAAATTATATACATTTATAACTGTATTATTTGCCATAGATTCATCATCATACAAAAGCCACTATAGTTATTGACAATATTTTCAATAACTATCTAAATATAAAGAATGCCTGAGAGCTTAGTATTACTAAATTCTCAGGCATTCTTTATATTTCGTTTTTTAATTGGCGGAGAGAAGGGGATTTGAACCCCTGATAGAGTTGCCCCTATACACGCTTTCCAGGCGTGCTCCTTCGACCACTCGGACATCTCTCCATATAGTATTTAATGCTTTATTATAATATCATATAATTGTCATCGATTCAACTGAATATTTTCTATATAGAAATCCTATCATTTAATATAATAGAATCTATTTATTCATATTTAATATAAACCATCATCCTTCCATTTTCGTAATTAATGCAAATAATAGGCAGAAATACTTAAAATTTAAGTACTTTTGCCTACTATAAATTACTTCTTATTTAATTAGCTATAATTTAGTAATACCACAAATTTATCTCTTAAAGTACTTATATGGACTTATTTATACATATACTCTCTAGTCCATGGTAAATCGTTGTTTACTCCTTTATTGAATACAAATTGATGAATACTTATATTTCCGGAGTTAAAAGATGCTGCACAAGCATTTAAATACAATCTCCACATTCTTATAAATGTTTCATCCTTAGTCTTCCTTATCTCTGGCAATGCATTCTCAAAGTTCTTTGCCCAATGCTCCAAAGTTCTTCCATAATGAAGTCTTAGGTTTTCTGCATCAATTAAAGTGAACTTTTCATCTGACATACAATTGATTAGTTCTCTAACTGCTGGCACATATCCGCCTGGGAATATATATTTATCAATCCATGTATTATTTCCTCCAACCTCTGTTGATGTTATGCAGTGGAGTAAAGATACCCCTTTATCATTTAATAAGTTATTGACATTTGAAAAATACTCTGCAAGATGATCTTGCCCTACATGTTCTAACATTCCCACACTAACTATTTTATCAAATGTTCTATTTTTTAGTTCCCTGTAATCTACAAGTTCAACTTCAAGAAGATCCTCTAATCCTTCACTTTTTATTCTTTCTTTAACTTTTGCTAATTGTTCAGAACTTAAAGTTATCCCCATCGCTTTTACCTTATATTTTTTTGCCGCAGATATTATCAGTTCACCCCAACCACAACCTATATCAAGTAGTGTTTCTCCTTCTTTTAAGTTTAACTTTTTAAGAATATGCTCTACTTTATTCTTTTGTGCTTGAGTTAATGAATCACTTTTTGATTTGAAGTATCCACATGAATATGTCATAGTATCATCTAACCATAATTTATAAAAATCATTTCCAATATCGTAGTGGAACTCAATATTTTTCTTGCTATTTTTGATACTATTTGTAGCCATCCTTAGTAAATTTGCATATTTGTCACTATTACTCAAAAAACTTTCCTGATTATTATATAAAGATTCTATAACCTTTTGAATGCTTCCTTCAATATCTATTTTTTTAGTCATATAAGCTTCACCAAATGTTAATGAAGGATCCTTTATAATATCGGCTTTAGGAATAGGCTCATTAAATATTATTTTAAATTCTGGATTCCCTTCCCCATAAATTTCTGAACTTCCATCCCAAAGTTTTAATTCAAAAGTATCTGAAAATAAATTCTTAAATAATGTTTTGTAAAATATTTTATCAATAATCATCGATAATCATCTCCCTATTTAAAATTAATTATTAAATATAGAACTTTAAACAGAAATATGCAAATTAAATTTCTAAATAGATTCTAAACAATATGATTTAATTCCAAGTGTTTTTGTGCCGCAATTGAAGCTGCATTAGAATCATGATCTTTTAAAGCTCTCCATATTTCTTCATGATGATTTTTTACAGGTATTTTATTAATAGTATGAACTTTTGAATTTTCAATATATTTTTCAACCAAAGAAGATATAGAAAACATTATAGTTGAAATTAAGTGATTGCCAGTAGCTTGCGCTATTTTATAATGAAATTTTTTGTCTAATATAGCACAGGCTTCAATATCTGAATTATTATTTAATTCGTCCATTATTTCCTTCAATTCTATAAGTTGTTCATCAGTTATATTTTTAGCAGCGATAGCTGCTGTTTCTGGTTCAATTATTTTTCTAAGCTCAAGAACATCCTCACTTTTGCTTCCTAGAAGTAAGAATACAATAGATAAAGGTTCAAGCAGACTATTTTCAAAATTTTCATTGATAAAATTCCCTTCCCCGTGCTTAGATTCTATAAGTCCAAGCATTTGTAAAGATTTTAGTGCTTCTCTAACAGATGCCCTGCTAACCTCAAGCTTCTCACATAAATCTCTCTCAGATGGTAACTTATCTCCACTCTTTAGTTCTCCTCTTTTAACAATTTCTTTTATTTGCTCTATTACTATTTCATATATTTTTGTACTCTTCACAGGACTTAACATCGATATCATCCTCTCAAAACTTTATATGTTTGCTTTTGATAAGTAGTTAAGTAATTCGTTGTAATTTTTTTCTGCTAACAGTTCTTTATTTTTTGAATTCTCTATTTTATGATTATGTATACTAATATTTTTTCTAAAGCTATCCAATGTGTTCATAATAGCAATTTTAAAAAGAGGAATACTATCAATTATTCTCTTTATTCCATATACATATTCATCATCACTTAGTTTAAAACATTGAAATAATCCAGAGGTCAACCTCCCATCAGAAAAGATATAAATATATCTATCGCTCATTTCATCAGATAAATTAACTTCTATTTTATGCTTATACAGTCTAAAAACAACATCTCTACTTTTTATAAATACTGGAAATATACTTGAAAAAAGCATCGCCATATTATTATCTTCCTCATCAATTAAACCAGAGAAGTCATTTTCATTAAGCTTCATTATAATTTCATCTGTGAATATGCTATTTTTTATCTCTTTTCCTAACTTTACTTTTAGCCTCTGTTCTCTCTCTTCAATTAATAAATTATCAATAGAACTAAATAACTTATTAATTGGACTCTCTCCCTTTTTGTAGTTATTTTTATCTCCATTCAAAGATAATCCCCCCTAACTAATTTAAAAATACTGAAAATAAACTCCATAATACAGGTGCTATCAGTACAGTCACAATCCCAGAAATTGCAATAGTCAAACTACTCATAGCTCCTTCAATTTCACCTATTTCCATAGCTTTTGCTGTCCCAACAGCATGTGATGAACTTCCCATGGCAATTCCCATGGCTACTTTATCATTTATCCTTAATATTTTATATAGGAATGGTCCAATGATAGAACCCAATATTCCAGTAATTATAATAGCAACAACAGCTACAGAAGGAAGCCCTCCTAACTGTTTAGATAATGCCATTCCTATAGGAGTTGTTATGGATTTAGGAATTAATGATTTTGTAAGCTCGCTTGAAAGATTAAATGCCTTCGAAAGCAGAATTACAGATATCATACCAGATACGGCTCCAAATAAAATACCTGATAAAATAGGCAAAGCATTTTCTTTAAACAAAGAAAACTTTTTATATAATGGTAATGCTAATGCAATAGTTGCCGGAGCCAAAAAGAAAGAAATTATTTGTCCCCCGCTATTATAATCATCATACTTAATATTAAATTTTAATAAAAATGTAATCAGAATTACTATTGCTATAAGTAATGGATTAAATATTGAAAGCTTAAGTTTTTGTTTTATTAAAAGACCTATTTCATAAGCAATAATAGATATTAAGACTCCAAAAACAGGTGAATTTATCATATCATTCATTTTGAAGTCACCTTCCTTAAAAATTTAACAACGTAGGCAGTCACAATCCAAACTACAAATGTAGAAATAACAATTATAGTGGAGAAAGGTATAATCTTGCCTTTAATTGCTTGAAATGATGTCACTAACCCTACCCCTGCTGGGATAAATAAGAATGACATATGAGTTATTAATACCTCACATATATCTTCAATCATCTCAACTTTAACAATTCCAAAATATAAAGCTAAGAAAAGAAAAATGAGACCTAAAACTGTGCCTGGTATAGGTAATTTAAAAACTACTTGTACTATTGTTCCTAAAAAATATGATACTAGAATAATCATTAACTGCTTTAAATACTTCAACTAAAAATCACCTCTTGTTTAAAAATCATTGGTATAGTGGTCTGACCAGTTGCTATTACTATATCATATTTATTTTTATATCTCAACTTCATAATATTCTAAAAATGTGATTTTATTCCCCATATTTCCAATTGGCTCTCACTAACTACCTATATCTTTACTAATCTCTTTAAATAAGAAAAGCACCTTAAATCTAATACTTTTAAGATTTAAAGTGCATAGTTTATTTCTATATTGCAATAAAATTTAAAATTAATTCCATTCTTAACTATATATATTTTTTATAATTTATTTATACTTATTTCTTCTCTGGCAAAAAAACTCCAACATGATATCAGAACATTCTTTATCATATAGCCATTTGGTACTTACAAAAGAATTTAACCATTTATTATCTGTAACATCAATTACCGAACCACAAGCACCCATATCTTTATTAAATGTTCCTATATATACTTTAGATATTCTACTCTGAATTATCGCCCCCGCGCACATGGGACAAGGTTCTAATGTAACATACATTTCAGCTCTATTTAATCTCCAATCTCCAATAAATTTCGAAGCTTCTTTAATAGCTAAAATCTCAGCATGAGCAGTACTATCATTTAAGGTTTCTTTTAAATTATGAGCTCTTCCTATTATTTTATCATCCAATACAATCACTGCTCCTACTGGAATCTCCCCTTTTTTCATTGCCATCTTAGCTTCTTCTTTTGCAATTTTTAGAAAATCAACCATTTGTAATGCTCCCATCATGAATTTTCTTGACTAAATATTTTTAATATTATATATGTTCCTTTCTCAATATTCTATCATATAATAAAAATATAAAATCATAAGTTTCATACTCATTATTATCAACTTATATTCAATAATCAAATAAAAATCCAAAAATATAGAAGGGATATATTTAAAATATCTCCCTCCTATATATGAATTCATCTAACTCGGCTTAATTTAATTCGTTTAGTGTCGGCATTGAAGCTATAGCCCCGTAGTTGGTGCATGTTATTGCACCTACCTTATTTGCAAATGAAACTATCTCTTTCCATCTATCAAAACTTATACTCTCTTTGTCATCAATATCGGATACCTGCCTTAATACTGCTCCAACAAATGCATCTCCCGCACCAGTGGAATCTACTTGCTTAATTTTTATAGATGGTATTACTTCATTTTTTCCATTAACACTTAAGTATGTGCCCTTAGAACCTAAAGTAACTGTTACAACCTTAACTCCAGTTTCATGTAACTTATTAACAGCGCTTTCTATATCTTTTTCTTTTGTTATTAAATATAATTCTTCATCACTTAGTTTCGTAAAGTTACTATATCTCAAGAATTTAACACAATCCTCAACAAACAACTCTAACTTGTCTTGAGTAATTAGTGCATCGCGGTAATTAGGATCAAATGATACATATATGTTATTAGATTTCGCATATTCTAATAGTTTAAAATATGTCTTTTTTAACTCTCCCTCTAAAAATCCCGTTGCAGACCCGAAATGAATTATATCTGAATTACTTATCTTTGATAGATCTATATTATCAAGCGAATATTCCCCATCACTACCTCTTAAGAAGTCAAAGTTACGTTCACCATTTGCATCAATTCCAACTAATGCAATTGTTGTACTTCCTCTTTCTACGGTCATCTCAGTATTTATATTCAAGCTTTTTAGCAACTCAACTAAATGCTTACCAAAAAAATCATTACCTACTTGTCCTAAAAAATAAGCATTACCTTCTAATTTACAAATACTCGCCGCTACATTTGCTGGTGCTCCACCTGCTTTTTTCTCAAATTTCTCTCCATTTTTTAAACCTTTATTATCTACACAAACCATATCAATTAAAAGTTCCCCAATGCAAAAAACATTATTATTCATACTTCACACTCCTTAAGTTCCACATATTTAGCTCATTAATTGTAATTTTGCTATCATTTCTTATTTGAAGTTCTAATCCTTCACTCTTAGGGTAATATGTTAATGTTGTTACTTCTAATCCATCTTGATAATATATTTCCATCACAGAATTGTCAATGAATACATTCATTTTTAGTTCTTTTGAAGAATTTAATTTGAATTTTCTTATGCCTTTTCCGCCAATATTCATATTACTTCTATCAACTGTACATAGTTGTCTTTTATTATCATATGTTATCAGAATATATTCGTCATTAAATTTAAATTTAACTTCTGTAGATTCAATATCCTCAACTTCTATACTCATCATTATTTCTATTGAACGAGACTCTAAAGCTAAATTGTACTTATTCAAAGTTAACCCTTTAATATCTATTAATTGAGTTTCTCTTAAATTTCTCATTTCATTAATGGGCTTTTGATAAAGGACATTATTCTTATACTCTAAAACTCTAGGCATAGTTAATGAATACATCCATCCATTCTCATACGTCGGGTATTCAGAGTCCCTATCTGGCATTCCTATCCATCCAACCATTATATTTTTACCATTATGATTAAATATTTGCGGAGCATAAAAATCAAATCCCATATCTAATTCTTTAAATCTGCTATGATTTTTAAGCTCAACGCTCTTTATATCTAGCTCACCAATTACATACCCTGCCTGATATAAATTTTGATTTTTCAATTCTTCTTTTTCTAAACCTTGTGGTGAAAATATAAATGCATGTTTGCCTTTACTTATCCTTATTATATTAGGACATTCCCACATGTATCCAAAGTCCTTCATATCGGTTTTTAACTCACCAAGCAAGTTCCATTTAACTGAATCTATTGATTCATAAATTAAAGCTCTTCCTTTTAAGTCTTCACTTTGAACACCTAATATCATGTAATAAGTGTCATCTTCTATAAATACATATGGATCTCTAAAATGAGCTGTATATCCGTTTGGTTGTTTATCTATAATTACTCCATGTTTATCTATTATTCCATCTTTATTACAAGTGGCTAAGCACTGATATGACTCTCTTTCACCATTTGGACCTTTTACGTTTCCTGTGTAGTATAACTTTAACTCATTATCTTTAATCAATGCACACCCTGAATAGCATCCATTTCTATCAAACCAATCTTGTGGTTTTAACGCTATTTGGGGCTTAGTAAAGTTAACGAAATTGGTTGTTGTTACTAATCCCCAGTGCTTTGTTTTATGCTCACATCCAAATGGATTCCATTGATAGAATATATAAAACTTATTGTCGTAATAACTTAATCCATTTGGGTCATTGATCAGACCAAACGGCATCTCAATGTGAAAGTTGTTTCGCCATATACTCGTTTCTTTATTACTGTAATAATTATTTAAATTTTGGTTTATTTCCTGGTATGATTTTGGGTTTGGCATCTTTCCTCTTCTCCTATTAATTTAATTAATCCCACCCACACTTTCTCTTTCTATTAGCCTCAAGGAAGTATCCTTATTCTCTTCTAACTCTTTTCCCTCTATTAAATCTAGAATTCCTTGAGCTGCTTTTATACCAATTAATTCATAATCAAAAGCTACTGTTGTAAGTGTAGGGTATGAAACACTTCCTATATCATATCCTCCAAATCCAGCTACTGAAATTTCTTCTGGAACTTTAATATTATTTTCATGTAAATATCTAAGTACTCCTAAACAAATATTATCAGTTGCACAAACTATTGCTGTGGGCTTATATTCTAATATCTGGCTAGCCTTACTGTATGCATTAGTAAATGAAAAATCAGTTTCAACAAATTGAACATTACAATCTGGATTATCTTTCTTCACGGCATCAATGAATCCATTTTTACGATCCACTCCTACTGCTATATCCCATTCATTTACTCCTAAAAACACTATATTTTTATGCCCCTTAGATTTAAAATAACTTCCAAGTATTTTTCCTGCTTCATAATCATCTATCTTTATATAATTAGTAAACTCATTTTTTTGTCCTGTAAATATAGTTGGAATACTAAGCCTACTAATTAATTGAATATGCTTTTTAGTAATAGCCATAGAATTAATGATTATTCCATCAACCCCTTGCTGATAAAGGCTATTAATGTTTGCTAGTTCTTTCTCTATATCTAATTCACTGATCAAAATAATTCCTTGATAATCATTTTCCATTAATTTTTTATTGATACCAGTTAATACTTTGCCTATTGTAACAGAATCGATTCTAGGAATTACAATTCCAACTAATCCACTTTTTTTAGTCTTTAATCTCTTTGCAAAAAAATTAGTTTCAAATCCGGTCTTTTCAATCGCTTCTTTTATCTTCTTAGCATTTTCTTCGCTCACATATCCATTATTCAAATATCTAGAAACACTACTCTTTGAAACATTAACCATATTAGCAATATCTTGAATTGTGACTTTTCGATCCATATTATCCTCCATATATGTTTTATATAAATATTATTATATATCATTAATACATATTATTGAAAAGATAACTTATAAACTTATATGGATATTAATATATAAAATATAACTTTATATAGCTTGATAGATTTAGCAAGCAAAATTATCCCTACTAAATCTATCTGTAATTCATCTAAATATTTATTATTATTCCTATTCTTCTGGCTTGAAGAAGAACAATGTTAAACAAAAAGCAACCGCTATAGCCACAACGTTAACTAAAATGTAACTTCCAAGATTGTTCACATATAATAGCATACCTGGTAATGCTGTAATTCCCATTCCTGTACCTGCTAGGTGAAGTATTCCTGAAAGCATCCCTCCAACTGCTCCTCCTGCACATCCAAATATAAATGGCTTTATGAATCTCAAGTTAACACCAAATATTGCTGGTTCAGTAATACCTAAAAATGCTGGAATTGCCGATGAAATATATAATGAGCGCTTCTTTTTATCTTTTGTTTTGACGGCTACTGCTAAAGCTGCCGCACCTTGTGCTACAATACCACAAGTTATCATTGCATTAAATGCATCTTTTCCTGTGCTGGATAGTAATTCAACTTCTAAAGCATTTAATGCATGGTGAACTCCAGTAACAACTATAAGTTGATGTACTCCTCCTACAACTAGTCCACCTAATCCAAATGGAAGCCCCATGAATCCTTTGATTGCTCCAAATATTAATTGCTCAGCATTATGCATAATTGGCCCAACTATTAATAATCCTAGTACCATTGAAAATAATAATGTAATAAATGGAGTTACTATTAGATCCAATACATCTGGAACTACTTTCTTAAGTGCCTTTTGAGTTTTAGCTGCAATAATTCCTAATACTAATGCTGGCAATACAGATCCTTGGTATCCAACTACAGGAATATTTAATCCTAGTATAGTTAGATTAATTGGCGTTGCTGTTCCCGCTGCCACAGCATAAGCATTTGGTAAACTTGGTGATACGAGCATTAATCCTATTACTATACCTATTACTGGTGTACCTCCAAACTTTTTCATGGTTGACCATGCAACTAATGCTGGTAAAAATGCAAAAGCAGTATCTGTTAATACTTGAGTAAAGAGAACAAAATTCTCATTCATTTGAACTCCTAGATTTGTCAAAAGACCTCTTAGTCCCATAAACAAACCTGTTGCAACTAATACTGGTATTATAGGTACAAATACATCTCCAAAAGTTCTAGATATTTTTTGAATTAATGTCATTTGGCTATAAGCTTCCTCTTTATTATTTCCAGTTACTAAGTCAGAATTTTGTCCAACTATGACATCATAAACTTTATTTACAAATCCTGTTCCAAGAATTATTTGGTATTGCGCTGCCGAGAAAAATTGTCCTTTTACACCATCAATATTTTCAATAGCTTTTTCATTTATTTTTTCCTTATCATTAAGTATAAGTCTTAATCTAGTTGCACAATGTTCTACTGATTTTATATTTTCTTTTCCACCAATATTCTCTAGAATTTCTTTTGCTACTATTTGTTCCTTCATTAATGTCCCCTCCTAATTCAATTAACCTCGAAAACCGTTTTCATGTTAATATGATACCAGTTCCATATATAATGTGTCAATACGTTTTTTACCTAAATAATAAATTATATAAATTTCCTTTTCCCCCCATGTACAATGCATAGTTTCTAATATATTATCCATTACGCCTCCCTATTCATATGATTTATATTTTCGAAAACTATAATTCATCTTATGTGGTACTGTTCCCACTATTATTGCTAATTTTAAGAATTAAATTTATATATAAAACAATTAGTTCTTAGAACATAAAAAAAGTGTACTCCTTTTTGTAGTTTAAGGAATACACTTATTAACTATACTGTATTTTTAAAATGTAATTTTTTGAACATAAATTATCTTGACTATTTTTTCAAGTTCTTCATTTAAGGCTAATTGTATTATTTTATTGTTGTTTAATTCAAAAGTATAAATCTTTAGTCCATTTATATTAGTATTATAATACGCTGCCACCCCGCTCTTAAGAGCATCTTTCCGTTCTGTAAGATATACTTTTCTCACATCATCTCTACTAATCTTTTGGGCAATCTTTCTTCTACTTGCATTGTAGACCTTAGTTATTGTTATATCACCATTATATAACTCATACTCATAATCAATATACATAAAGTAACTTCCCACAAAAAATATTAATGCTACTATTATTAGCGCTATTCCGATTATTGGTGATGCAAAAACAATCATTAATCCAACTACTAAAAAAACAATTGAAATCTTTTGGAGTATGTTACTAATTCTCTTAGGCTTATCTGATGGAATAAACTGTTCTAAAACAACTTCCATATTCTCACTCCCCCTTTAAACAGTTATATCTATAGTAAATATTTTAAATTAATTTATATCATGTAGTAAGCATAAAATCAAAATTTATTTCAATGAAAATTTCATTTTATCATTACTTAATTACTATTATACATACTAAGAGCAATAAATTATATTAGTTCTTTTACTTTTTGTGAAATATTACATAGATTTCATATAAATTTCTATAATCCAGCAACTATAAATTCATATCCTTTTATTAATAATGAGATGCATAAGAACAGATGAAAATTTTCATCTGTTCTTTACCACTGAAGCAATCTATCTATCTCATTTTCCTGCTCACTATCTATTTTTATAGATTCTTTTTCGTCTATGGATATAGCTGCCTCATCAATTTTATCATCACTAACTTTTTTAATCGTTGAAGGTATCATAGTACCTCTCATTTTTTCACCTATTAGTACAGTTATATATGCAGAAAAATCTAAACCCAGAGATTTAGCTTCTTTAGATGCAAATTCCTTAATATGGGGAGCTAAAGTAATTGTAGTTTTTAACTTTTTACACATTCTTACTCTTACCTATTATGTCATAAGTTTTTACATTAATCATCTGTGCATCATCTAATACTCTATAGTCTTTTAAATAATTTTTAAGCAATAAGGCTCCCCCACCTATGAAAACAAATCTCGAATATTTCGATTGCTCTGGAAATGCCTGTTTTATGGCATTTATTATTTCTCCTGCTCTCAAACTTAATACATTATCAATATCCTTGCTTACGTCTATTTCCTTTCCTTCTACAAATATAGCTTTATCTGCAATTATTTGTTCTGCTTTCATACGATTAGAGTAGTTGACTCCATATTTGGTTAACTCTTGTAGAAGTACATCATATGTCGGATTCACTCCCAATGGATACGTTCTACCTTCTTTAAATTGGCCATTGCTCATATATGCTATATCTAGTGTACCACCACCTATATCTACTACTAGCGTATCCTTTTCTACTAATGATTTATCATATAAAAATAATCCTGCCGACTGAGGAAATACAATTACTTTGGTAATTGTAAAACTTCTATTTTCTCCATTAAGTTTCATAAAGACTCGTCTATTTTCAAGAGCTTTTATCAGAGAATTCTTTTGTTCTGCAAAAAATTGAGCAGGAAGTCCTGTTATAACCCTTACATTGTTATCTATTGTTGAACTCATTGTAGCTGCTATAGCTGTATATAGGCAAATATGAAATATAATATCCTTATCTCTTGAATGTTCTATGCTGGTAAATCCATCATCATTACCAATTAAATATGTTTTATTGTTGTACTCAACAGTATATTTAGCCGTCTCTAACTCGTGCATCTTTTCTTTTACTGTCGATGAAAAGGAGCCTTCTATGTTATGTCCAATAAAATTTGTTGTATTGTAGCCTATGTCTGCACTGATTCTCATTTTTTAATCCCCCTTTTTTACTTTTACATTCTATTTGAATATCTTTTTATGGCGTTTATACCACCGTTCACCTAAAAATTATTTATCCTTATGAAATGTTTCTCCATTAATATTCCTTTGTATGTAGTTTATATAGCTATCATACTGCTAGTACCTTAGGCCATTAAACAGTATTTGTACAATGTATTGCTTGTCTATACTTTATATACAAGCAGGTAAAACTCAAGATCAACTTACTATTTTTTGGATTCTAAATTCAAATTAATATCTCCATTTATTTCAGATAATTCAGATTCACTAATCGATTTCATCATATTAAATAGCATAAATTCTGTAATAGTCATTCCTTGCTTTCTAGCCATTCTTTTTATAGCTAGCTTCTGTTCTGTTGTAACTCTGAGCATTATGGTAGCATCTTTCATCGTATCCCCCCATTCTACGTAATGTATATAATGTAATTACGATTTATACATTACATACAATATCACACTTGTTTTACATTTTTTGTAAAAATATAGCATAAAAATTATAAAATCTCTCGACTTCTTTCGTATTTTGTTTTTTATATTATATAAACATTATCACTTTCGTAAGTCACTCCAGTATATAGACTTGACTCTCTTGCCAGTATATTGATTTATACAAAGGATTATTTAACAACTATAATCTTAGAGAATAAAAAATAATCTAGAGCATATATTCGCATATTATACTCTAGATCATTTAAATCAACCTTCATAATTTATCATTTTAATTTATTGTATCTTTAACAAACTAGTTGTACTCTAGTAGGATTATCTCATTTACCTTCATATCCAAATCAATATGAATATCCACAATTTTATGATTATTAAGTTCTGATATTACCAGCATAGTAATATCGTCTAAGCCCTTTTCCTTAATAAATTTTCTGTCAAAGCTTAAAAGAAGATCACCTTTTTTTACTGCGTTTCCTTCTTCGCAATATAGTTCAAAACCTTCTCCGTTTAGAGCTACAGTATCAATTCCCACGTGAATTAGAAATTCTACTCCATCTTTGGTCCTTATTCCAACAGCATGCTTACTTTCCTTCATAACTGCCGCTATCGTTCCATCACAAGGTGAATATATTTTTCCTTCACTTGGTTTAATCGCAACTCCTTCCCCCATCATTTTTTGTGAGAACACTTCATCATTAACCTCACTTAGGTCAACACTTACACCATTAGCAAAAGCATAAAATACTTTATTCTTATTTTTATTAAACAAATTCTTAAACATACATACTCCTACTTTAATTCCGGCCAATAGCCCTTATTAACTTCAATAAGATCATCTAATAATAATTTAGCAACTCTAGCACTTGGTACAGTCTTAGATAAAGTAAGTGCCTGCCATAATTTCAAATAGCTATTTTCAATCCATGCCTCAACAACTAATTTTTCTACTGATACTTGTTGCTCCATTAATCCCTTTTGGAATTGTGGAATTTCTCCTTGTGCTAAAGGTTCTGGCCCATCACTTCCAACAATGCATGGAACTTCAACCATAGCTGTAGAATCAAAATTAGAAATAGCACCTTTATTCTCTACTATACATAGCATTCTTTCATGTGTGTTATAGGCAATTGCTCTAGCTAAATCTACTATAAAAGTTGCATGAGCATCAATATGGAATTCTCCGCCTTTTGCTGTTCCTGCCTTTGTGATAGCACGTGCTGCATTAAATACATCTTTTTCTCTTCCATCCATTACTTCGTTTGCCCTAGAATATTCTGCATTAGAATGTTCTACAACATAATCAGGATATAGATAGTATTTTAAATAAGTATTAGGTAAAAATCTTGGATCTACTGCTAATAAATCTTTTGCTTTTTTATGAGTTTCCTGCCAGCTTGGATCTGTATGTTGTGTTTCTACTTCTTTTACTGTTAAGTAGCCATTTTCTGCAACATAAGCTTTAATTCTGTCTGTTAAATCATTACCTTGTTTATCTTTAACGCTAGTCCACCATCCAAAGTGGTTTAATCCAAAGTATTTAACTTCCAAATCACTTGGTTCTAAGTCCACAATACCAGCCATACGACGAAGTGTTCCAACCGGCATGTCGCAAATGTTTAATACCTTCGAATTTGGTTTTAATCTACGGCAGGCTTCAGCAACAATTGATGCTGGGTTAGAGTAATTTAACATCCAACAGTCTGGTGAATATTTTTCCATCAAATCTATTAACTCTAACATACCTCCTATACTTCTCATTCCATAAGCAATTCCTCCTGCTCCACAAGTTTCTTGACCAATCACTCCATATTTTAAAGGAATCTTTTCATCCTTCTCACGCATTTCATATTTTCCAACACGTATATGGGCCATACAGAAATCAACATCTGTAAATGCTTCTTTAGGATCTGTTGTATAAGAAAATTCGATATCTAGTGCATTTTCTTTTAATACAATTTCTAAAGCTTCACCAATGACACCTTGACGCTCAGCATCATTATCATATAATTTTAATTTTCTAATTGGAAAACGGTGTAGATTATCTAATAGCATCATAACTATTCCTGGAGTGAATGTGCTTCCGCCTCCTGCAATAACAATAGAATGTTTTTTCATATATATTACCTCTTTCCTTTAATTTATATTATTCTTCAAATATTTCTACAATTTATATTATTATTCTCCTACAATTCCTAGTGCTTCATCTACTATAGATCTTATTCTAGTTACATGTAATCCATAAATTACTTGAACATTTTCTCCTTTTTTAACTACTCCTGTAGCTCCTGTTCCCTTTAATGTAGCTTCATCAACTTTTGATGTGTCATCAAGGATTAATCTTAGTCTTGTGAAACAGTTATCTACTTTTTTAATATTTTCCTTTCCTCCTAGGGCCTCTATTATTACAAGTGCTTCATTTCCTGATGTTGATTCTTTATCTCCAGACCCTTGGCCTCCTGTTACTTTATCCTTATAATCTTGCTTAGTATAAAGTTTAACTTCTTCATTACTTTCTTCTCTTCCAGTAGTCTTTAAGTTAAGCTTAACTATTAGAAATCTAAATATTACATAGTAAACTGTGAATTGCACTACACCTACTAAAATAAACATTGGCCAACCTGTTTTCTCTATACCTAATGGTAAATTATAAAGTAAGAAATCTATAAATCCATTAGGTGCTATAGCCCTTACGTTTAATATATTTAAAGTTACCATTCCAAGACCGCTTAAAACTGCATGTACCCCAAATAATATTGGTGCTGTAAATAAGAATGAAAATTCTATAGGTTCTGTAACACCTGCTATTATTGAAGTTACTGCTGCTGGTATAAGAATCGCTCTAGCCTTCTTTTTCTTATCAGCATCAGCTGTGTGATAAAGTGCTAAACACGCTCCTACTAATCCAAACATCTTTGATAATCCTCTAGCATCCCATATAACTGTACTGGATAAAACTTTAATTGAAGGATCTGCAATTTGTGCAAAATAAATGTTTCTTGCTCCTTCTATCGCCTTTCCCCCTATAGTCTCTATTCCTCCAAGCTGACTATATAAGAATGGAGTATATACCAAGTGATGCAATCCTGTTGGTATTAAAAGTCTTTCTAGTGTTCCATACATAAATACTCCAAAATTACCACTCTTTTGTATGTAATATCCTAAACTTGATATTCCCCACTGTACTGATGGCCAAACATAAGAAAGTATAACAGCTAATACAACAACTACTGGAATTAATATTAAGAATACTAATCTTGAACCCCCATATATTTGAAATGCTCCATTAAATTCTTTCTTGCAATATTTATTATGAAAATACGCTACCACTATACCTAAAATTATTCCTAAAAAAACTCCCATATCCAAAACTTGAGTCCCTAGTACAATCGCCTGACCAGAACCTCTTAAATTATCTGGATTTACTAACTTCCCTGATAAACTCAAGAAAATATTCATGGCATTATTAAATATTAAATATACTAATACTGATGTGAAACCTGATTCTGCTTTTTTCTCTTTCGCAAGTCCTACAGCTAAACCAACACAGAATATTATTCCAAGGTTTGATAGTATAGGAACCAAGGATCCTGATAATATTTTTCCAAATCCAAATATCACACTATTCTTTAAGAACGGTGCATATTCTGCTAATTTGGTATTTGTGAGAATATTTCCAAAAGCTATTAATATACCTACAATCGGAAGTATTAATACTGGAATAAACATAGCCTTAGAAAATCTTTGCATAGCATTCATAATTTTATCCTTCATATATTCCACCTCTTATCAATTATTGTGTCATCCATAGGCTCATTATATATACGTTTTCATTTAATTGAAATAGATTGCAAGCATTAAGAAACCTGTTAGCTTAAAAGATAACAGGTTTCTTAATTTGACTATTTATTTTCTTTTCTTGTTTCTTGATAATATCTGTAGATTAAGTATTCCATAAACATAAGCATATTTGCAAAAAACGAGTTAGGCAGCACATTACTGTCATCTAATTTATGCATATCAAATATCTTAAATGAAATATCCGAAAGAGCTGAAATACTGTTTTCTACTTCCTTTGTGAAGGAAATTACTACTTTATTTTTCTTCTTCGCCACTTGAACCTTATCTAATACTTCTTTAGTCTCTCCAGACTTTGATATTACTATTAATGTTTCCATGTCTTCTAGATTATTTTCAAAACTCCCCTTAGAATCTATTAATATGCTCTTTATCCCTACCCCAAGCAGCTTTTTGTTAAAGTATTCTCCAGTGATTTCAGAGTAGCCTCTTGCATAAATAAAAATATACTTTTTGGTTCCACTTGCTAATATTTCTATAAACCTTTTTACATTTTCCTCATCTGTATATTTAGATAAAAACTTAATATCAGTACCTATTAATGCTTCTGACTCTTCTATAATTCCCGTGCCACCACCATCTATTAGTGGTGTTATATTATAAATCATATCTATAAATCCTGTAAAACCTAATTTTTTTGAAAGTCTCATAATAGTTGATGTAGATGTGTAGTTTTCAGCAGCAACCCCTCTAACGCCAAGATCCATTACACTATCAATATTATTGATTATATATTCTAATACTTGTTCTTCTATCGGTGTGATTTTTTTATTATTAACAATTTTGCTTAGATCAACTTTCATTTTTAATCATCCTCTAATTATTATACGATTTCAATAGTTGCAATAACATTATTGTAATACATTACTATCTTATTATTCAATCTTAGCACACTATTATATATGTTGTCATAACTACTTTCTTGTTCTTATATTCTATTCAAATACTTTTATATGGCATTTGTAATATAATCTGCTTATAAATTGCTTATCCAAACGTAATACTTATTTTAGTATTCTTTTTTATATCATTAGTATGGTTCTTATACCTCAATTACCTTATACAAAGTCTAAATTTCCATAATCTTATCTAGAAAAATATATACTGTATTGCTTGTCTATACAATATACACAACATTTAATTTATAAAAATTTTATTTTATCTACTTAGAATTCAAATGCTTAATCTATATGTAATTATAGCTATAGAAATATACTCCTCGAAGCTTATTTGTATTTTAGTATTCAAATATGAAAAACATATTATTAACTTATATGAACACTGGATATTCCTCACTGCGAAATTAGTTTATTTATATAATCCAAATCTAAAGTATTTTCAATAATATACTTAATCTTTTTCTCATGATAATTATCCTAAATAAGTAAAGAAATACTTAAAGTTCTTATTACTTTAAGTATTTCTTTTACTTATTATCTTATATTTATTGTAATGGCTTTATCATAATTGCTAATAGTAGGAAATTTTCTAGGATATGCTGTATCAGGGTTATTAAAAGAAGTTCTTGGGATTATCGTTACACTTCTCATATCAGTTGTGTCAACAAAATAATTTAACATTATACTTTTATCAGATCCATGACCATCTGATTCCTTAATCTTATTTCCTTTATCATCCGTAAGTTCCCATGATGCCATATCTGTAGTATCACTAAAACTATCGATATCACTGCCTCCTGTAAATTCAATTCGGTATGGGAATATTTTTATATTGTGCACATATAGTTCATGGCCATCTATTACTAGAGTCTGATTAATATCCTTGGCTAAAATCGGCTTGTCTATTTGAGATGCGCCAATTGCAAAATTGAATTTCCAATTCCCTGTTACATACGAGTCAATATTGGATGTACTAGTTACCCCTATCCTATCATAATCTATTGAAATATTTAAATTTTGACTTGTATCTATATTGTCTAAGTAAATATGTGTCACTATATCACAAGTTCCATCATCGTTATGGATATAATCGTACTTAAATTTATTTGTTTCATTATTTATTATCTTTCTATTAATAGATATACTTGGTTTCAACTCTTGTGCATAATCACCTCTTTCTTTACTATCCAAATGTGTTGTAAAAGTAAGCATATGAGTATCTGCATAACAATCAGATAGAGTAACCTTAATTCCCTTATCTTCAACAGTTTTTCCAATCACTATTTTAGATTTTTCAGGTATTGAATAATTTTCTTTTTCTGAAACAGAATTTCCGCTAGCATCTTGAATTGCAGATGTATTATTAACTACTGCAGCACTAGAATATTGGCAATTACCTGCAGTAATTACTGAAATAAGTGCAATTGCTCCAATAAGTAAACTTTTAGATTTTTTATTTCGAAAACCTACTTTTATTTTTTTCATTATCTTATTCCTCCCACATAACTTTTCATTTTTTTGATATCACTGCAAGTCCACTTTTAATAATAATTAAAAATGATCTTCTGTTATCATTCGTTTTTTATTGACAGCCTCCTTTCTTGTTGTAAATAATATTAAATTATACGCCTAATTTCTATTTCATACAAATAATTACATATATTGAAATAGCTTGTTGGTAGATTTGAGAGAAAAACACTATCTCTTATCTCTTGATTCCTCATCTCTTTTACATTTATAAATCCAAATTCTTTGATATAGGATGCTAGCATTTAATATCAAGTATTAGCGTATATATGCACTAAACTCCTAAAATATTTATCTATATTTTTTTGACTTTCCTTTTAAGAATCAGTATGAAAACTTTTGTTCATTTTTTTGTTTAATTTCTTATTATTTTTTGCTTATCAAAATAAAATAGTACAACTACAGTACAATTTTAAGCTCTATTTCTTTTTCGCCTAACATGATTTTTATTTCCTCTACTTAATTTAATATTTACTTTGAGTATTTTTATTTTAGTTCCTCTAGTTGTTCCTTTTTATATAATTTCATCATCGTTAGTACCTCTTCAAAATAGAAAAAGGAATACTCAAAGTTCCTATTACTCTAAGTATTCCTTTTATACCAAATTGTAATATATATTTGATTATATTTTTTAATTCACTAATATATACTAACTTACACTCCAAGAAATTTTTCTTCTGTCGAAAGCCTTAATACAACTTCTTCCTCTTTCTATTCCAAGTTTCTCAATTCCATCATTCAGAATTAGAAATATGTACTGGCCCTCAAAGTTACGTGTCTCCTTAACGATATTACTTAACTCCATTAAATCAATATTTTCTAATTTATCATGAATTTTAAAAATTGGCATATGATATACCTTATTTATAATTAACTTAACATGAACTAAATAAAAACAAGTGATCATTGCTTTCTTTATTCCAGTTCCAGGCTTTCCATTAATTCCAATTATCTTAACAGGAATTTCATCATCATTATATTTTAAATACAGTGGCAAATGGCTATCCTACTACTACATAAGTTAATTCTTCAAAATAATCATCTAAATTTTCTTTAATAGCTTCCGTATCCTTAAATTAAAATATCTCGCTATATGCTTTCTAACAAGCACGGTTCCACCTGTATAAATGTAAGTTTCATAAACTCCACCTTCTGATTAACTTAAAAATATCCTAGAAATCACTTGGTCTAGGTGCAGAAGGTCCAAGACCAATAGAACAAAGCCAATTCAGTACTACCTCATGCAGCACATTTATGTTGTCTACCTGGCAGTGCTCTAATCCGCCAAGTCTTCTATCCTCTATGGCGAAGAACGTCTTGTTTTTCGAACCAGCCTGCTCGTAATTTTTAAGAGCTTGTGTTAGCGGATTGGGCTGAACCAATATCTCTTCCGCACCGTGCATCACAAGAAGTGGGCATTCTATCTGGTGAAGCACGCCCTCAAGATTGTAGGCAAAACGAGGATTTCCTGCAAAGTCATCCAAGCTTTTTGCGCCCAAAATTCTCATGCCGTGAGCAGCTAAACTTGGTGGCATCCATTTTAGCATTGCCTCCCAGTCAAACGCGTGAGTTCCTCCGTCAGAGATGACGGCAGCAATCCTGTTGTCGAATGCAGCAAATCTAAGGGAGTCATATGCCGCAAAACTCTCACCATGAACAATAATCTTGTTAGGATCCACTTCAGGTCTAGTTAGAAGAAAGTCAATTGCTCTTGAATGAAAAGCCTCGCTGTCAGCTCTTCTGCCCTTTCCTTTTTCGTACATTGAAAGACCAGTTCCAGGCTGATCATAGACCATAAAGTTATATCCACACGAAATAAAGGCAGGTCCTAACCAGAAATAGTTCTCAATTGACCACTCATCACCACCATTGAGGGCCAAAATTGTGGGCTTCGGACCTTTTATCCAATGAGGTGAGAAAAAGTACCCATCCAACTTGACATCTTCATAATCTACTTGGATTTTCTCTGGTTTTACATCAAAGTACTTTCCAGCAGCTTCAAAGAGTTCATTTACTTTCCTAAATATACGAAGTTTCTCGGCATCATTATCCATCACAGCATATTCAGCGATTCGGTGGTAATTGCAAGCACGAATGTAACAGTTACGTGCTGTATACCAGTTTCCAACCGCTTCTGCCTCCTTACCATGCCTTTCCAAAGCATCTGCTGTTATGAGCCATTCCCTATGCCATGTTTCCTTATCATTTGGATCTATTTTTTTGCATGCTTCATAAATCTCGGTGACGTCAGCAGCACCAAGACTTGCCAAGCCTAGAGCTTTAGTTACTTGATATGACATCATATAGTTGTTTGGCCAACGGCTAAATTCAATTGACATTGCAGTATCCTCCTTCTCTAGTTATATTTATTACTTCCATCCTTCTCTGATTAAGCATAAGAGTACATGTTTCGAAATAGCGGCACCTATCTATGTCCGTGCCACGAACTTGATTCTCTACCATATCATTTCCTCCTATCAATTTACTTGTAGTTTTTAAGCTACAAGTAAATTTTACGATATAAAAATAAAGCTGCCCTAAAAGGAAAATAAATCTTTATAAAGAGAATGTAAAAAATTATAAAGTATTAGGAAGCAAAAAAGCCACTGCCGGTGTTCTCTACGTTCAACCAACAGTGACCTTTAATTTATTTTAGAGAAATAAAATTAGCATTGTACAAGTGGAAGGCTGAACTTTATACCCAGGCCACCATATTCAGAAGAATATGCATAGATTTCTCCACCATGATATTCAATAATTGATTTACAGCTTGCTAGTCCAAGTCCTATCCCACCATTTTCAATTTGCCTGGATTTATCCACAGTGAAAAATTTAAAAAATAGTGAAGATATATCCTTATCCGGTACTCCAATCCCATTATCCTCAATTTCAAAATAGGCATAAGCCCCTTGTGAGTATCCAGTCATATACACTTTCAACTCATTTTTTCCTCCATATCTTACAACATTACTGAATAGATTACCAAAGACTCGACCTATCATAATCTCATTGACCATAAGCATCATATTTTCCTTAAATAAATGTTTGTAAATAAGCTCATAGTCAAATCCTGATAGCTCATGTTCATATTCTAGGGCAATGTTCTCAAATAATTTTGATGCATTAACGGGTTTCACGGTCATGGATTCTAAATTCAGTTTCTCTTTGATGAAGCTTACAAAGTCGTTGATAAGTTCAGCCATATATTTTGACTTTTTTTGAATCAACTCATAATATTCCTGCTTTTCATTTTCTGGTAGACCCTTTTGCATGGCTAACAGTTCAGCAAAACCATTAATAGATGTTAATGGTGCTTTTAGATCATGAGCAATGGCAGCAATCATATCCATTTGCTCTTTGTGTGCTAGTTGGAGCCTCTTTTCCATATTATTAAAATGATTATAAAGGTCTCCAATTTCATCATTACTCCTTAGCGCAAGTGGCGGCAATGGATGCACAATATTTATTCTTTCTAGTCTGGAATTAAGTAATCTTATTGGTTCTTCTATACAAAAATGGATATACATAATTAAAATAATAAAGATGAAACAGGCAATAGCGAATATGGGAAGGAGTAATACTATATATGATGGATCCAGTAATGAACTAGATATAGGTGAATATTCTGCAAAGATAAACTTCAAATAGATTCCAATTGAAGCCATAAAAACTATAAACATAACCAGAAATAGTAAAGGAAGCTTTATTTTCAGTTTCATATTATCACTCTCTTTCCTTGTACTTATATCCAATTCCCCAAATTGTTTTAATAAAATCATATTCAGGACCAAGTTTCTTACGGATATTTTTTATATGAACCGTTACAGTATTTAATTCTCCGTATTCGTCTCCCCAGACATATTCATATATCCGCTCACGAGTCAATACATTATTGGGGTTATGCATGAGCATGGACAATATTTGAAATTCCTTTGTTGATAAGTTAAGCTTTTTGTTATTTAGAAATGCTTCAAAAGTCTTATCATTCAAAATGAGAGGAGAATCAATCTTTTCTCCATTTGGACTAAGTTCATTCCACTCTTTAAACAGCCTGTCGACTTTCCTGAAGTTGGCCCTTATCCTGGAATTAAGCTCCTGAATACTAAAGGGCTTTGTCATATAATCATCTGCCCCTATTTCGAGCCCAACGATTTTATCAATATCCTTATCCCGGGCGCTTAAAAACAGAATTGGAGCATTATAAGATTTTCTGATGCTTCTGCAGACATCAAGGCCATCCATATCAGGCATCATTATGTCAAGAATGATGAAATCAATATTATTTTCTTTCAATACACATAAGGCTTCTTTCCCAGAATATGCCGAAATAGTTTCAAATCCTTCATAGCTTAAACTCTTTGTTATAAGTTTTACTATATCTTTATCGTCATCTATAACTAATATCTTTTTTTGCACTTTTGCACCTCCGATCTGCTTCAATAAACGTTCTCTTCTACAGGCTTTCCACACAATACTATCTCATTTATGATTATCAAGGATGATAAATTTAATGCCTTTTCAGAAGTAGTATTTAACGAAAGTGAAATCTTATTATGATTATCTGCTCTTGTTATAATTGTTCCAATTCATTTGCGAATGTCATTTTTCTCATTTGAATCAGCATAATTCCACCATAATATATTGACATAAACACCAATAAATACAATGACTGATACAGTTAATGAGCCGAGGATCACTTATATATATTTCAGGGATTTTCAAATAAAGTACCATAGTACCCTATATAAAAAAAGTATAGCACTCTTTTTTTTAATATTCAATTAGATACTTATTTTATTTCATGGTGCCAAAAAAGTAATAAATTCTTAAGTAAAAAATATATAGAATCATAGAAATATGTTATAACAAACTAATTCTTAAAATAATTCATCATTATTCCCCCATATCTGTATATATTTTTATTAATCATATTACACTTAAGTACTTTTATATGGCGTTTATATAGATATCCAATCATAATTTATTTGATATGTCTTAAATTTATAGTGTAATATTCTTTTTTATACTGTTCATATGGTATTTATACTACTATTACCCTATGGCTTTAATAGAACAAGAATACTAAAAAAATAATTGTATTGCTTGTATATGCAATATATACAAAACTTCAATCGAGTAGGAGGAAAACAATTATTTTGTTTTCCGACCTCTCACACCACCGTACGTACCGTTCGGTATACGGCGGTTCATCAGAATTTAATGCATCATTTGATATGTTTGTGTTAGACTAATAAATCCTATAGATTCTAGATATTTATTATTTAAAGATTTGCTCAAAATCGGGCTGTTGGAAATTCTCCAATAGCCTTTTCTTGTATTAGCGTATTCCCATGCTTTGTATTTATTAATTCCTAATTTAGCTAGATTTCTTTGCTTGGTGCTAATCTTCTTCCATTGTTTCCATATGCAAGCTCTTAGTCTTCTTCTAATCCATTTATCTAGTTCCACTAGCCTTCCGCGTGCGTTAGCAATTCCATAGTAATTAATCCATCCTCTTGTAATTTGATTTAATTTAAGTAACCTATATTCCATGCTAATTCCTTTATTTCTGTTAGTATAGAATTTAACCTTTTCCTTGAATCTCTTTATGGATTTCTCATGGATCCTTATTTCTGCTCCGCTTTTCGAGAAGTAAAACGAAAATCCTAAAAATTTTCGTTTAGATACAAAGTCTACTGCACTTTTATCCTTATTTACTCTAAGTTTTAAATTATTTTCAATTATATTGGTCATAGATTTCATTACTCTAAGCCCTGCTCTTTTGCTTTTGACATATACATTATTATCATCTGCATATCTGCAAAATTTGTGCCCTCGCCTTTCAAGTTCTTTATCCAATTCATCTAACATTATATTTGCTAATAATGGACTTAACGGACCACCTTGTGGTGTTCCTTCTTCACTTGTTACTGAAACCCCATTAATGAGGATTCCGCTTTTGAGGTATTTTCTTATTAATGATAACAATCTTTTGTCTTGTATCTTCTTTTCAAGTTTACTCATAAGAATATCATGATTGACTTTATCAAAGAATTTCTCTAAATCCATATCTATAACCCATCTATTTCCTTGATTTATATATTGTTTTGATTTCCTTATAGCATCTTGTGCTCCTCTGCGAGGACGGAATCCAAAGCTATTCTCGGAAAATAAAGGTTCATATATTCTAGATAAAACTTGGGCAATAGCCTGTTGAATCAATCTATCTTGTACAGTTGGTATGCCTAATAATCTAATTCCACCATCTGGTTTGGATATTTCTTTTCTCCTTACAGGTGATGGATTATATCTATTTTCTAGTAGTTTAGCTTTAATTGTTTCCCAGTGTTTCTTGATATGCTCACGAAGTTCATCGGTCTTCATTCCATCGACACCATGGCTACCTTTATTACTAATTACTCTTTTAAGTGCTAGAAGCATATTATTTCTTTCTAGAACTTCTTCAAGTAATCTACTAGTATCAAATGTTCCATCGTTTACGCTTTCTCTATTTGGTAAAACCATAGAATTACTCCGCACCTTTGATTTACCTTGAAGTTCCACTTCTACTTCCATCACTTGGTCTCTATATTGAGTTTTCTGCTTTCTTTGTAATTGCTTTGATTTATCCAAAGTTGTAAACCTCCTAATGTTCAGTCCTTCATCCGCTATCGCGTTTAGCGGAGTTACTATGACTTCTGCTGACTTCTGATAGTTCAGCTATATATCACTATATAGGTTGTATCCTAGAAATTTAATTCATTTGGCACTTATCTATCAGACCTCCCCAGGTAAGAGCACGCACTTTCACCTCATCTATCTGCCACATTTACTCATTCTGTTTCGGATAGTTATTGGGCTTTACTTTGTATGGCAAGTTTACCCACAGAATTGAGCCTCAGATGTGATTCGTATTCCTCAGACCAAGGCTTTGCCGCCGACTTCCTTCAGATTCCACCTTGCGATGGACACCCTTGTCTTAAGCTAATGGTTAGCACTATCAGCCCCCATTACGGACTTTCACCGATTAGCGCGTGCCCATGCTGGGCACACCATAAAATAAAGCACCTATATTTCTATAGATGCTTTTATAACCTACGATTTCTGGATTCGATTAAATCATTTCCCTCTTAGTATTTGTTTCCCTCTAACCACTAGTATTCAAGCCATTTTATCAGTTCTATTACAGCTTAGTATTTTCTATAATTTGTGCAATTCACTGCATCATTATTGCACCATTGATTTAATATTTGTTTAGCAAGAACATACCTTTCTTATTATAATAATGCCAAAAAACTGCAGCTTATTTATTCAATTAGCTACAGGCTTTTTATGGTAATCCCAACGGGATACGTCAAGCATATTCAACTATGTTCATCTATATTGATTTACTATTGTTATTCTAAAAATAGTTTCCATATTGCAATCATTTTGCAAAAATGTTAAAATAGTTTCCATAAAGAAACTACTTTTATAAATATTAAGGAGATACTTACTTTATGAACAAACAATTATATACTTCTAAATTAGAAGAGGGATTATCGAGACTTCAATGTGAACTTGTTGCCGAAAGGAATACGATAAATACAGAGAATATTTCTTGGTTTCAATATGATTTATTAGAATCCTTATATCACACAAATGGAAGTCGCCCTGCAGAATTAAGCATTAACTTAGGTGTTTCACGTTCTAAAATATCTAAGGGATTAAAAGCTCTTAAAGATAAGGGATATGTAAAACAAGAAAAAAGCGATTCCGATGCAAGGGCTCTTTGGACAGCATTAACAGATAAAGGTTTCAAGTTTTTAAAAGAAATAAAAAAAGGTCATGAACATTTAGCTAAAATTGCATCCTCTGCCTTAACTCCAAGTGAACAAAAACTTTTTGCTGAGCTATGCCTAAAAGTGAGCAGTGTTTTTGAAGAGAGAAGGCGCTAATATGTCAAAAGAAATGATTGAAATCTTCCATGCAAATGAAAATAATCTTAAGGATATATCTATAAATATACCCAAGAAGAAAATTACAATAATTACAGGTTTATCTGGTTCAGGGAAGTCTTCTCTAATCTTCGATACCTTAGCTGCTGAATCCCAAAGGATGTTAAATGATACATATTCCTCTTATGTTCAACAATTATTGCCCCACTATGGCAGGCCTAATGTTGAAAAAATTAACAATCTTCCTGTTTCTATAATTATAGATCAGAATAAAATAGGAGGAAATGCACGTTCAACAGTTGGTACCGTCACTGATATATATACCTTACTGCGTCTTCTATTTTCTAGAATAGGGAAACCTTTTGTTGGCTACTCAATGAATTTTTCTTTTAATAATACAAATGGTATGTGTCCTTATTGCCAAGGATTAGGAGTAATTAAAGATATTGATATTCATAAATTAATAGACTTTGACAAAAGCTTAAATGATGGTGCTATTAAGTTTCCAACATTTCAACCCGGAGGATGGAGATTAAGTCGTTATACAGAGTCTGGTTATTTTGATATTGAAAAACCAATTAAAGATTACTCAGATTTAGAACTTAATACTCTACTTTATGAAGAAGAAAAAGCTCCTGATAATCCTACAAGTAATTGGCATAAGACAGCAAAATATATTGGACTTATTCCAAGAATCAGAAACTCATTCTTAGAAAAAGATCAAAAGCAATATAAAAAAGAACTTGAGCAGCTTGTTGATGAACAAATCTGTCCTCATTGTAATGGAAAACGTCTTAATGATACTATTTTGTCCTGCAAAATCAATGAAAAGTCAATTGGTGATTGTACTGATATGTCAATAAGTGAATTGAAATCTTTTCTTCAATTAGTCCATGAACAAAAAGTTCAAACAGTTATTGATGATATTCTCAAGCGTTTATGTACATTAGAAGAAGTGGGATTAAATTATCTTACATTGAATCGTACAACTAATACTTTATCTGGTGGTGAATCTCAAAGAATTAAAATGTCAAAACATTTAAACAGCAGTCTGAGTGATGTTCTCTATATATTCGATGAACCTAGCATTGGATTACATCCTCATGATATAACTGGTATAAATAAGATATTCAAAGGGCTTAAAGAAAAAGGAAATACAGTTATAATTGTGGAACATGATCCTGATGTAATAAATATAGCAGATCACATTATTGACATGGGGCCTGAATCAGGAGTTAAAGGTGGAGAAATTACTTTTGAAGGTACATATAAGCAGCTCTTAAATAGTGATACTTCCACTGGAAATGCTTTATCTAATAGACATGAAATAATTACAGAAAATAAGGAGTTTCACGAATTCTACGAGCTTAATAATGCAAATATGTTTAATTTGAAAAATATTTCTATAAAAATACCTAGGAATGCCTTAACAGTTGTAACTGGAGTAGCCGGTTCAGGTAAAAGTACATTGATTACACATCTTTTCCTTGACAAGTATCCAAACAGCATACTCTTAGACCAAAAAAGAGTCCATACCTCTTCTCGCTCAATACTCGCAACATACATGGGCTTTTTTGATAAAATTAGAGCTATCTTTGGTAAAGCAAATAGTAAATCACCTTCACTATTCAGCTTTATTGGAGAAGGTGCATGTCCTTTGTGTAAAGGAAAAGGTATAATAAAAACAGATTTAGCTTTTATGGATGATGTTGAAGAAACTTGCGAATTATGTGATGGAACAAGATACAAACAAGAAATATTAAATTATAAGTACAGTTCATATACAATAAGTGATATCCTTAACCTCTCTGTTGATGAAGCTTTGGCAGTCTTTATTGACAAAGAGCTAAATAAAATATTGTATACTATTTCTGAAGTAAATCTAGGGTATATTAAACTCGGTCAATCTCTTGACACAATGTCAGGTGGAGAACTTCAAAGATTAAAAATTGCTGTAACTCTTTTAAATAACGCTGGGGAAATTTACATATTGGATGAACCAAGCACAGGCTTGCATGAGTCAGATATAAAGAAATTGATACAGTTATTTAATAAATTAATTAATAAAGGAAAAACAGTTATAATATTAGAACATAATTTAAGTATAATGTGCCAAGCTGACTGGATTATTGATTTAGGTCCACTAGGGGGCTTTAATGGAGGAGAACTTGTATATATGGGATATCCTAGTGGCATTACAAAATGTTCTTCATCTTTTACAGGAAAAAGATTATTGGAATATATATCTTAAAATATATATTAAGTAAGATAACTGTATATTTTATTTAATTTTAGGTATTTTTTAGTATTAAATAAATTTATTAAACTATACTTATATTATGATACTTTATTAATAGCATAAGTGCCTTAATCATTAGTTATTCTAGTATTAAAGGCACTCTACTTACAAATTTACTTATACATATATAAATTTATCACTTATTCTTAATGATAAATTATTAATACTAACTTGTATAATGTATTAAATATTATTACCGTTGAAAAAATCTCCATTGTTTCCTTCTTTATCGTCAAAGCTTTAATTGCAATTCTTTTATGGTCTTTCTTATACTTATCAATGGCATATTCTTATTAAATCAAGTATACTTATCCTTTAGTTATGATATTGTTCACCCTCCATTATCCCAAACCTATTTCGTATTTACTTTAGATAAAACTCATTAATGAAATCTATTTTTCTTCATATAATTTAATCTATCAAAGCCAATTGGAGAGCTACAGTAAGCCTTGGATACACAAATGGTAAAAAGAACGTTGAAAGAAAGCAAGGCTTTAAAACTAAAAAAGAAGCTTAAGCATGGGTTACTGGAATCTTATCAAAAAGAAATAAAGGATTTATTGCTCCAACTGAAGGTAATACCTTATTTAAGGATTATATATTAAAATGGTTTGACGAATATAAATCTAAACACATAAGCATAAATACCAAGACAAATTATAAGTCAAGAATTGATACTCACATAGTGCCAAAATTGGGCGGATACAAGTTAAATAAAATTACTAATGCAATCATTCAAGATTTTTATAATAGCCTTATAGGAGAAGGCCTCAAGCCTTCCAGTGTAAAAAAAATCATGGAAACTGTTAATGGTGTTTTAAAATATGCTCAAAAAAGTAAGTTAATATATAACCTACCTACTGACATAGAAAAGCAGCCTATGAATAAGCCTAAAGTCGAGTTTTGGACTAAAGAGGAAATTGATTTTTATTTAGATAAGATTCACGATTCATACCTCTACACACCAATTTTAATAGAAATATTTACTGGCTTGCGTGTTGGAGAGCTCTGTGGAATAAGATGGTATGATATTGATTTCGAAGATAGGTATCTAACTGTTAATAATCAGGTTATTTATGATAGAGAATTAAAAATATTGGTATTTTCAGAGATATTAAAGACTGATACAAGCCATAGAAAGATAACTCTAGCTAAAATATTAACTGATTATTTAAAATCAATTAAATGTGATGCACTTGATACTGATTTTGTAGTATTAGATCGTGAAGGTTCAATGTGTGATCCTAGAAACCTATCAATGAATTTCACTAAATCTATACACAAATATAGAAAATCTATTGATGATTTAAAAAGAGAAGGTGAAAATATTCCTCAAAATTACATGCAGCTCAAACAGATAACATTTCATGCCCTCAGACATACCCATGCCACGTTATTAATATTTAATGGCGAAAATATTAAAGTTGTATCTGAAAGACTTGGACATAAAAGTATATCTGAAACATTAGACACCTATACTCATGTCATGGATGATATGAGAGATAATACTGCTGCATTACTTGATAATATATTTAAATATAAACCCCTTAATGATGATAATAAATAACTCTAATTTGTGGTCACTTTTAGTCATCTTTTTACTTCAAATAAACTTTTGGTCATCATTTCGTCACCTTTTTAATAAATAAAAACGGCTTAACCATTGCAGTTAAGCCATTCTTCTTTGCACATTGGTACTCCCAGCGGGATTCCTTCCATGCCTTTCAATACATTCTATAAAGTTCTAAAGGGTGCTATTCTACTACGTTTCAAAGCATTTTATACATTAAACAAAAGCCATTAAAATTGCTCTAAAATTGGAGAATAAACACCGAACAAACACTTTTTTATATTATTTTTTACTCCTAAAAATTATCCACACTTAAGTATATTTCTATTCTTAGTTGCATAATAATTTTACGAACTTTATAGGCGTCTAGTGACATCTATAATATGATAAATATATACGCTAAAATAATGGAGGGAAGCAGAAATAGAATTTAGTAAACATAATAAAAGAGATTGGTAAAGTTTTCGACGCTCTAACCAATCTCGCACTTAAAATAGGTACTTTCTTAACCGCTGTTGTAATGGTTTTGAAAAGCCTAAAGAAATAATCTTCGAGGATCTGCCCCCATTAGATTAAATATATACTAAATCAATTCTCAAATCAATATGGGTGAATTACTAAAATCTATATTCTATATATTACAATTCTTCATTGTGATCATAGGACTGAAATTAACCTTTACTAAAAAGCATAATTAACCCCTAACGTGGCAAGTAATCTGCTCGTCACATTAAATCCAGGCAGAACAATAAAACTTAAAATCTTATAATTTTAGATGGTAATCATTATCAAATTATTATGATATAATAATAAAACATAAGGATTTTTCATTGAAGATTTAATTATTTCAAGAACTTAGCATCCAACGAAGTTTTTCTTAGGAGGCATTGAATTATGCAATATGCAAATATTGGTAATATTTACCATAACTTTATACCCTATAATTATTATAAATCATTCATATAAATTTTAATTTCTCTTACTAAATCATTTTACCGTCTGCACCTAATCTATATCCATCTATTGTTTTATTGGTTACCATAGCACCCTCAGGATCAAAATAGTACCAGTCACCACCTATTTGAATCCATTTATATCTTACCATTATGCCTTTTTCATCTAAATAATACCATTTAGTTTTAGCGTCATTTTGTCTCCAAACACTTTTTTCTATTCTTCCTTCTGAATCTGAATGATACCATCTGTAGGCACCAGTATCTCCCCACTCATTGCAAGCTATATACATTGGGTGGTACGATGTGCCTAAAGATTTATCCAAATTTATAAGTATTTCTTCGTTAGTATCTGGATCGTTTATTACACTCGAAGAATTCTCATTGTATCCAGTGTGATATTCTATATATGTTTTTCCATTAATTTTTAATTTAGCTTTTTGGCGTGCTATATATCCATATTTATCTGTTACAAACCAAAGACTTTCACCTCCATCTGAGTTAATTGATTGAATTATTTGGTTTTTTGCTATCGTTCCGTCTTTATTAAAATATTTAAAGGCGTCTGTACTCGATCCGTCTACAATATATTTTTTTGCATTCCTATCAGAAGCTCCATTAGGAATTTCTACCTCATCTAGAATCCCATCTTCATTTTTATCAAATATACTTTCAACAACTCCATCTACTGTTGGAATTTCCTTAAAAAGTTCTCCCGAATCTCTAAAAAGGTAAGTTTTATCACCTTTTACTAAGAAGTGTGTTTCTGGGACACCTCCATTACAATAATACGTCTTACCTGCAAAATTTAGCCACCCCTCGTGTGGTGAACCGTTAGAATCAATATACTTTAAACCACCAGGACCTTCGGTTGTCCATCTTCCGCTTGCTCCTACTTGGGATGAATTCAAATCAGCAACTTTACTTTCTTCTGTACTATCTGTAACTTCATTTTTTGACGTTTCTTCTAAATCGCCAATCTGGATTTTATTCCCATCTTTATCTATATAAGAAACTGCATCAATTTTAGCACGTGACTGTAATTTACCATCATTTCCTATAAACAATGCTATAGAATTTGATGTCAAACTATTTGGATCAAACACTTTAGATACATCACCAGTATAGTATGCGTCACCCTCATCATCTCTATAATAAAAATCATGAACATTAGCAGATACATTCTCAATATCGCCACCTTTAAAATATATAGAAATCGTACTCATCGTGTTTATCTCATTTTCTTGACCTTTAGCACTTACTCCTATTGTATTTAATAAAAATAGTGGAAGTATTATTGATCCGATAGCTGTATTCTTTCTTAATTTACTCTTATTCATATTTACCCCCTATAAATTCTATAGTCATTCAGTATTATTCACATTTTACTATATATTTCAATAATCTTCTACATTATTCCATAAAAACTTACCATTTTATTTCATAGAACCATGATTCTAATTTATTTTTCAACTCATTACATTTGCTCATATCCAAATATTGTGTTTCGATCCAGATCCCTTTATTATTGCCCCTCACGTAGCACGTAATACCATTGAAATACTTCAAGACATTATTTATGTTAACCCCATCATATGAAGCTGATTCAGGCGGCAAATAGGTTGTAATTACATAGCCTTTGTTTGTTGCTGCGGCGGCTGGATCTGCTGGTATATTTGAATCAAATGCATTGCAAAACCTATGGGCCAAAAGTTGCCAGCTACAACCCCTATAAATGTCCATGTCCGTTTCGCTATCACAAAAGCATATTTCAAATATTATGTTGCCAGCTGCAATATGGTTCATTTCATAATCTTTTACATATTTTACACCCCTGTTAGTGAATCCCAACGATCCAAAGTTATTACATAACCTTTGGGCATATGGAAGGGCCTTGCTTGATTCTGATGAAACAAGCGCTTCAACCCCATGGCCTGATCCATCAAAAGCATTCATATGAAGGCTTACAAATAGATCCACATTAGCGGCATTTGCTGCGGCTGCTCCTTCAGATAATTCAGCATTTGCGTTGCTGCCATTGCTATTACAATCTATAACAGTATGGCCATATTGTATTAATAGATCCCTAACATATTTGAAATATTGCTGCATTTGTTCGTATTCATTAACGATCCCAACTGCCCCAATACAATTGGAGCTATGCCCGCCCCTTAATCCTATTTTCATTATTGCAATTCCTCCTTTGTTACACTATCGCTCATTCCTGTTGTGCTATTGTCCACAACGATTCCTAACATTGTTAGAACTCCAAGCACTGTGTTTACTATATCATTCCAATTATCAGGGAATATTTTAAATCCTAATTGTTGGCTTAAAAGTACAATTGCACTTGCAATATACACCCAAAAACTCTTATTTTTTAATCTTGCCTTTAAATCAATTTTATTCATATCATTTCTACCTCTTTTCATTTATTTTGCTTTTGATCTCTCTTACATCTTCCTGAATATGTTCAACTAAATTAAATTTTTCTGCCAAAGTATCTAATAAATTTTGATACCTCGCTTCTCTTTCGCCTGTGGTCCTTAATACATAAACCAGTAAACACGCAAACATTCCATACCCCAGGCCCTGTTTTAAGGCCATATTAATTAATTCATCCATAACACACCTACTCATTCAACATTAAAAAAGGCCATAAAAAAAAGACTTATCAAAAGTCTGTTATTTAGGCCATGACATTTATTATTGAGCTGCTAAAATCGCCGCTACTCTATCTCTCCATAATGGCGGCACTTCTTCGATTGTCATTATCCCCTCTTTTATTCTTCTAACATATATAACAACCATTATTTTGCACCTCCTAACATTGCTGCAATCTCTACAAGTGCGGCTTCAAGTTCGTTTAATCTTGCTTCAACTGGATCAACTTCTTTTGCTATATCAATATATTTGTAGTATAGTTCATTATGCTCTTTATCATATACCAGTATTGATTGTTTCCCCTCGACCTCAACAATTTCAGGCTCATTTTTATCTAATACATAGCCTTCATTTACATCAAATTCATTAAGATCATAATTAAAATTTTATCTAATAAATGTAACCTCATTTTTTTCGTTAGTTCTAATAAATATCATTTTATATCCTCCTAAACTTTAAATTTTAATATATTTCTTGCGTTTGCAAGCATTACAAATTCATTATTTGCATTACCAGCGGCCCCAACAAATCCGCTACCTTCATTGTATAGACCGCCAAATGGATATGATTGTGGAATTGAGGTAACATCACCATCCAATACAGTAACGCCAGTTCCAGTTGCGCTTGATCCACTTCCTTCACTTGTCCCTAACACTATCACTGATCGCCCCGCTGGGCTGAATCCTGCGTTGTATGCGTAACCTATTGACATTTGCGCCCCAGATTCCTTCAATATATAACCACCGTATGAACTTGAAGAACTTGTACTTGACCTAAATGGCTTAAATACATAATCAGTAGTTCCATTTCCTACAAAACCAACTTGATAGATCGAGCTAAGACTGACTTTAGCAACATTCGATCCATCTGATTTATTGGCTTTTGTATAAGATGTAGTACCGTTGTTGAAACTGTCTACTATCCAAATACAGTTTTTAGATAGTCCTATTGAAGTAATAAGACTTCCCCCTGTCGTGGATTGGAAAACACTTGAGATCGTTGAAGAATAAACTAAATTTCCGTTTATATCAAACCTCTGTATATTGGCATCGCGGCTGTACCTTGATACTTTGTAGATGTCTCCGTTGCTATCATCAAGCACGTAACTATAACTTGTTGGAGAATGGGCCAAGCACCTATTTGATCTGTATGTCCAGCCTACAAATTGTAAATTAGTATCATACCAACCTGAATTAGCCCCTCCACCATAGGCGATATTTACCCATAATAAATTTGTCCATCTATCAAACCTTATAAATGGTGCGCTTGTGTCTGATGGCCTAGGCCATGACACTTTTGTTACTACATTTAATTTAGCATCAAATTTTATTAAATCAACTGTGCCATAGTTAGTATTGCAAACCAATAAATATGGACAACCATCATTGTCTATTGCAACACAAGGGGTTGCATATTGATAACTTGTTGTTGATCTATAAAAAGATGTATAAGATCCGCCCAAACTTTCAACTGTTGCAGATCCATCAACCCCAAAAATGCTTTTTCCAGCTACAATATATTGGCTTAATAAGTTTGGATCACCTTTGATTATTTGCGGGCCAGCTGTATATGTATTGGCTGGTATCGTCTGATCCGTTGTTCCTGGTGTTATTGTTGCGGCAGCTTTGGAAGGGATATTCCCCGCCACTTTTACCCCTTTAGTATAGGCACTATATCCATTTAAAATATGGTTTGCTGCTGCGGTTGCATCTGCGCTGTCGATAACGGTTGGACTTCCTGAAACGCCCACGATTTTAACACCAGATTTTATATTATTTGAAACGATATTTGAATCAATTTGAGCGGCTGTGGCAACTATTTCTGGGTAGCCGCTTGTTGTGCTTGTTATATACGCCCCTTGTGGAAATCTGAAGTATCTATTGTTAGGGTAGAACGCACTAACTCCAACACTTACCGCACTTACTGAAGCTGGCTGATTTAGCATAGTTCCAACAATGCCTGTATCATTATCATTGCTAAAAGTTTCATTCGCTAGTACATGAGCTGCAATGGTGTTCCCTTCGGCACTAGCCTTGATAAAAAAACAATCACCCGCCAGATCGTACCAAATTGTAACCGCCTTACCCTTTATCAAATTGGCTGGTGTTGTTGTGTTTGGTTTATATAGCGGCCTTCCATTAACAAGTGTGCTTGTACCATTGTTATTATAAGCAACTCTGAAGCTTTTTGAACTTCCATCAATAAGATCCACACCATTTAATATTATTGCGTTTGAAGATCCCTGGGCCAACTGTAAGACTTGTATACCATCAACCCTATTTGTTAAGTTTCCAGCGATATCGCCATTTAAAGTATTTTTTATTCCTGAAAACCATGAGTTAAAATCATTTGCAAATTGAGTTTCCATAGCATCTATTTGTGATTGTTCTGTTGTTTTAGTAGAATCATACCAAGCTTGAAAATCTGTTTTCTTTTGAGTTGTCCAAGTAGAAAGGTCTGTATCATATTGGCTTTTCTTTTGAGTTAACCAGGTTTGATATTGATTGAATAATGTTGTCGTGTCTACTTGGTCTATAGTTCCATGGACTATCCCACATTTTGAATTATCAAGTCTAAGATCTGTTATATTGGGTTGGCTTATACTTAAAACCCCTTTACCAATATAAATATCAGCTATTCCCAATTCATAGGCGTTCGCATCTCTCTGTAGCTCTGGAGCTGCTGGCGTAGTAGCAAAAGTACCTTTTTTCACTTTTGCATTGATAGCTCTAGTTATAACATCAAATCTTAAAACAACTCTATCAATTCTATTTAGTATTCCATCCGCATTCTCAATATTTAAGGCTAAATCATCATCATTATTATAGTAATAGCCTTTGATCCATGCTTTACCAGGCTTTATGGTTATGGTCATATCACCATTCGATAATGTTTGTAAGTTTGTACTAGGGTTTGGGAAAACTCCATTGCCTATAAAACTTGAAAAATATTCCGCGAAAAAGTCTGCTTTATACTTACGATCTCCGTTAATACTGTTAAAAAATCCACTCTTTTCTGCCATCTTATCCCCTCATTTTCTGCTTTAGTTTATCAATTAAAGTTGGTACATTATTACCAAAAATTATATTAATAGTTTGTCCATTTTGTTCATATACTTCTTCAACTTCTGTGATCCTTGCGTTTATAACTAAATTCCACCTTTTAGAAACACACGTAACAATATCGCCAAGGTTAAAATCTTTTTTATATGCTAAATTTGAATTAACATTAATAGTGCTATCAAAAGTCAGAACTTCTTTTGTTGCTGCAAGCGCTTCATTTCCCTTTTCGATCAATAAATCATGGTAAGCTTGTTCGCTCAAAACATTATTATCTTTATCAACATTGGTTAAGCTCTTTTGATCTGCAAATATTTCAAATCTATCCAGGCCCGCTGAATTTCCAACGGTGGCAAGTTTCCTTTCAGGACCTTCACCGATCCCGCCAATTAGAACCAAATTTTTATAGTTATTCAAACTATCTGTAAATTCTTGACTTAGCACATTTTCAAATTCTTTGCTGAATATGATCCTTGGGTTTACATTCTGGCTTATGCTTCGATCTTGGCCCTTGTATACTTCAAAGATCAAATCTTTATTAACTGGATCAAACTTGATCCTATGGCCTAAATCAGATATATTACTTAGGTTCTTAATTTCTTCAGCCAAGTTTGAATATGATACTTGATAATTGACCGATTCATTGAATCCCTTTAAGCTGCCAAGTGTTAAATTATTTATTATTCTTGATAGATCCATTGGGTTTATACAATTGTGGTCTACTAGCTGCCGCATGGCATTTTCTGTTGTATCGTTTATTATTTCAGTACCCCAAATAATTCGCCTATTTAAATAGCCAGTCAAAAAATAACCCTTTGCAATAATGATCTCTTTGCCTTCTTCATCTTGTTTTAAATTCACATATTCAATGTACGCGGCTTCTGGATCTCCTTTGATATATATAATATTTTCCCTTTTCAATAACGAAAGAATTTCAGGAGTTAGGCCACAATGCAGCTCAAACTCTCCAGCTTCAAAATACTTTCTAACATATCTAAATGATATAAAACCTTCAACTATGCCTTTAAAGGTTAAATTCCTATCAAATATAAGCAACTCCATACTTACACCCCCAAATATTGTGGTGTGTAATATATTGTAACTTCCAGGTTATCAATGAATTGTTCTGCATCATACCTGAATAAATTATCACCTGTAGCCAATTGTAAAAATGTACTTTGAAAATCAATATAATTAAATATGTTTGTAGAAACTCCACCTATAACGCTTTCAAGCTTTTTGTTGCCGAAGCTAGTATTTAAAACAATAACTTCACCTGCTTGCATGGTCCTATTGATCTTTATAAATTCTTGTGTATTAACATTCAATATTGATGGGTTTACAACCGTTGCCAGCGCTCTAAATTCGGCCCTAATACCACAATCAACATCACCATCATTAAATACATCAACGATCAATGATGGCTCTCTGTGCCCTATTTCAACGCCTGTTTCCTCTGGTATTTCAAAATCAAAACCGAAATCACCTTTCCATAAGGCAATTTCAGCTTGTGATTCTGCTATATTCATCCAGAAAGGGTTGCTTGCGGTACAACTTATAAGACATTTATTAACTGTGCCATTAACACTTGTAAAGTATGGAAGTGAATCAATTATACATTTAGTTTTAACTTCTTTTACTGGATCTTTATAGATCAAATATCCTTCACCTAGTCGCGGGTTAAATACTTTATTGATCTTATTTCTATAATCTATTAGATCCGTTTCATTATCAGCAATTATTGCAATTTCAATTGTCTTGTCATTTGATTCAATCGTATTGCCTAAGTAAGTTGATCCATCCTGATTCATGCCTTTATTAGTATAAATATTTACTTTCCCTTTTTCTGAAAAACCAAGCAGCAAAAGCGGTGCGAACTCATTAAAATCAATTCTTTGGCCTAATTTGTTAACATAAGTTAATTTTTTCACTTCTTTTCCTCCTTACAATCCAAATGCTAGTTCTTGCAACGCTCTTTTGTTCTGCTTTGCGGTTTCAGCTGGACTTAATGCTGATGGACTATAGATATTTACAATTTGACTAATTCCGCTGCTGGCTACTTGGCGGCTGCCTGATATTGCAAAATTCGCATTTCCTGAATCAACTGCTGGGATCGCTGCTGCTAGGGCCTTTGCTTGTTTAGCAATGTTCCCAACTGTTGATGCAATACCAATCTCAAACCCTTGGCCAGTATATATCCCTATTTGTTTCATAACCCTTGATGGTGAATGAATATCTAATGAATGTTTTATACCCGCCACAAAATCATCCACAAGGCCGCCCATCCATCCGCTCATATCATCCCAGGCGGTTTTAATTCCATTTCTAAGGCCATCAACTATATTTTTACCAATGTCAAGCATTCTTTCTGGTAAGTTTTCAAAGGTATCAACGATTCCATTAAAAGTATCTTGTGCCCCTTGGGTAGCTTCTGTAAGCATATTACTTCCCCATGTAGTAACGTTAGCAACTGTATTAGTTAACCAATTTTCAACGCTGCCAGGTAATTGAGTGAACCAATTAATAACAGAATTATATGTATTGCTTGCGGCTGCTGTCGCTTCGCTTAGCATATTACTTCCCCATGATTCAATATTAGTAATTGTATTAGTTAACCAGGTCATTATATTTCCAGGTAGTGCGCTAAACCATTGACCAACTGAATCGATCCATTGAGGTACATTTATAGTTAAATAATTAATTACATCTGATCCCCATTTAAATATGGCTCCTACCGCTTCACCTAATCCAAAAGCTATCTTATGTGGCAATTGGGCGAACCATTGCCCCATGGAATCTAACCAAGCTGGTATACTTTTTGTGAAAAAGTCAGTTACTTTGGTCCATCCATCCTGAAAGGTTTGCGGTACTGTAGTTGTAAAAAACAAAGCAAATCCACTAAAAGCGGTTGGAATTGTGTCTGTAAAGAAAGTTATTATTCCATTAAATACAGAAATTGCGGTGGTGCTTATTGCCTCCCATGCTCCAATTATTGCATTTCTAAAACCTTCATTTGTATTCCACAAGTAAACTATAGCTGCAACTAATCCAACTATTGCCGCAACTATTAAACCTATAACATTTGCTTCCATGGCGGTATTTAAAAGATATTGAGTAACTGTCAAAGCTTCTTCAGCTTCTTTTGCGCTCTGGAATCCCAGCACCAGATCATTAATGACGCTCGTTGCTGCGAAAACTTGCATAGCTGTTCCTATCCCAACGATTCCAGCGGCTATTAAACTAGAATTATCCATTATCCAACCCAGACCATCCAACAATGTTGGCAGCGCATTTGTGGCCATATCAGCTATGTTTTTTATTAATTCCCCCAATCCTTGTGACAATGCTTCTATCCCAGCTTTTAGATTGGACTCGGAAAAAGCGTCTGCCATTTGATCTGCTGCATCATTCAAGCTTGGCATAAGCTCCTTTGATATAGGCAATAGTATGCTTGTTTCAATCTGTCTGCCTAATCCTTGCAGCGCTTCGATAGGTGTATTATATTTAACTTGGTTAATTTGATTCATTGAATCGGTTGTCTTATCAAACATGGTCTGCATACTATCAAGGTTTGTAATTACTTTTGGGCCTAGATCTTCCCATTGAGTTCCAAAAAGATCAACCCCAGCGGCACTTTGTTTTACTGGATCATCCATTTTCCTAAGACCTTCAATGATCTGGAAAAAGGCTGCTCTTGCAGTTTCTCCACCCGCACCAAATTTTTTGGCCATTTCATCTGCATTAAGGCCAAGTTTACTGAATCCATCTGCTGTGGTATCAGATCCATCAATAACCCTGATTGATAATTCTTTTACTGCATCCCCTACTTTGTCTAAATTAAAGGCCCCATTTTGCGCTCCAGCTTCAAAAACATCAAGCATATCGTTAGCATCTAAACCAAGCTTTCCAAATTGGACCGAATATTCATTTACACTATCTAACAATTCATCACTATAGTTTAAATTCTCTTGCTGCCCTTGTGCTAATAAATTAAAAGCTTCTTCAGATGTGATCCCAAATTGTTTCATTAGCGCCTGAACTGAACGCATACTTTCAGGGACTTCCACCCCAAAGGTATCTCTAAATGCAATGGCATTTTGTGTTACCCCTTGCAGATCCTCTCCTGTGCCTTGCATATACTGTCTTACGCTTGAAAAACTTTCAGCGGCATCTTCAATGCTTTCGCCAAAATTATTATTATAAACCGCTTCGATCTGGTCATTAAACTTTGCCATTTCTTCATTGGTTGCGCCTGTTTGAGCTTGCAATCCATTTAAAGACTTTTGCCAATCTCCACCAAATGTTATGACTCCGCTTATACCTTCTTTTAGCTTGTCCCATATATCCCCACCAATGGCCATTCCAAAACCGCGCTTGATATATTCACCCATGTTAGCGAATAAACCTTTGCTTTTTTCAACTTCTTCTTCCAGATCCTTGATAGGCTTTTTTAAATCACCACCTGAAGGCGGGTTCATAGCATCCTTGTAAGATGCTTTAAACTTATTTAATGACGTTTCTGTGAACTCTATTTCTCTTTGGAATGCTCTGTATTGTGCTTCGCCTATATCCCCTTTAGCAAATTGCGCTTCGACTTGGCTTTCAGCTTCTTTCAAAGCTTTCAACTTTTGGCTTGTGTTTTCTATTTGTTTGGCCAATAATTCTTGCTTTTGGGCCAATGCTGCTGTGTTTCCTGGATCGAATTTTAATAGCCTTTCAACATCTTTCAGCTCTTTTTGAATATCAATACTTTGCTTTGTAACATCTGACAATGACTTTTGGAGTCCTGTGGTTTCCCCATCCAATTCAATAGTAATTCCTTTAATTCTACTATCTGCCATCTTCTCACCTCACTTTCTAAAAATTATCAAAGTCGGCCTGGTTTGCTGCTCTTGTTTTACTTCTGTTTGGGTTGTTCATTTCAATAAATTCTTCAATGTAATCAAAGCACATACCAATGGTCATAATTTCAAGATCTTCACGCTGGAGATCGCATTTTCTGCATAAAATAACAAATGATTCAGTCGTTAAAACCGAATCATCTGCTGAATTATCATTTTCTATTTTTTTTTACTTTGAATACTTGAAGCAATCAAATCTTGAATCTCTGGGATTATTTGAAATAATGGAAATTCGTCAAAACCATCCAGCCAGGTGATAGGATCTGGAATTGAATTATCAGCGGTCTTTGCTAACACCCATATAATGTTATAAAATATTTCAAAATCTGCATTTTCTAACATTTCAAAATTGTCTTTCGCATCTTTAAACTTATTTAATCTATTCAATTTGATTATTTCTGCAAAATAATCTTTATGGAATTGCGCTTTAAATCTAAGCGGTGTTGCTGCTGTTGATTTAAAAGTGACTTCTTTATTATCAATTGTTATTGTCTTTTCCAATTACGCCACCCCTTTAAGCTGCTACTTTTTCATATACTTTTGAATACCAGCCATTATAGATCTCTGCTGGTGTCATTGTAGTTGTCTTTGTTTTAACCGCAAGATCTGTTGCTCTTGGAGCTGCAACAAAAGTTAACTCACTTGTGTTTGGATCTGCTTTATCTGCCTTTGTACTAGATCCAACTTTTGGTCTTGATGCAGTACAATTATATAGAACGTGTCTTGTTGCCTTTACATCACCATCAAACTCAAATAATAGCGCAAAAGGCTTGCCCACTAAATTTGATCTTTCTGTTAAAACTGCATCTTTTTCGTCTTTAACTTCCCCAAGCGCATCAATTAAAAATTGCTCTGGAATATTTGCAAGGGTCAAGGTCCCATCGTACCCCTGGTTATTTGATGCAGAATAGTATAAAACATTATCCGCATAAAATTCGGTCATATCCCCTCTAGGATCTAGGGCCAATTCAATTCCACCTTCTAGTGCAATCGGTGTATCATAAGTTATAACGCCATTAACAACCGAAAAAGTTGCGTAATGCACATTTGTTAATCCATAAGTAACTTTATTATCCATATTATGTTAACCTCACTTCGTATATTTTTTGATAAATGTTCTCTGTTTCAATGAAAACCTCACCTTCAGATGAATAAGGAATTTCATTAGAATTAAAAAGATCTTCAAGCTTTTTTTCTGCCTGAAGATCTTTGATCTTTGTATATAATTCAATTTGAATGTTATATATCTCTTTATAGACTTTATTATCTGCATACATATGAGCTGAAGGGCCATAAATGTATGTCATAAATGGCGGTTCTGGCGCTGGGTTATCATCTGTGACATTGAAATGTGAATAAAAAACTGGGTAGCCAGTTTCTTGTAATATCTCTATTAATTCAGTTATTATCATTTACGGATCACCCTTTCCACTCCGCTTATATATTCTTCAATTGCTTGATCTTCGGCTGGTTTTATATGTACCTTTGCCGCAACTCTACCCCCATTTACTTTGGCATGGCCTTTTTCTAGTAGATGGGTTAATTGATAATTTGTTCTATTATGAACAATTAATCTCGTGCCTTCTTTTGAAACTGTCCACCCTTTTGCATAAGCTCCTGTATTTTTGGGACTTGTAATTTTCAGGATCTTTGCTGTATTATTTGCGGCTTGCTGCTTGGCTACTTCTAACCCTTCAGTTACTTCGCTTGAATATGCTGCTAAGGCTGCTGCAATTTCTTTGGCCAATCCTTCTATCTTAGACATTTAAACCACCTTTTCACACGTTAGCTCTATTTCTTCAAAATCTGCTGAATAAGTACGAATCACTTTATATCTATTTTCTTCAAACAAAACTTCTCTTTCTCCATTGTATTCATATTTATGAATTACAAATATTATCTCTGGCTTTAGGCCCTGGCTTGCTGCATTATAATATTCATTTCTTCCTATGCTTTTTAAATCACAATATAGATCCGTTTTTATTTCTTCAGGAATTTAATTCATTAATTCATCTTTTTTAAAAGTATGCTTAATCAAAGTTAGTTCGTAATCATACGCCATGATCTAACCCCTTCCAACATGAATAATTAAATTGTGTAATCTATATTGCAAATGCCTTGGCATAGCTGCGTGATCCTTATTCCTGTAGGACCAAGCAACATAATCAACAATAAATAAAAGATGATAAAAGTTCTCATATTCTAAAATCAAACCTTTTTCATCTTCTAACTCTTTTGTTATTCCTTTTATAATTGCAGTAATATAATTATCTCTAATACCAGACTTGATGCCCAATTCTTCTTTTACCAATTGGAGGATCAATTCAATATTCATCCATTACACCTCCTTAAATTTCAATTACTATGGTGTAACAACTTTGTTGGCTTCATCTGGCTTGAATGATGCTGAAAGCGTTGGAGCTGTCCCACCTAAACCAATTAAAACGAAAGCGGATTCCCTTACTGGCTTACCATCATATCTGCCAGTAGCTTTAAATACTGTCTTATCGTCTGTGAATAAAAATTCTGTTGAACTTGCCCCTTTTATGTCCGATCTTTCTGCTAAAAGATACTTTGTAAAATCTCCAACTAAAATGTTATCGTCTGCCATTTCTTCACTAAATACAACTTTGTACCCTACACCTGGGAAGGCTTGGTTGCTTACTGTTACAAATGCCCCAGCCGCATTACTAGCCAATGACATTGGTACAATTGTTCCTAGCCATGTTGATTCATTCATAACTATTGTTATCGGACCTCTGCCCCTTCTACCTCTTTTTATGTTCTTCATAGCTTCAATTATTTTTTCAAATTTTGTATTTGTAGTTGTTAATGTAATAATATTAGTTGCTTTAATACCTGCGTTTGCGTTTATCGCTGGGATAATACCCATTGGCATTTTAGTTCCAGTACCATATAATATAGCTTTATCAAGTGCGATTGCAATTGATTCTTTTAAGCAATCCTCAACGTGTGAAGCTAAATTAATCATAGAATCCTCTATGTATGAGTTATCAAGCGGAATGAATCCTCCTATTTTATAACCATCAACCTCAACATCTGTGAAAAGGCAGCTTAATTCATTAATCTTTCCGACCATTTCTGTCCATACTGCTTCAGGTGCTTCACCAGCTATTATTGCTCTACCCTTTCCAGTTAATTTTGCAACTCTAACAAGATCATATAATACTGAATATCTTCCAAGATCGTCTGTAATTGTATCTAATAATATTTGTGGTATTGTAAGATCAAGGCCAGTTATGCTTCTTTGTTCTATTGCTTGCTTTAAATTAGAATAGAAACTTCTTACTTCTTCTCTGTTTAACCTTTCTATTACTTGTCCTCTTTTAGTAAATTTGTTTGATGCCATCCTTTGTTCTCCCCCTAGGTTTTTATTTCTTTCAATTGCTTCTGGTGCTGGTGTTGGATCTGCTGCTGGTGCTGGTTCATTTACTGGATCTTTTGAATTTAATTTTTCAAGCTCCCCTTCAAGATCTGCAATTTCAGTTTCTAAAGTCGTTTTTTCGCCTTCAAGACTTGCTTTATCTGCATCTAATTGAGATATATTTTCTTCAACTAATGCAATATCTTCATCCGTTTTGGCTTCTTCAACTGCTGCTTCAAGCTCTGCGGTCCTTGTGTTTAATTCTGCTTCTCTTTGCTGCAATTCAGCTAGACTAGCTTTCCTTTGTTCTATCTTTTTAGCTGTTATTAGCTTCTTTAATGCCATAATTTTTTAACCTCACTTTTAAATTATTTTTCTTTTGTAAAATCTGCTTTTCTCTATAAGCTTCAACGCTTTTGTGCCTAGCTTGTACCCCTGTTTCTTCATAGGCTGGAAACGTAACAACGCTAACTTCGTGGAGATCCACTTCAGTAATGGTCCATTTGACGCTCCCATCATCCCGCCACTCTGTTTCTTCAGATATGATATTAAAACCAAAACTACATTGACTTACATCACCACGCTTCACACGCTCATACACATTGACCGCTTCAGAATCGTTTGGATTAATCCTGATCCTTCCCCATAGGCCCCTCGAATCTACTTTTAATTCCAAAGTACCTGACTTGTTTCGGCCCAATACAAGGCGCGTATCATGGTTTATCAAAGCTCTTATATCATTTGATAAAGTGTTATTAAGTGCGGTTGGTGCTATTTCTTCATATGCTCCCAGCCATAACTCTGTTGGCTGATTAAAAACAATGAAATAACCTTCAATATACATTTCATTACTATCAGCGTTATCTCTGGTTTCAAGCGCTATGCTCATGCTCCTTGTTTGTCTTTCAATTCTACTCAATTATTCATCACCTCCTTGCAATTTCTTTTGATCCCCTATCATTCCAGCTGGAATATAGTTTTCAAGGATCACTCTTTCGTCAAGTCCTTCTAATGGTGACATTCCTAGCCAATCTCTAACCTCATTTCCAAGCATTAAACCTCTAACATACATATCACCGCCAACCGCTGCCAGTTCGCTCATATCGTATGAATAAAGACTCCGCGCATTGAATTTAAAATATAGATCTGGACTATATAAAAGTTTCCTTGTTAACTCTTGTTCGATACCCTTGGCCATTGGTAGGATCGTTGCATTAATGAAGTTGTTATATTCTTCTTTGTTGTACGCACCTACGCCCAAAAAAAAAGGCTGGTACTCCGAATTAAAATGGAACCTATGAAATAGACACTAAAAAAAGACTATTTCAATAGGTTCTTTTTTTGTACAATAAAAGATAAGAAGAAATATAGTAAGGTTGTGAAAAGAATGAGTAAAAAATTATTTTCAGATGAAGAAATTAAAAGTTTATCAAAAAATAGATATGTTAAATCTGTAAGTAAACGTGGAATTACATATACAGATGAATTTAAAATATTGTTTATCGCTGAGCGTAGCAAGGGAAAACTACCTATTCATATTTTTCAAGATGCTGAATTTGATATAGATGTTATTGGAAATAATAGAATTTGGTGTGCAAGTAAAAGATGGCGTAATGCTTATAATGAATCAGGAGAGCTTGGTCTAAGAGATTCTAGAAAATTAAACAGTGGTCGTCCACTTAAACGTGAACTAACCGTTGAAGAAATAATAGCCAAAAAGGATGCAGAAATTGCTTATTGGAAAGCTGAGGCAGAACTATTAAAAAAAATCGAGCTGCAAGAAAGGCAGGTGAAAAATAGTAAACTAAGTGCATCATCAATCTTTGTAATAATACAACATATAATTTTGACATATAACTATAAAAATATGGTTTCACATTTATGCGAAGTAGCTTTAGTATCTAGATCAGGCTATTATAATTATTTAAAATCAACAGGCAAACGTAATCGTAGAGAAGAAAAGGATTTAGAATTGAAGGATATCATTCTTAAAGCATTTAATCATAGGGGCTACAAGAAAGGTTCTCGTTCTATAAAAATGGTGTTAGAGAATGAATTTAATCTTATAATAAATCGAAAATGTATACAACGAATCATGAGAAAATATAATATTGAGTGCCCAATTAGAAAAGCTAACCCTTATCGTAGAATGATGAAAGCTACTCATGAGCATACTGTTGTACCTAATATTTTAAATAGAGAATTCAAGCAAGATTTGGTCGGAAAAGTTTTATTAACAGATATAACTTATTTAACATATGGAGCATCCAATAGGGCTTATTTGTCAACTATTAAAGATGCTTCAACAAATGAAATTCTTTCATATCAGCTTTCCAATAGCCTTACATTAGATATAGCTACCGAAACTATTAAAAAGTTGATGAAAAATCACAAAAATTTACTAAATAAAGATGCCTTTATTCATTCGGATCAAGGAGTTCATTATACTAGTCCTAGATTTCAAAAACTTCTTAAAAAATATAAAATTGGTCAGTCTATGTCTAGGCGCGGAAATTGTTGGGATAATGCCCCGCAGGAATCATTTTTTGGTCATATGAAAGATGAAATTGACTTAAAAAGTTGTTCAACATTTGAAGAATTAGAAGCTTCAATTGATAACTATATGGAGTATTATAATAATTATAGATATCAGTGGGGACTTAAAAAGCTGGCTCCTGTACAATACAGAAACCAGCTCATAGCTGCCTAGCCTTTTTCAAAATGTCCTTGACATAGGAACCATTTTAGAAAATACCCGCCACCGTTTTTTTATCTAATTGAATTGCATCATTTAAGGCCAGATCATTTAAGCTCAATGGCTTTACTTGATCTATCTTTACCAAGTCAGCTGGAATAACCCAAGGTTTCCCGCCCCCTGTTTCATCAATATATTTGTTTAATATTGCATCCCTTCCCGCTTCGCTTGCTAGTTCTTCTGTCATTGCATCAACTGCAATTATTAGTGATGGTTTCCACTTATCACTCATAAAAGAATTTTTAGTCTTTGCAGCTTGTTTCAAGTTCATAACAATATCTTTTAATACAACCTTGTACCCCTGGCCCAAATATGGCCTTTCTGGATCTGGATTTACAATGAAATGCAATACTTCATCATAATCGTAAGTGTTAGATCCATAACGCACCTGATAGGCTGCTGGTGTATCTTGGAATGAAACACCTGAAGGCTTCAAGGGAATCAATTCAGATATTAGACCGTTATCCACTTTTGGATATACAACACTATTTCCATTGCCCGCCAATAGCATTGAATGAACAATGTTGTAAACCCATGTTTTTCGTGTCATTAATGAATAAGGGCTTATATCAATCTTTCTGGATAAAGCATTTTTTACCCTTATATCCCCATTATCTGTATTTTGCATTAAATGAATTGTCATACTAGAAATAAGATCCGCGATCTTGTGGGCAGCCATTCGGACCTCTGGATTGTCTGACAACCTTGTATAGCCTGGAACGCTCAAAGATTCTGAATCATTAGATAAAAACCAGCTTATCGCATCCCCTTCGGATCTCCTATTCATTTTCTTTTTATTACTTTTTGCCAATCTCTCACCACCTTTCAAGCAAAATAAAAAAAGTCCTAATTACAAGACTTTTCCTGAATCACGCGTGATATATATTTTTTAATTTCTTCAAGCTCCATTTCTTTATCTGCCCCTATGAAAATACTACATTCTATTAGATTATTAAGAGTAAATTTAACCTTATACCCCTCGAAACGAAAAACAGAATATACACTTTCTGTATCAATACCATTGGTCAAAGTTTCCTCATTACAAATAACTTCTATATTTAATAATCTTATGTTCATTAATACTCCTAACCTTTCAACCAAGTTGAAGCGGAATTTGATTTTTCAATATCTTCTAATTTTCTGACACAAGCGAAAACCGCTGCATCAAAAACATCAATTCGCTGCTCTGGCATAACTTTTTCATACTGGATCATATCATCTGTTTTTTCGATTGCTCTTACATTTTGTAAACAATACTCAAATGGATCGGCATGAAGGTAATATAATTTTCCTTCCTTTGCCTTTGCTTCGATCCTTCTAAATCCTTCAGACTTTTTATAAAAATACTGCGGCTGATCTATGATATTAAAACCAGCTTTTTTCATCCCAACAAAATACTCTCTACAAAACTTTCTATCATGGCCAACTTGTTTTATCTTAAATCCCATCTTTCGCATTTTTACAAACCAATTTACAATATCAGCATAATTAACAACTGGATTATTGCACATATCCAGCCAGCCATCATCCTTCCAGCCAAAAAGTGGTATTCCATCTTCATCCGCTTTTTTGTGAGCTGCAACGATTGGGAACCAGGCGTGGGGAATAATAATATCAATGCCCTGGTATTCTCCATATAAAGCGGTGGCAGTTAAATCATGCAACTTGGATAAATCGGCCCCGCCATACCAAGTAATAGGTAGCTTTGCAAGTTGTTTTAAGGTCCATTCATACTTATTGTCCGAATTTCTAAACTCATCTAAATTGAAATAAGCTTTCATGGCACTTGTATAAATGTTCATTGACTTCGCCAGAAAATCTTTTCGCTGCTGCGGATCATTTTGAGCTTGCAACGCATCATTTAAAATATCATCTGGCCTGATGCTTACCCCATATGCTGGGTTTGCTTTTTCATGCTGGATCGGATTAGTATAATCAACCTCGCCTGTTTCGTCTTCATCCGCTTTACAAATGAAAATAAAGTATGCTTCATCCTTTACAGTTCCATCAAGTACCTTTTTGCAATACATTAACCGCTGGTAACAAAAAGAATTCATATTGTCACCAGCGGTCGTTATGCCTATCATTAACTTATTTGTATATGCCTTCATAGCTTCCTTTATGATGTTGTATTGCTTCGGTGTTTTATATGCGTGTATTTCATCCGCAATGGCAATATTACAATTCAAACTATCCTGACGATCTGGGTTTGCTGCAAGTGCTTGAATAAAAATGCCGCCATCCCCAAGATCCCCTTGTATTGAATGTTCCTGATTATTGTCAATAACTCTGAAGTTTTGCTTTTCTCCCATAGCTTCAAGATTAAAATTAATAAAATTGAAACTTTCAAGGGATTGTTTCAAAGCTGCTGCGGTAATATATACCTTACTTCCACTTTTTCGCTCTAGTAGGCCCAAGGCCCACGCCAACGCCGCTGCAAATGAAGTCTTAATATTCTTTCTAGGTATAAAAATAAACGCTTCTTTGAAGCGCCTTATCTTAGTACCTTTATGGTAAAAACCTAATAAGTTATACACCTGGAATTTATGAAATGGTTCTAATAAAAATGGTGTGCCCCTTAAAGGCGTTCCATCTAGTTTCTCACCTTGTGCATGAACAAAGGTTTTTTCTATTATTCCGATTACAAATTCAGCATCCTTTGGATTAAATTCATAAGCTGGATTTTTTAAATCATTTAAAAATCTGTTACAAGCTTGTATTTGTTCTTTACAAGCTATCTTTCTTTTTTCAACAATACTGTTGGCATATTCCATTACTAAATTATAGTTTGTATATTGGATCATTGTAGCTCCTGGAGTACCGCTGCAAGTTTTGACTTTTGATTTCCTTCAGGTGTAACAGATCCCAAGGCTTTTGGATTTAAACAAAGTCTATCAGAATATGCAAGAATATCTTTTCTTAGTGATTCAAGCGTTGCCACAATTGCAGACTTTTTGGTCCCGCCAGCTGCGGTTTCTGTTTCATATTGATAGCCGCTATCTTCAAATTCCTTTAATGCAACTTCATATTGAATATTAAGATCAACATATATGCCTATAAGGCTGCTATATTGCTTTTTGTATACTCCTAAAACTTTCATATCTTCCACCACTTGGGCCATCATTTCTGCTTTATTTTCTGGCATCCTCTCACCTCCTAAAAAAAGTTTTTGGGTAGTCGATCTATTGGAAAAGGTTATCTCCCTCGGTTCCTTATCGGTTAACTATTTTATCTCAAAGGTGGGGGAACAGCTTTTTAACTATTGTAATATTGTATTACAATTATATAAATTAGCATAAATAAAAAGAAGATGCTTCTTAATACTAGATTCATCTTCCTAAATTATCATATTATATTTTCTTGCTCTAATTACTTATTTATTCCTTATTGAAATTAATTAAATTTTGCAATAAATTCATCAAATTCATCTTGCGATATATTAGTTCCGTTTAATTTATATGACTCACCTAAACCATTATTATGGCAGTCCCAAGAATCTACCTTTATGCATTTATTATTTTCTAATTTATATCCTGCACCCCATATGTTTCCTTGAGTTTGTGCATTTATTATAAATTCTTTTCTATCACTATTATATCCAACATACCATCCATGACCAAACGGTATATGTTCTACTTGAATATTCCCGTCTTTATATGTAAATATTGATATTGTTAAACTTCCCATAGAATTTCCATGTGTTATAATCATTTCAAAAGTTCCATCTTGATCTATATCTATAACATTATTAAATAATGTAAGAGGATTATCGCATTGAATATTATACTTTCTCATTAATTGTTTACTTTGTAAAATCTCCGCATAACTTTTAAGTTCTACTCCACCATTACTCCAAACACCCTTATTATTTAGATAATAGCCATCAACAATTTTATCATGATCCATATATCCTTCAGAGTTAAAATAGTACCAACCTCCATCAATTTCCTTCCAACCTTTACAATATGAACTACCTTCAGCATACCACCAACCTGTAGAATCCTGTCTCCATTCTGCACTTGCACCTATTGGATTTAATGCTAATATTGACGCTACTATTAATGTACTAGCCATTACTTTTGTTAATTTTAATTTTTTCACTACATATCCCCCCATTATTGTTTTTACATTATTATAACATCATTACTATATTTTATAAATTATATTATTTATGCCTATTGATCCTAACTACCCAATCTTCCCCTGACTTTGTCAATTGATTGTTCGTTCTATCATGCATTTTATCATGACATTTGTTACATAAACTAATAAGGTTATCACTATTTAATTTTAGATCTGGCCTTTGATCCAAAGGAATTACGTGGTGTACTGTAGCCGCTGCGACACTCCTACCATACCTTAAACATTCTTTGCACCGATATTCGTCACGCTTCAATATCCTTGATCTCTTGGCTATCCACTTAGGATCTTTATAAAACTTATTTACTTGCTTCATTCTATCCTCATTAGTTACTTAATGGCTATATGAATACTACTTAACCAATTGATGCTGCTGCATAAAGTTAGTTGATGATACCTTATCATTTTGTTTATATATTGTGCCTCAATATATTTTTGTTAAGATCTAACTTTAAATAGTTTTATCAATTGTTCTTTCTATTCTTTTTCATAGTCCTCTTATCATTTGTTTAGATTCAGCAATTGTGATAACCCAACATAAACATCTAAGGCTTAATGTAAACCGTAAACCAAAAAATTTATTAACTCTATATCTGAAAGGAGGTGCATAATAAATGAAAATAAAAATATGCAAACCTTAGATGCTTATGTTGAGCTATCTTCCAAGCTCATTGCCTTTTGCTATAATACAATAATAACATCATTTCCTCATGGAAAACTGTTGGCTTATTGGTGAATTATTGGCGAAAAACTGTTTAAATATTGGTGAAAAACTGGTGTGAAATTGATTCATTGGGATATATGTAAGCTGCTAAATGATTTATTATTTTATTCTTAGCTTTGCAGCAATTATCTTTATCCATGCCCAAACTCATTCCAATCTCTATCCATGTCTTTTTCCTTCCCTTTTGAAAGTATCTTAATTCAACTATCTTTAATTCTTCTTCCTTCAATGATTCAATCCCATTGTTTATGAGCTGCTGCAATATAATAAGATCTTGCTTTGATTGCTTCAGCCTTTTTAATTCTTCGCTTATATGTTCATCCCTTCGGATCACTTCATTTTCAACTGATGAATTAAAAGCGTTGGTAGGTCCTGTCTTTTCTTCATATGATACCCCAGCAACTGCAACATCATTACTTAATCTTTCTATATAAATATCTATGCTTTTGATTCTTAGATCTATATTCTTATATTCATACAAGGCTCTTTCCGTTTTCTTAAATAGGTGATCCATTATTTTATTACTCCTTTGTTTATCAGGTTACAAATTCACTTTTTAAAACTGTAACCGCTGGATTTAAGTTATATCAATGCTTTAAGCTATATTCGCTCTGATGGGTTACACAAAAATATATATACACTCTACTTTTATAAAAATAAGCTTATTTACTATATTTCCTTATAATATATATATTATTTTTTCTGTAACTTCTGTAACTTATATATATATATAGTGCTTAATGCAAGTAATAGCCTTATTCTTTGCGGTTACAAGTTGGGTTACACACTTAAAAATTTGTGTAACCTTGCTTATTTTTTGCAACCTTTTATTTATAGCCAGCTGCCAATATCATCCACGTTTTTTGGCTCGTTAGGCACTAGCGTTAATTTTGCCCTTTCCTGACTTTCAGTACCTTCAAAAGAATCAACGTTAGGAATAACCAATAAACCTAATTCAGTTAATTTCTTTATACTATATCTGTCCATTCTTAGTGATTTCTTTTGGATCTTAAAAGTTTTATTATATGCTGGCTCTTTTTGGCCTTCCTCATAGTCTTTCAATTCTTCAGGATCTTGAACAATATAACCTGACAGTCTGGCTTGTTTCTTAAAGTCATTTACTTTAATTGGTGTTATGTCCACCGCATTTGAGTTGTTCGCATACTCCATAACCTTTGCAACAAGTTCTGTTGTATACATATATAAGAACTCCCCTTCATGCCTTATCATTCCCTCAATATATGGGACTTTTCCAAGGCCCGCCATTTCATCAAATAGTGATAACATCTGTTCTACTATTGAATAGGCATCATCTTTATTCCCTAATACTTCGGCTTTGATTAATTCTGTGATCTGGTCCACATAATCAATAATAGGATCAATACCATTTTTAATTAAAACCTTATTAAATATCTCAATTCCAACTGATATATTACAAGCGGTGCTTTGCGGCCTGTCCTTTAGGTCTGTGAACTTGGCTGCTGCGACTTGCTGCATTTGTTCATATTCTTCGCTTGATAGGTCCAAAATTGCTGCTATAATTGATCTGCCTAGAGAATTTAATTCCTTTTCGTGGTCCATTAAATATCTAATAGCTTCGGTATTTTCATTTGTTCTGGCTGCCTTTGAAACATAGACTATACATGATCTAGTTACAAGGGCCTTTTCAGCGTTTGGGTATGATTCTTCACCAGCCATTATTATTGGCCTTTGATACTCATATTTATAAAGCTTTTGCAGCTTGTTTCCCTTTTCTCTTACCCCACGATCATAAAGATCTCTTAGGGTTTGGGATATTTCATTTAATTTGTTCTTATTCATCATTGATGGTTTAAATTCATCATACAAGGCTGGATAATTGCCAGTGCATAGATCTTTTAGCATTGCAAAACTTGAACTTCCCATAGTTTTTTTGTTATCTTCTGGATAATTCAAAATAGGTGCTATAACTTTTTCAAGAATTGTACTTTTTCCAGACCCAGACTCCCCAACGATTAATAAGTGATGCAGCTTTCGCCCTGTCTTAATATTCTGATATACTGCTAAATTATTAACTATTGTGCCCAAAATGGCTGCTGCTTTATCAAAAGATAAATACCCAAGTAAGGCATCTTTCAGGCCCTTCAAACTATCTGCCTTTATAGGCTCAATATCCATTATGTTAATTTTGCTATCCTCTGCATATATAGAAACATCTATTTTATTATCTTTTTTCATTGCTCCCACTCCTGTCACAAATGATAATTCATCTTTTAACTCAATAAACCTATCACCTGAATATATTTCTTCTGTATCAACTAAATAATTGTTATTAATCCAAGCTTTATAATCATTCAATATGGCCATGCTGCCATAAAAAGTTAGATCCATACTGCCCATGAAATTCTTAAAGGACCTTACATCATCAAAAACGGTGCTAAAGCCACTCTTTTCGATTGTCTTACCATTTGCACTCCTGAAGGTGATCTTCACCCCTTCGGCATCATCTTCAACATAATGAAGGATCTTTCCATCTATAACCTTAAAATTACTTACTGGAATTTTCTTTACTTCCTCATTTTTAATTATGTTTATGTATGTTTTGCCAAACTCACAATAAAAATCATATTTATTATTGAGGTTTGATGCCCTGTGAAATGCTGCAAATAGATCTTCTAGGTTGTGGCCCACTTCGATCCAATCGGTAACATCTTTGTTATTGCCCAAAGCTCTAAGATCTGACAATTTAATCATTTTAAAACTATCGCTGATCTCCTGAAACTCAATTCTTATTTTTTCAACATAAATTTCACCAGCCTGGCCAGTATCACCAATAACATAAACTGCTTTGATCCTTTGCTCTTTGATTTTTGAAAGATCCTTGCACCCTTTTATTGATGTGGCTACATAATTTTTTCTTCTAAGCAATTTATTAATTGTATTTGCATCCTTTTCGCCTTCAACAAATATTATTGTTTTTCCATTCTTAATGCCTTGTAGTACATTGTAAAGGTTGTAAGGAACATCAATTATCCCATCCCTATTATTAATTATCTTATCGCCCATAAATCTATAATACGAACTTGCTTTTTTACCATCTGGTTTTAAGAATTTAGCCTTATAATAAATAATTTCATTTTGTTCGTTAACAAATTCAAATACGCCTAAAAGTTTATACCCTAGTTTATATTCACTATTTTTAATATCCCAATCAATTCGGCTTAGTATTTTATCAAAGCGTAGCTCTATTTCAGTTTTTTCGCCTTGTATTCCTAAAAGTTCCCTCGCTGTTTTATAATCAACATTTCTATAATTTTGCATGAAGTCGATCGCATCCCCTGAAGCTCCACAAGCAAAACATTTATATCTATACTTATTTTTATCAGGGAAGAATTTAACCGATAATGAAGGCGTATGATCTGAATGAAAAGGGCAGTTTATATAACCTTGCCTATTAAACCTATTACCTAATTCAGTTTCAATTGTTTCATGTAAATTAATATCACTTATTTCTTTCATTCCCTCACCTCGTTAAATTCATTTATCTTTTGTTCGTAACTCAATTCCTCACCAGATAAAAATTCTATAAAGAATATTATTCCGCTTAATTGCCTGGTAACATCATTGAAAAGATCCAGATATTTTATACACTCGCTGACACTATTAGTCTTGAAAAATACTTCAGCTTTTTTGTTCCTTTCTAATAGCTCATTATATTTGACCTTCAGGGAATACAGATCTTTTTCACTGTATTTAATACCTGAATCCATCTTTATCTATTTGCCTTTTCAACCTTTCAATCTTCGCTTCAATAAACCCATCTATAGTGGCTTGGCTGTAGATCAATCGCAACTCGGCAACCCTTATTTCAAGTTCTGCAATTCCTTCTTCTATATTGTGCGGTTCGCCAGAAACATCTTTCAAAAGTGCTTCACTTAATCCCGCTGCTGCTTGTGCTGCTCTTATCTTTTGTGTTGCTTGTCCGAATCTACAAATAGCTTTTATTAATAGATCTTTATTCATTTGTATCTCACTGTACATCTTGAACCTCCCGCCTATTCCCATTTAGTAATTTTAAAATTTATTAATGCTGCTAAAGCTATAGCAATAATTATGGTATATATATTGATTGGTATTTTATAGTCCAATAAGCTCCATATAATATCCCTTATGGCTTTCATGGTCCAGAACAAACCTATATCAATTAAAAATTCTAGTATAATCATTTGTATCAACTTCATTGCTACTACTCCGCTATTGTTAATAAAAGATCGTTACTTGCGATATGTTTGATTATTTTGCATTCTTCGGTTGCTTCTAAATGAATACATAACCCATATGGGGTTGGGAAGTTATCTTCATAATCTTCTACCCTGTTATTAGTTAAATCAACGCCCCTGAAGTAAATATCATCATTTACAACAAGCCAAACCGCTCCATTGGCCATCATTAAAATATCTCCCCTATCTATATTGTGAAAATCTATTTCGGCATTTACATCAATAATCATTTGTTATCTTCTCCTTTATAATCAATTAAAATGGCATATCTCCGTTGTCAACTGGTGTTATGTCTGCGTTAAGTTTTGTATTTTCATTGCTGCTGCTATTCTTATTTTCTAAGAACTCAACCCCATTAACTGGATCTGCCACAACTTCGGTTATATATTTTTTTATCCCTTGGGGATCGTCATATGATCTGGTGACAATCTTCCCAGCTATACCAACCTTAGAACCTTTTCTGGTGTAGTTCGCTACACTTTCAGCACTTTTGCCCCAAACCACTATAGGTATGTAATAGACTTTTGCATTTTCTCCATAACCATCATTAACCGCTATATTAAAGGTAGCTTTTGCTGTCTGTTTCTCTCCCACATGACTTAAATTAGCATCATTAGTTAATCTTCCTATAAGTATAGATTTATTCACCCTTTTTCCCTCCGCTCTTTTCTTGCTGGATCTTATCTTTCTTTTCATTTAACATCTTCATGCAATACGCCAGATCTCTATTCTCGATCTCCTTTATTTCCTTTACCTTGGCCCAGGCGCAAAAGTTCATTTTATCTGTATTCGTTTCCTTTATTAAGTTTTCAATTACTTTTACATGAACGTTACTAATTGGATCGCGCGCCCCTTCTTCTTCCCCTTCGGTTTCGGTTGTATCATTTTCCGCAATTTCAAAGGCATTCATATATAAATATCTTTTCGCATATGTCAAAGCTCCACCTATGTTTTGAATTGCATTGCATCCTTTTAATTCTGATATAGCAACTGGCATATCAAAGCTTATGAATTTTTCTATATCTTCGCAATCATATATTAAAAGTGTTGCAACATCTTTAGTCATATTGAAAACCGGATTAACACCATGCTTATTGCATAGCTTTGCAACATCTGGTAAAAAGTCTTTTAGTTCAAAATAATCATATTTAGAATATGTATTTCTTCCAGTTTTCCTCAACTCTACCCCTTGCAAATCTGCCCTCACCTTTTGCAGCTTTGCAACTACATTTAGCTTGTTTTTTTCTTCTGCCATCTGCTTTCTTCCTACTTTCTCCATTCAAAAGATACGCATACCATAAAGTCATTATCTTTGAATTTTATATTTTCTTTTTCTTCAATATCTTTCATTAAAATTGATTTTTTCTGGCATTCTCCATTGTTATTAAAGCTGCATTCACTAGCTTTGCAATAAACAATCAATTTTTCATCCCCTTTAAATTCCTATTTGTTTGATCTGTTTAGTTATATATAAGGGCATAACAAAAGCTGCTTAAAGGCCCATATCATTAAAGAAAATTTTCATTAATCTTTCAGTATCTTTAAGAAATATCCTCATTGTTTTGTCAGTTTCTTCACACGCCATGGCAAATTTTAAACCGTCTTCTATTATTTCCAATGTCCCTTGGAATTCTGCAACTCTTAACTCATATTTCAATTTATCTCTTTCATTATTTGCTTCTAATTCCAATATGGTAAATTCCTTAATATCTGCTTTGATTTCTTCTATTCTTTCTTTTAATAATTCAATCATCATTGTTTTTTATCTCCTTTATAAATGCCTTTATATCTTCCTTAAAGGCTTCAAAATCTTTAGGATATAATATATATCCATATCCTTTGGCTGCTTTTATTAACTCAATGGTCCTTATTTGCAGCGGTGATGGTGTTCCACCTTCTTTTTTTAATTCGATCCCAATGAAATGGCCTGAAATACACCCTACAATATCAGGAATTCCACTTTTTGAATAAGCGCCCGCCCAATGTTTGAAATACCAAACTTCAGGAGCTAAACAATCCAGAAATTTTTTAACTTTCTTTTCAAACTCTTTTTCACTAGGCATGGTTATACTGCTGCTTTACTTCTGATAATGTTCTTCTTTGTATTCTCTCAATGGCTTTCATATGCTTCGCTATCTGTTCCGCTTGGTGCTGGATCTTATATTCTTTTAAAGCTTCTCTTGACCTTCCTACCCAAATATTTTGCTTATATTCTTTTACTTCTTCACCTATTTTGCTTTTGTCTATGCTTTTCATTTCATTCGCTGGCTTGATTATATATTCATTTTTCCCTGATTCGTACACCATTACGTACCCCATAATTAAATACCCCTTTTCTCTAATAATTCATTTGTTAAGATGTATTCAACTTTTATATTGAATATTTTATCTATAACTTTCATGCTTGGCATTGTCTGGCCGCTTTCATACCTTTGTATGGTTCTAGTGCTTTTATTAAGTCTCATTGCCAGATCTTCCTGGGTTAACCCTTGCTTACCTCTATACACTTTGATAGCGTTTCCAATGTTCATATATACTCCCCCTATATTCACCGCCCTTCATGCTGGCTCTTGTTAAATTTCAATATCTAATATATTACGTAAGGCTTTTAATACCTCATCATTCGGCTTTCTATTGTTATTTTCATATCTACATATTGCACTATCACTCAAATTCACCCTTTGCCCAAGTTCTCTTTGTGACAAAGACTCTTTTTCTCTTGCGGATCTTATTTTTTCTCCTAGTGTCATTTATATTTCCCCCTCAAAAAGCTTGTCTGTATAATCCTTTCTTTGTTTGAGCGTTTCAAAAATATCTTCTTCAATACTCTTTTCAGTAATTAGATAATAATAAAAGCATGATCTTTGCTGCCCCATGCGGTGGGTACGCTTTTTACTTTGTTCAAAAAGTTCGCTGCTAAGTGTTAAGCTAAAATAAATGATCTTATTTGCCTTTTGCAAATTAAGGCCCATTGCTCCCGCCTGGTATTGGATCAATGTTATTGTATTATCATGCTGCTCGTAGTTCTTCAGATCTCTTTGCCCTCCATTTACAATAGAAATAGGCTTCTTTAATTTCTTGCAGATCTCTTGGAGCTTCTGGCATTCATATTTAAAATTGTAGAATATAATCATTCGATCCTCTGTTGATTCCAAAAGCTCTGTGACCTTCTCATATTTGTTTTTGTTATACATTGCTGCAAGCTGGCGCAAATATAACAACCTTGTAAGTGAAGTGTCACCAACTAACTCATTTTCTTCGATTTCAATTAAACGATCTTTTTTAAATTTTTTATACTGCGGAATGTTTTTTATTTTAATCTCATATGGGATCACTTCAGGCAGTTCAATAACTTCTTCTGTTTTCATAAAAACCGCACCATACTGCCGCAACATCTGCTTCAAATCGTCTATATTTTTATACCCTGTTACTTTTTTCTTTTTAAACCCTCCTAGATTCATCAAAAAGAATTTAATATACTTGTCCCAATATGCTTCTTTTGTGATCTTCCAGCCTAACAATTTGATCTGGCTGAAAAGTTCCTCATACTTTCCCCCTGTAGGTGTTCCAGATAGCAATATTATGTTTTTAGCCTTCATCTTCAAGATAAATTTAGTTCGATTGCTGCTTTCGTTTTTGATATAGCTGCTTTCATCTAGGATCAAAGTGAATCCTTTTAGTTTTTTAAATTCATCCCTTCGCCAGATCAAATCATAATTTATAATTATTACTGTGTTCGGCTGGATCTCTTGCAGCTGCTTTTTATATATGATCGTTTTATATTTTGGATAAAATTCATTGAAATGATCTTCCCAATCCTCCAATTTTGATTTCTGGCATACCACTAAAATAATGTTTGTTTCCAATTCTTCAGCTTTTTCAGTAGCAACAAAGGTTTTGCCAAGGCCCATATCTAAATAATAGGCGGCTTTATTCATGCCCCTTGTCATTTCTAAGGCTTTTAACTGATGTGGAAATAATTTTATTTTAGCCATTTACTTTTATATCCCCTTGCCTTTAGTTTATGGTATCTAGTGCATATGGCGGTTTCTGTTTTCTCTAGTGCGTAACTTAGCATTTTTAGGCCATCATATTTATAAAAATACATCAAATAATCATCATCCTCTTTGGTCCATGGCTGGTCCTGTCTTGCGTGAAAATCTGGATTGTATTCCATGCGGCCGCGTTTATTATATTTGATCTCATGGGCCATTAGAATTCAAAACCCAAACTTCTCAAATACCATACTCTCCCATATACTGTAGATTCCTTTTTTTCAAGTGCATAACTCATCATTATGAGTCCATCAATTTTATAATATTCCATTAAATATAGATCTTCTTCCCATGTCCATTTTTCATGCTGCTTGCCGTGGAACTCTGGGTTGTATTCCATTTGACCCTTTTTGTTATACTTTATCGATGCTTCCATTTTTTTTACTTTCTTGATTGTCCAATTTTTCAATTTTAATTTTATTAGTCTTTAAGTTCAATATAAATTTAATTTTCATAATTACCTCTCATATTTGATCTTTTCTGTTAGTGGAATGCCATGACATTAGTATACGTGACATTATTATACTGCTCAACGTCTGAATCTTGCTAAAAATTATAGTTTAGCTTAACAACACTTTGATTTACTCTTTTTACTTCTGTAAATGGAAGTAAAATTCAAAATTATTTTCCGTATACAGAAAAACTTCTTCTTCTATTTACTTCTTTTTACACTATACTTTTCCTTTTAACCCTTTGTTATATCTGAGCTATCGGATTTTATATATAAATACATCTTGAATCACATATTATATATGTTATACTATTGTTAACGGAAGTATGAGACCAAAAGAATATTACCATTACAAATTATCAACTAGGGGGATATAAGATTGAGTGATATTAGTATAATAGGTGAAAATATAAAAAAAATTAGAGTTTTAAAAAATCTTTCTGCTTATGAGTTAGCTAAACGCGCTAACGTTGGTGGTGCAACTATAAGTGAAATAGAAAGTGGTAAAAGAAAAACATTAAAAGGAGATACCTTAGAAAAAATTGCTGCTGCTCTTGGTGTTACTGCCAATGATCTAATGGGCAATACTGAAACAGTAAGTTTTGAAACAGATAACCTTATGGATATAATTAACATAATTGATTATATTGAAAATCCGATATTGGACGATAGACAAATTACTAAAGACGAAAAGAAAATCTTAATGTCAGCAATTGCAATGGGTATAAGTACAATTAGATATAATAGACTTAAATAAAAGTGGTAGCGAGTTCTTACCACTTTTTTTTATTAGATTTATGGCTCAATTGTAACATGTAGCTTTAAAAAAAAATACAGTATTATCGTAAAATACTTTATGTAATTTATTACTATATATTAATATATTACCTTAAAGTATTTTCATATAAAGTGTTATTTTTTAGATATACTATAACTAATGACAAAAAGGAGAATAAACATGGAAAGCAAATGGATAGATGCTGGTAACAGGTTAAGAGCAATAAGAAAAGAAACCAATTTGTCGGTTTTCAAAGTAGCAAAGAAAGTACATATAAGCGGAAATTATTTATCAATGCTTGAACGAGGTATAAACTGCCCTTCGGATGCTGTTTTATTTAACTTAGCTGAATTCTATAATGTCGATCCTTCTGAATTGTTCAAACTTTATGATAAAGTCACCCCTCCAACAAACCAACAATTAAAAAATATGCCCTCTTTAAAAGGTTTAATTACACAACTTTCCATTGATCCTAAATTAACACCTGAAGAAAAGGACAAATTCGCCGCACAATTATATGAGATTGCAAACAAATTATTTCATAAGGAGTGATTACATGGAAAAATGGTTTCTAGACTTCGAAGAATGGCTTGGCGGTAAATATGGATTTTCATTTGTAGTACATTTTGAAGATATTATTTTATTTGCTGCTGGTGTATTCTTGGGTATGCTTATTATGTCTGTACTTTCAGGGCGGGTTGTTTTTAAACTTCAAAAAGTTAGCAATCTTGGATCTAACAAAATTAAATTAGTTAAATTTAAACATGAAGGTACAAAGCAATATATTGCAGATCCGCAAACAGTGGGAGAATCAGTGGAAACACTACTTCTTGTCATATTCCGCCCCCTTTTCCAATCAAACGATTATACCTATAGGGATGAAAAAAGGACAAAATATTTTTTAATTTTTCTTACTATAATAGGGATCTTATTATTCGCTTTGGCTCTTACTTGTATCACTACTGTTGTACATGATGGAAAATAAAAATGAGCTTCATCATAAATTCTACTCTTATAATGCAACTCATTTTATACGGATATTGGTTTACCTAATAAATTATTAAAACATAAAAGATCAACTTATTTTGAAACTATTAATAACAAAATCTGTATCTCCAAATATCATGCTTATCTTCTTGGAATCAAAATCATAGTAATAAATTGCATTTGACATTATAGGTGTACTACCCTCCAACTCTTGAATTATTTTAGATTTTGGAGTAGTTCCTAAGAAATAAAATCCATTTTCACTTAATAAGAATTTTGGATATTTAACCGAACTAATATTAATATCTTGAAATTTATCATTAGGTTGTATAAGTATTTGTTCTGAATTATCATTCAAATCTAATAAATAGATTTTATTTGTAGGCATATTATTTTCTATTGTTGTTGCATCAAATATAATTTTATCACCTTGGTTGTTAACAGATATATTATTTATAGATTTGTCTGTTGAATATAACAATTGTTTGTTTTTTCCCTCTTCATCATATTTAAATATTTTATGAGTTGGTATTTGTCCACTTTCCATTTCATTAATCGAACGTTCAATTGTGTATATTTTATGATTATATTTATCCCAATAAAAATTAAATATATATACATCATCATCTTTATTATTCCATAATTCTGTTGTACTGTCCTTTAGTGAATATACTCCAAGCGTATAACTTTTGCGATTTTTAGTAGGTGTTCTGAAAATTATTTTGTTATCACTTACATCAAATATATCACCACTGTAGTTAGCGTTTAATACACTAGTTGCCTTTTTTGATTCATTTGACAACTCAGCCTTATATATATCATATTTTTTATCACCAAGTTCTGAATAATATATTGTATTATTTATTTCATCTATATTAAAATCAGAATAATTTTTATTCTCCCTAAAGAAAACATTTTTAACTGACTTATTATATGTATTGTATATACTATAGGTTGTCTTATAATCGTAAGTACTCATAATATATATATTATCCTTACCATTAACCACAACATTAGTTCTATTATAATGTCTTACTGTTATTAATAACACTAATGATAGTAATATCACTACTCCACAACCGAACAACAATTTTCTTTTCATGCCACTTCTCCTATTTATTATATAAATTATGATTTTTAATTTATATAATATTGAAATAAGCCAGACAATATTAACTGCCGACTTATTTCAATATTATTAACTCTTTCTTTAATTATGGTAATATCTTCCTTGAAAATGTCCAAGACTAGAAGGATGTCCAAATTTAGCCCATCCACTATAAGTTAAATCTAAAACAACACCTGATGGAAAATTGCCAACATCATATTTGAAAAAGTGATATGATTTTCTGTTTGTGTCATCATTTACATATATTTCCGTACCAGCTGGCGGGTTGTCCACATATTGTTTAGTTGCACAATCACTGCTGGTTAATGTTTTCCCATCATACCCTACTTTTCCCTCGCCATTGTACCGTGAAATTAATCCACTAGCAGAATAATATTCTGCCTGCGCTGGTGCAGGTATAAATAAACAACCTAGCAATGCTACACTTAATGTACTAAATGCAATTTTTTTAATTTTTTTTACTATCATAAACATTCCTCCTAATAATTGGTATATAATATACATTTTACATATTTTTCCTTCCGTATCTCTATATTTTTTAATAAATATCCAATTATTTTTTAGTTTATAATACATATGAGCAATATTGTCACTTTCCTTAATAATATTAAAATCGTTATTTATTATCCATATATTCCATTTATTGAATTGTAATGCCCTTGTTTACAGGCTTTTAACTTTATGTTACAATCAACTTGCGAGATCGGTGGTAACTAAAGTTGCTGCCTTTTGTTTTTATTTCATATACTCATATAAGTTTTTTGATTCTTCCAATCCTAACAAAGCTTTTTCTAATGAATCATAATCATACTCCCTAGGCTCAAAATTATTGAATTGTGGAACTGCCCAGTCCTTTTTATACGGGTTTTTGAATTCAACTTTTATTTTCTTCTCATTCTTTATGGCCCATCTTGTATACTTGAATTCATCATTGATATTATTTTGGCTCTTCATGTGGTCAAACGCTTTTATAATTTTTGCAGCATCATTTCCACTATCTTTTAATAACTCTTTAGATTGCTTTTTGTTAAATCCTGTATAATTAGCAATTTGAATTACTTTTTTATCCTCTGAATCTTCCAGAATAACTTCATCTACGTGTATTTGATTTTCAAGGGGTTTTTTACCGTTGCTATCAACTGGTAATTCTTTCGGTTCTTCTGTTGGTTTCTCTTGTTTCTTTGTTCCTTCGCCAACGTAGAATAAATATTTATGTATAAAATATAAATTTTTATTCCCTCTACCTTTTTTGATAGTGATATACTTTTTTTCTTCCAATGCCTTTAAAGTATCTGAAACAGTTGCTTTTCTATTAGTTGATAATGTAATCATTAAATGCTCATAGTTCGGATAAGAATATCCATCTTTATGACTATGATATAATATTAAGCTACTTAGTAGGATCTTTTCACTTGGTTTTAGATTGATATCATTATTTATATTTAGCATTGTCTTTAGTAAATCTTTAATCACTATCATTCCCCCCTTACTTCCTTTGTTTCTTGTTCCTTACATCCTTAAATATAATCTCGTTTTCTTCTTCTGTATTTAATCGTATTTCGTAACCATTGGCAATTAAATATTCTTTAACTGCTTTATTTGTTATCTTACTAGCATCAATCATACTTTCATTTTTCATACGATATAAAGTGTCATACACTTCAGGCTCTAGTCTGCAAGTAAATCGCTCGAGTGCCATTCATTTACCTCCTTCCATTCATCTTACATATCAAATATACTATAGACGTCTATACACGTCAATAGTATACTCAATTTTTTTTTACTAATTTGTCTTAAACTATTATTACTATAAAACTAAACTGATAACGTTGTTTTTAATAATAAATATAAATAATAAATATATGTAATATATATATAGTATCGAAAAGCGTAACACTCTATTACTCAATTAGTAACTCTAGTATTACTAAAATCGTACCTCTCTATTACTAAAAGAGTAACACTCCACAAAAATAGTGTTACTAAAAGCGTAACTCTGTGGATAATGTGAACAATACGAGCTGACTCTTGACTGCATCCTAAATTATGAAAATTGAATTAATATTATAAAAGAGGTGAGATATTAAAATAATATCTCACCTCTTTTATAATATTAATTTAAATACAATATATATAAGCCATACAACAAAGACGCATAGTAATATAATTTCAGATATTATACTACTCTTTTTAATAGGCTTAATTTTAATTATATAATAAGACATAAATAATAAGAGTACTACTAAATAGCAACTTACTATTAAATATCTTGTATTGCTATTTTCACTTAAAGCAATAAATACCATTATGAATATCATAATTAATGTATTTATTTGTTTAAAATATTTTATAATAGTTTTCAATATATTTTACCACCATTATTTTTAATCAGAATAATATTCATTGACTATTGTATCACCAATTTGGTTGTTTCTATTTGAATCAGAATAGAATGTTGTCAAACTTCTTTCAGCTCCTGGAGTGCTAGTTCCAATAATATATTTATAAAATACATCTTGTCCCCAAAATACAAGAGGAATTTCATCAGCTACAATGGCACCAGCTACAGCGCCTATTGCGCCTGATGTTCCACCTGATATAGGAGTACCTAATGATCCAATAACACCTGCAATTACACCAGTTACTGCAATTAATGTATATCTTTTTATCCTGCTTGAACCAAAGAATGGGGCACTATATTCCCAATCTGTCAAATTTTCATCTGGTTCTCTATAATCTAGATGTATTCCACCTTGTTGTTTCATCTTATTTAAATTTTTCGCACTTAAATCCAATGAATCGGTAGTTGTATTATTTGTTTTAACATCTGTAGTCTTAATAGTTACCTTTCCATTTTCTACAGTTGTTGTTAAAGTGGAATCTAATTCATAATCTCCAGTTTCGATATTTTTGACATAAATCTTACTATTACCATTTGTAAGTTTAGAATTCATACTTTCCATAACCTTATAAGATTTGCCATCTTCATCATAAGTATACATAACATGAGCCAAATTTTTATCCCAAATTTTAAAATTGGACTTTCCTGATTTTTTAACGTCAATACTTTTATTGACTACCTTAGTGTTGTTATTTGTTGCTGCAAAAGTTACTGCTGGTGTAAAGCTTGTTGCTGTAGCAAGCATTAAAGTTAAAGCAACAAATTTTAGTGTTTTAGAATTCATCATTCTCAATCTCTCCTCTTTATATAATATTTTATTAGTCAACCGCGGGATTTGTCGAAAATATTGATACTTCCCCTAATTAACTATATGTTAAATAATATATATACTGACATATTGAGTCAATTAAATATCCTTAAAACGTCCAAATTGAGGAATAAAAAGGTTACTTTGCATTATAAAAAGAACCTCTTTAAAGGTTCTTAATTTTCTATTATATTTTCTTTAAAACTACAGTAATTTTCTCATTATCAATATTAAATGTTTTATTCTCTATTGAATATTTAACATTATTATAGATAATTTTATTATTAGCACGTAACTACTTTATCTATCATTCCAATACAATTTTTTATTGCCATTAATTGAATTTCATAACTTTTAATTCTACTTTCTAACTCTCTAATATATAATTCCTTCTCTAGACTTTCGCTAGTTGTTTCAATACCTAAATACCTATGTACTTCATTCAATGTAATTAAATACTCTTTTCCCGACTTCACGGCTTTCAACTTTCCTTGCCTTACTGCTAGGGTTAATCTAGTAACTGGAATATTATATCTTGCTGAAATCTCTTTTATTTTAAAGATTGTTTTGTCATTTGTTGAATTCATTTTCTTCCTCCTAATTTCTTTAATCTATATTAATATAATATCAATTTATTATATTTAATAAAAACCTTATATTCCTCTTATAGATGTATTTAAATTTGATTTTCTTTAAATATCTTTATTTCCGTTAACAAATTCTTATTATTTCCGTTTACAAAAGCAAATTATTTTTATATAATAGTTTTGTTGACAGAATTATTGGCCAGTAATTGTTTTGTTTTCAGAATTATTAAATAAATCTTTACCAAAATGAAAATTTAAAAAGCGGGTGAACAAATGGCAACATATAAACAAATATCTAAATATAATTGGAGTGTTAGTGTAAGTCTTGGATACGAAGACGGTAAACAAAACAGAACAAAAAAGCAAGGTTTTAAAACTAAAAAAGATGCTGAAAAATGGGCAACTGAAATTGTATCCAAAAAACATAAAGGGTATGTTCCTACCTCTGAAAGCAATATATTATTAAAAGATTTTATCACTAAATGGTTCAATGAATTCAAAATTAATACTATATCAATTAATACTGTAAGTAATTATAAATCTCGAATTAATACGCACATAATACCAAAATTGGGGCATTATAAATTAAATAAGATTACTAATATAGTCGTTCAAGACTTTTATAATAGTCTCATTAATGAGGGTGCCAAACCTTCAAGTGCTAAAAAGATATTAGAAACTTTAAGCAATTGCCTTAGATATGCACAAAAAAATAAATTAATATATCTGGTTCCTGTTGACATTGATAGAGTTCCGATTGAAAAAAATAAAGTTTCATTTTGGAACAAATCTGAAGTTGATTTTTTTTTAAATGCTATAAAAGATAATTATTTAAATACACCAATATTAATTGAAATCTTTACAGGTTTACGAATCGGTGAATTATGTGGTTTACGTTGGTGTGATGTAGATTTAGATAATGGATATTTTATTATTAGAAACCAAGCTATAATTGATAAAACAACTAAAACTTTATTCCTTTCAGATAAATTAAAAACAAAGACAAGCTATAGAAAAATTGCATTACCTGAAATATTAGTCAACTATTTAAAATCTATTAAAGATAATGCACTTGATACTGATTTTGTAGTATTAAGTCGTGAAGGGCTTATGTGTAATCCACGTAATTTATCAATGAATTTTACTAAAGAAATATCAAGATATAAATTATCACTGGCAGATTATAAAAAATCTAAAAATAAGATGGATAGTTATATGAACTTGCCCCAACTTAGTTTTCATGGTCTTAGACATACTCATGCTACATTATTGATATTTAAAGGTGAAAATATAAAAGTTGTATCTGAAAGACTAGGCCATAAAAGTATTACTGAAACACTAGATACTTATACTCATGTTATGGAAGATATGAGAAATAATACTGCCGATTTATTAAATGATATGTTTATAAATGCAATCTCAAACTAAGCACCGAATAAACACATAAAAACTTTTCCAAGGAAAACAAACACCAAATAAACACTTTTTCAGAAAATAGAAACGGCTCAACCCGCATGGTTAAGCCGTTTCTTTATACAACTTGGTACTCCCAGCGGGAATCGAACCCACATCTATCCCTTAGGAGGGGATTGTTCTATCCATTTAACTATAGGAGCATAATATTTAAATATCCTTTTTTGTTTAATTTGTACTTATAAATTTTATTACAATTATTTGTCATTGTCAAATTAATAATTTATTTTTACATAAAAAAATAAATTATATTAGATATTAAAGGTCTGATTAATAACTTTTAAAAAAACAAATTTTTTTATAAATACTTGATAAAACACAAATATTATAACTTATTCTTCTTCTAGCTCCATATGAACTTCTAAACTAATAAGCAAAAAATCTGAATGTACTAGGCCAAAACTGTAAAAATAAAGCTTAAATACCCTCTATATGTATTTAAGCCTTATAATTTTAAATTGTTTTAACTTTAAATTTCTTATTAACTCTAACTCTAAATATATCTACAATTTTGGTTATCAGAGGACTGGATGCTATTATTACTGCTAGCGATATGAGCCAATGACTTAATTGTATTTTAGTTAAACTAAATATATATCTTCCTATTGGTGTTAAGAACCCTAACACTATTATCCCAAACATAGATAAACACATTATCGTTTTAAACTTAGTTAACGGTCTTGCCACTCTAAGCAATACCACCATACTAATTCCAGAAAACATTAGTACTGCTAAAGTTCTACTGTAATCCATTGGGAGATTCATTTGTATTGATATAATAAATGTTATAAGTATAAATATAGCAAGTAATATCCCGTTAGGAATACTAACAGTTAATATTCTTGTTAAAAATCCCTTTTTAACTCCACCCGTGCTAGGCAATAACGCTAAAAAGAATGATGGAATTCCTATAGCGCAACTTCCCACTAATGACAACTGTATTGGAAGTATTGGATACTCTATAAATAATATAGAACATACAAATGATAAAATTATGCAAAATACAGTTTTGGATAAAAATAATTCTGATACTCTCTCCAAATTATTAATTTGCTTTCTTCCCTCTTCAAGAACTTTAGGAAGCGCAGTGAAATCAGATTTCATTAATACTAATTGGGCTACAGCCTTTGTTGCATCAGAGCCATTTGCCATTGCAATGCCGCAATCAGATGATTTTAAAGCAAGTACATCATTTACTCCGTCACCTGTCATTGCAACAGTATGACCCATCTCCTGAAGAGCTAAAACAATTCTTTTCTTTTGATGCGGAGTAACTCTTCCAAAAACAGTCATCTCCTGAATCAAATTCTTCAATTTTTCATTATCCTCTGGCAACTCTCTTGCATCCACATATTTCTCCCAGCCACTTACACCTGCTCTTCTTGCGACCTCTGAAACGGTAATAGGACTATCTCCAGAAATAATCTTCACCCCTACGCCTTGACTATCAAAGTACTTTAATACATCAGGTGCTGCTTCTCTTATGATATCCTCAATTAGCAATAGTGCTACACTTTCTATCTTACCTTCTAATTTTTCATTCAAATTATTATGAAGATTTGCTAGTAATAAAACTCTTTTTCCTTTTCTAGCTTCTTCTTTAACTATTTCTTCTATTAACTGATATTCCTTACCCAATATTATTTCCGGTGCGCCAAGTACCCATGTCCCAAGCTTTTCAAAAGTAGCTCCACTCCATTTTCTTTTAGATGAGAAAGCAATTTTGTCTAAAACTTTGATTTCCTTATCATATTCCTTATATTTTTCTAATATAGCTTTCTGAGTTGGATTATTACTTGGTAAATTATTTATTAATGCTGCTAATACATTATCTATATCTTCAGAACTTTTAGAACTAATATTCTTCACTTCTGACAATCTTAACTCTCCTTGAGTCAAAGTTCCTGTCTTATCTAAACAAAGTACATCAACTCTTGCTAAGACTTCTGTAGCACTCAACTCTTGAACTAAAGTATCATATTTAGATAATTTTATAATTGACACTATGAATGTGGCACTCGTTAGTAATACTAATCCCTCTGGTATCATTCCTACAATTCCTGATACTGCTCCTATTAATGCATCCTGCCACGTATTCCCTGGTATTCTTAGTTGAGTTACTATTAATAATGCAGATAGAGGAGGTACAATCCATATTATTACTCTAAAAATTTTATCTATTGCTGCTTGTAGCTCTGAATTTATTATTTTAAATTGCTTAGCTTCCTCAGCAAGAGTAGACGAATATGTTTCTTTACCTACTTTTGTAACAATCGCATATCCCTCTCCAGATACTACGAAACTTCCAGATAGCAATATCTCTTTGTAATTTTTAGATATTGCATCAGCTTCTCCTGTTAACATAGACTCATCTATTTCTAATCCGTTACTATGCAAAACTTCTCCATCAGCCAATACCTGCATGCCGGTTTCCAGATAAATCACATCATCCAATACAATTTCTTCTATTGCAATCTCCTTTATTTCACCATTTCTAAGAACTTTTGCATGTGCAGAACTTATGACTGATAACTTTTCTAATGTGCGCTTAGCTTTAATTTCTTGAACCACTCCAATTAATGTATTCACTATTATAACGCCCACAAATATAGCATTCTTAGGTGATCCTGCTAGAATAATTATTGCTGCAAGTACAAAGTTTATTGCATTAAACCTTGTAAACAAATTAGCTCTTATTATTTGAGGCATAGTTCTTGATGGTGTTTTCGGAATGTGATTTACTTTTCCTTCTTTAATTCTCTGCTTAACTTCTTCAGATGTTAAGCCAATTATAGTTTCAGCATCTTTCTCCTTCATATTCAAAGTATTATTATTTAAATTCATCAAATTTCTCCTGCCTATGTAAATTATTTGCTATACTATTTCATAGAATTATCATTGTCTTATATATTATACATTTTTTAATATTATTTTACCCTAATTATTTACTTAATTTTAAATTAATTTTATTGAATTTTTAATAGGTATGTAATCTATTTAGTCTTTCAATCTATTAATTTTTATACTATACTGATTAGTGTAAAAATTAATAGATTAAGGGTGTGTAATTTTTAATGTTAAGAACTATCTATTTTTATCTCGGATTAATAATAAGTCTTATATTTTCATCTATTTATAGAATTAGAATAAAAATCTTAACCAATAAAGGCGATATTGAAGGAAGAAAATATTTCATTCATAAAGTAAGCCATTCTTGGGGAAAATTTATAATGAAAATATCAGGTGCAAAAATTAATGTTATCGGCTTAGATAATCTTCCAAAAGATCAAACTGTATTATTTGTATCTAATCACCAAAGTAACTTTGATATTCCATTGCTTCTAAGCTGCATAGACATTCCAAAAGGATTTATTGCAAAAAAGGAGCTTGAAAAACTACCTCTTATTAGTACTTGGATGAAATATATAAATTGCATTTTTATGGATAGAGATAACTTAAGAAAATCCGCTGAATCAATAGTTGAAGGCGTTAATTTATTAAAGTCTGGTTATTCAATGGTAATATTCCCAGAGGGCACTAGAAGCAAAGGCAAGTCTGTAGATGAGTTTAAAAGTGGAAGCTTTAAGTTGGCTACAAAATCTAAATGTCCTATAGTTCCACTAACCATAAATGGGACATATAAGCTTATGGAAGAAAATAATAATGCAATAAAAAGTTCTGATATAGAATTAGTGATACATCCTCTAATAGATGTTGCTGCTCTAAACAAAGACGAGCTAGAAAAACTCCCTGAAACTGTTCATTCTATCATATCTAGTGCTTGCAAGCTACACTAATATAAAAAGCGAGTTGCCTTAAATTAGGCAGCTTATTTTTATGCATCAATTTAAGTATATTTTATACTAAATGCTGCTAATAATATATTTAGATTATAATATCTTTTGACATGAATTTATCTATTGTGTTATAATGAATTCATTTGACTTATATATAAAACTTTAATATAAGTTATCGAAACAAAAATAACTAATTTTGAAACAAAGAAACGAGGATATTTAATGAATGATAATCAATTTGCTACATTAGGTCTTAAAGAGAGTATTGTTAAGGCAATATCAGACCTTGGTTTTACAAAACCATCTCAAATACAAGAACAAAGTATCCCTGTAACACTTAGTGGCGCTGATTTAATAGGGCAGGCACAAACTGGTACCGGAAAAACTGCAGCTTACAGCTTACCAATTATCACCAAGATGAGTGATAATAGAGGAATCAAATCTCTTATTTTAGCACCAACAAGAGAACTTGCTGTTCAAGTTAATGAGGAGATACAAAGACTTTCTAAATATGAGAAAATTGTAACTCTAGCTGTTTATGGTGGAGATTCAATCGACAGACAAATCAGAGCACTAAGAAAAGGTGATGTCGATATTGTAGTTGGAACACCTGGTAGAATATTAGATCTTGTAAAAAGAAAATGCCTTCATTTAGAAAGTATAGAATTTCTAGTACTAGATGAAGCTGACGAAATGCTTAACATGGGATTCATCGATGATATTCAAGAAATTCTTAGTCATACACCATCTGAAAGACAAACTTTATTATTTTCAGCAACAATGCCTGATCCAATAGCAAAGTTGGCTAAAAAGTATATGAAACCAGATGCTAAACTTGTTAGTATTAAGAGGAGTTCATTAACTGTATCTAAAATTGAGCAAAGTTATTTTATGATTAATAATAAGCATAGATTAGAAGCTCTTTGTAGGTTACTTGATCTAGATAATCCTAGTTCGGCTATAATATTCTGTAGAACTAAAAGAGGCGTTGATGAGCTTGTACAAGAGCTACAATCAAAAGGTTATATGGTTGAAGGTATGCATGGAGATATGACACAAGCTCACAGATTAACTACTTTAAATAAATTTAAAGAAGGTACACTAAATCTATTAATAGCTACTGATGTTGCTGCTAGAGGTATAGATGTAGAAGGTGTGACTCATGTATTTAACTATGATTTACCTCAAGATGTAGAATCATATGTTCACAGAATTGGTAGAACTGGTAGAGCAAATAAAAGCGGTACAGCTTATTCTTTAGTAACTCCAAAGGATTTTTCAATGCTTAAACAAATTCAAAATGTTACTAAAAGTTCAATCACACAAAAGCCAGTTCCAACTGCAGAAGAAATTAATAATAAAAAATTTAAGGACATGATGTCAGAGGTTGAGAGTACTATTAAAGCTGGTGATCTTACTAAGTTTATACCAAGTGCAATAGAATTGACTGAATCTTATGATGCAGTATCAGTTATTTCAGCTCTAATGAAAATGAAGTTTGAAAATGAAATTGTATTTGATTACAGTTCAAACAAATTAGAAGCTCCTAAAAAAGAAGATGTTCGTTTATTTTTCTCTGTCGGCAAAAGAGACGGTTTGACTCCAAAAGTATTAATTAATTATATTAAAGATATGACAAAAGTTAATGCTTCAGCAATTGGTCAAATAGACCTTATGGAAAACTTCTCATTTGTAACTGTTGATGAGTCTATATCTTCTAAAATATTAAAAAATTGTCCTGGTGGAAAAATTAATAAGAAGAAGGTTAATGTTGAAGTTGCTAATAAGCGTAAGAGATAATAAAACTTTTTATTCTTAATACTCTTACTTAAGGGAAGATTTAAATTTAGGTATAATGCCTAGAGCTTATCCTCCCTTTTTTGCTTTTATTATAAAAATAACTACTCTAAAAATAACATTAAAACATTTCATGCTATTCCTTATACATTACTGTATATCCGCATCATCTTGATAAGAATCCACATCTATTATATTCGATGTATTTTCTAACGAATACTTTTTCTGCATTATTATACTAAGAACTCCATTATCAATACTTTTAAGTATCTGATTTGTGTCTATATCCTCAATATCATTAAATTTTTTATTATAAGCCTTCTTAACAAGAGCAGTATTAGAAAATATCCCAAATCCACTTTTTTTGATTTCTAATCTATTTAAGTTTATATCTAGTATTCCTGGATCATATCTTATGCTTAACTCTCTAAGATCAATACCTTTTAGATCTATAGTTAGATGATACATATCATCATACCGATTAAGTTTTATAAAATTATTATATTCTTCTCTATTTCCTTCATCAGAAGAAATATCCTCATTATTTTTAGCAAATTCATTTATATCAAAGTTATCTAAAAATGAATTCATAATTCCACTTATCTTTTCTATATTGTTTGTATTAAAAACATTATCAAATCCAAAAGTAAAAATTTTAAACATATCTTCCTCCCAATATATTTCTTAACACTTATATAATATTTATAAACTTCCAATTTGTTTAAATCATTTATCTTAATTTTAGTTGTATTTTTAAACTTTAATTAGTGTATCAATTCTAAATATTACTCAATTTTTTCAAGTGTATAATATCATTACTTTTTAATACTCTATTAATCCAAAGCGTTTCTTTTTTCAATATATATCAATACACTATTGAATAATCTCATATAAGATATTACAATATTTATTATATATAGGAGGATACTATAATGAAGCGTATTGATAAGATTTATAACTATATTTTAAAAAATTCTAAGAACTTTAATAAAGATAAATTTTTAGATCAAAAGGGGTTTAGTGCCCAAGAAATTGGCGAAAAATTAGATATATTAAGGAATAATGTTTCAAAAGATCTTAATATTCTCTGTAGAGAAAAGAAAATTATTAAAATAAAAAATAGGCCAGTTATGTATTTTGATAGAAGTTGCCTTGAAAATATACTATCTATAAAGCTACCTGAAGATTTAGAGGAAATATTAGATGTTAATATATTACTTTCTTCTCCTTCAAATGCATTTACTGAGAATAAGTCACCTTTTAACTATTTAATTGGTGCTAATACAAGTTTAAAAAATCAAATTGAACAAGCCAAAGCAGCACTGATGTACCCACCAAACGGATTGCATACATTAATAATTGGTGGTACAGGCGTTGGCAAAAGTTTATTTGCTAACATAATGTATGAATACTCTAAATATATAAAAAGGCTCTCAAAAGATGCTCCTTTCGTTGTTTTTAATTGTGCTGATTATGCTAATAATCCACAACTTCTTCTATCGTATATTTTTGGACACATCAAAGGTTCCTTTATAGGTGCCGCTAAAGAGACCGATGGTATTGTTTCAAGAGCCGATGGAGGCATTTTACTCCTTGATGAAATACATAGATTACCACATGAAGCTCAAGAAATGGTATTTCACTTCATGGATACAGGAACTTACAATAAACTTGGCGAAACAGGTAGCACCCGAAGAGCTAGTATACTATTAATAGGTTCCACAACGGAAGATCCTAATTCCACATTACTTAATACTTTCATAAGAAAAATTCCAATAACTATAACTATTCCAAGTTTTGATGAAAGACCAATTGATGATCAAATTGAATTGATACACTATTTATTATCAAATGAAGCTCAAAGAGTTAACAAAACTATTAAAATTTCAGCTGAATCTATTGAAGCTTTAATAAGAAGTACATCTTACGGAAATGTTGGACAGCTTAAATTGAATATTCAATTAGCGTGTGGAAAAGGATTTTTAAACTGTATTAATACAGATGAATGTATTGATATAAATTTAAACTTATTCCCATCTAATATAAAAAACAAAATTTTAACTTTTAGCGCTAAAGGAAAAGTTAATGTAACAGAATGTGATACAATCCCTAACACAATTACAATTCAACCCGATGGTGATAAAACTTTCTTAGAAACTGATGATTATAAACCACCTTTTAATATTTATAACATTGTTGAGGACAAAACTTCTGCTCTTCATGAAGAAGGCATGAGCGATGATTATATAAAAGATTTTATAACTACTGACATCAATATTCATTTAAAGCAATTCTACGCTAGGCTTAAAAACGATACAAATCGTCGTGAAGTCTTATTAAAAATTGTCAATAAAGATATTGTTGAATTTGTTGAAGAGATCAAAGCTCTGGCAGAATCCAGATTAAATAGAAAATTAAATGAACGATTTATTTATGCGGTAAGCCTACATTTTAGCGCTCTGTTTAATAGAATTAAGAAAAGAAAGGTCTCTTTTTCATCACATATTGAGCTACAGTTATCTGTTAACAATAAAGAATATGATGTTGCAACTGAAATCCATCAGTTGACCCAAAAACGTTATAATATGACTATTCCTGCAATTGAGGTTGATTATCTATCATTGCTTTTAGCTTCAATACAAGAATCCTCTCACCAAGAAAGGGTTGGGATAGTAGTTGCCTCTCATGGTTCGAGTGCAGCAACAAGTATGGTTGCTGTTGCTAGAAAGCTCTTTGATGTTGATAATATTTTAGCTGTAGATATACCTCTTGAAATGACGCCTTCTGATATATTACAAACTGTTATTGAAAAAGTTAAAATAGTCGATGAAGGTAAAGGAGTATTGCTTTTAGTAGATATGGGATCATTAAATAATTTGAGTGATGTTATAAATGAACATACTAACATTAATACTAAAAGTTTAGATATGGTATCAACACAATTAGTTCTAGAGGCTGTTAGAGCATGTTCCCTCTATAATACAAATCTAAACGCCGTTTATTCTTATCTAATTAATGGTTTTAGAGGCTATGCAAATAACATTATTACTGAATACTAAACTTCATCCAATTCTGAATTTAGTATCAAAATAATCTTGTAAATATTAGATAATATATTATTTCTAAAATAAAGTATATTAAAGAATTAATACACAGTATTGACTTTGTATAATTTTACCATATTAAATACAATAGAACTGTATTCTTAATCGTATTGAATATTCTCTGACACACTAATGAGGCTGTTAATGCTATATATTAGTATCCAAATAGTAATTAAAAGGTGGTAAAGTAGTGATTTCATTAATTGTAGGCATTTATAAAAATTTCTCAAAAAAGCCTATCAAATCAGCAAAAATGATTTTCGGTACTCAAAAATGTAGACATAGTTATATTAAAATCACGTGAGGATATAGGTAATCTAGTTGGAACATATATTAACACAATTTTCACCTTCAGGTGTTCAATCTCACATAGTTGATTAAATTTGTTAAAAAAAATGTAGTTAATCTACATTTTTTTTAACAAATTTAATCACTTACATTCAGATGATTATTTATTTTTTCTTTTGAAATCAGTTATTTTTTCTTTAAACTTTCTTACTTCCTCTTTTGTTTTATTTATTTCTATATGATCTAAATTACCTCTACCTAACCTATCTGAGATGGAAACTAAGAAAATCTCATTTATATCTACATCTCTTAGCATGTCTCCTATATTTTGAAATTTCATATCTTTAGTTACAAATAAACTTTGCATATGCCATCTTACAAGCCCTCTTACTTCATCTATAAAGTTTTCTTCCATATTAAAATATGTAAGAAATTCTCTAGCCATTTCAGCTCCTATACTGTCGTGGTTATAAGATGTTAGTCTTCCTTTTCTTAATTTAGTAGTAGGTTTTTTACCTATATCATGCAATAGAAGCGCCCACATAAATACTCTTTTATCTCTGCTTCTTTCTCTATTTACTGCTCCTTGATCAATAACCATCATTGTATGTACAAAGACGTTCCCTTCCGGATGAAATTTAGGATTCTGATCAACATCTCGTAAGTCACTTATCATTGAAAATGGATAATTATCAAGATTATGATTTTTTAGTGCATTCTCTAAGTAAATAGATGGCTTATCATCGCTAATTAAACGCTCCTCAATATTTAAAAAAATTTCTTTTTCATTCATAATATACTCCTATTAGACATTTTCTACTGAACCAATAAACTTTATTTTAATTCAACAATATTAGTATATCTAATATCAAAATTATTAAACTCAAAAGTTTTTAAAAAGTCACTTTCAATATTAATACATTATTTATATATAGAAAATAGTAGGTAAATCTATATCAAAACAGATCAACCTACTATTTTCTATATATTTTATTCTTATTGCTTACTGCAAGTTAGATTCTATATTAATTGGTGAATACTTTATTTCTATAAAGCTGAATTTCCTCTCTCACCTGTTCTAATTCTTATAGCATCTGCAATATCAATTATAAATATTTTTCCGTCTCCAACTTCACCAGTCCTAGCAATTGAAGTAATAAGTTCAATTACATCTTCTACCTTATCATCTTCTACAACTATTTTAACTTCTATTTTTGGTAATACATTTGTTGTTATTTCAGTACCCCTATGATATTCCTTCCAGCCACGTTGTTGTCCACATCCCATAACTTGACTTATAGTAACACCATTTATATTTTTATTCTTTAATGCTTCTTTAACTTCTTCAAGCTTCGAAGGTCTTACAATAGCTTCTACTCTTTTCATAATATACTTCCTCCCTAATCATCTATATAATGTATAATATTATTTTAACAATATATATCTAAAAATTATACAACTAATTTTTATACAAATACTTTATCACAATATATACATTACACAATACTATAAAGTTTCATGGATATATTAATATTTAGTCTAATCCAGTAAACGCTGGGTATGCTGTTTCACCATGCTCAGCGACATCAAGACCATCAGCTTCTTCTGCACTTTCAACTCTAATAGTCATAAATAATTTCATAACTTTCAAGATAATAAATGTCATAACCGCTGCAAAAACTATTGTTATTGCTATACCTTCTATTTGAGCTATTAAAAGCTTAATATCTCCAAAGAAAAGACCATTCCATTGTGCTACAGAGTTTATTGCTGTTTGTCCAAATAGACCTGTTGCAATACCTCCCCAAACTCCTCCAATTCCATGACATCCAAAGGCATCTAATGCATCATCATATCCGAATTTAGATTTAACTGCAGTCATGAAGAAGAAGCATATTGGAGATACTATAGCGCCTATTATAATTGAACTCCAAAGGGGAACGAATCCAGCCGCCGGTGTTATTGCAACTAATCCTACAACAGCTCCTGTTGCAGCTCCGAGTATTGTTGGCTTTCCATGTTTTATTTTCTCAATTAGCATCCATGAAAGTAATGCTGACGCTGCCGCAGTATTTGTTGTCATGAAAGCATGAACTGCAAGTGGACCAGCATTTAATGCACTACCTGCATTGAATCCAAACCAACCAAACCAAAGTAATGCCGCTCCAAGAACTACAAATGGAATATTGTGTGGCTTATATGACATCATACCATATCCACGTCTTTTACCTAATACAATACAAGCTACAAGTCCTGAAACTCCTGAACTTATATGAACTACATCTCCACCAGCAAAATCAACTGCTCCTAAAGAGTTTATTAATCCACCTGAACCCCACACCATATGTGCTAGTGGGTAGTATACTAAAATTGACCACAATGCTATGAATATAAATAATGCTGAGAATCTCATTCTTCCTACTAAAGATCCTGTTATAAGAGCCGGAGTGATTATTGCAAACATCATTTGAAATGCTGCAAAAAGCTCATGTGGTATAGTAGGTGCATACGATGAAGGATCTCCACCTACTCCATTAAATCCAAAAAAGTTAAGTCCTCCTATTACTCCTCCAATATTATCCCCAAATGCTAGTGAGTAGCCTATTAAAACCCACATTACAGATGCTAATCCACAAATAAAGAATGAAGACATTAACGTATTTAAAACATTTTTTCTACGAACCATTCCACCATAAAAGAATGCAAGTCCTGGTGTCATTAAAAGTACAAGTGCTGAACAAATCAATATAAAACTGCTATCGCCAAAATTAATTTCCATAAAAAATCCCCCTTAAATATAGTAAGTTTAAGATATAAATTGCTAATTAACATCTTGAAATCACTTAAATTTTTTCAAATAACTGTTAATAGAGAGATAACTGCGCACATTATCTAAAAATCAATTTAATAGTCTCTTAGAATTATAATTATAATTTTTATAAATGAAAAAAGGTGCTTGAGAAATATACTTACGAGTATATTTCTCAAACACCATTGTTCTTATTGATAGTATATTATCTCCATATAAGATTGTCAACATTTTTTTCAAAGGAGATTTAATTTTGTTTAACATCTAATCAAAAACACTTAATGTATTAATTATTATTTTTTTTATATTTTCATGCTTAATTGGCATTTCCTCATTCGCTCCTATTAATTGAATCAAATTTACGAGATCTCTTAGCTTACTTATGTTATACCAATTTTGAGTAAGCTTATAATCTGAAAATTTATTATACTCATATTCAAATGCCTCAATTAATTTTCTATTAAAATATTCTTCATATCTAAAGAACTGTCCTATGTCTGCTAAAGGGTGCCCTGCTATTACGAACTCCCAATCTAATATACCTGCTAGCATTTTATTTTTTATTATTATATTAGTCCCCTGAAAATCGCCATGAACAAGCCTAGGATCCTTATCTAAATCTCTTAATGCTTTTTCATTCTTCCTAACTACGCGATTAATGTCATTTACAATAGTTTTTCCTAAACGCTTCTTAGCTATATCTCCCATGAAGCTTTCATACCATGAAACAAGTGGTGGTAGTTCTTCTCTTATATGTAAACATTCATCTAAAGCCCCAACCTTAGAAAACTTATAGCTATGTATTTTAGCTAAAGCCCTTGCAACGTTTCTAACAAAACTATCCTCCAAACTATAACCTTCTCTTATAGCCTGCCCTATAGTCTTTCCCTCAATATATTCATAAATGGCATATTCTCTGTTTCCAATATCCTCATCTTCACTTACTCTATATACTTCTGGTACAGGTACGAACTTAGAGTTTCTTAAAAAATTTAATAATTTAATTTCTTTCTTATAATCCTGCCCCTTTATAAAAAATATTTTTAATATATATTTTTTTTCTAGATTATTAGATTCAACAATATAATTTGTAGTCCTGCACCCAGAATCTATTGGTATAATATTATTAATGTCACATTCTTTCAATATACCTTTAAATAACTTTTTAATCGTTGCACTACTAACTTCCAAAAATGGAAATGTCCTTTCCCATCTATATTCCATGCCTTACCTCTTTATTTATTCAACTTATTGCTTATAATCAAAATTAAATGAAAATATTCTTAAAAAAAGTTTTTTTATGAGTCCCATTACTTTTAAGTAAAATATTAAAATTTACGACAATATCTAAACAATATATTTTACTATTTCCTTTGGAATAATCCACTAGGATGCTTCTAATTCCTTTACATAATCATAAGCTTTCTCTATAGCTTCTGTTTTTGTTTCGTATATATGACTTACTCCAATTTTAACTACAAACCCCATCTTATTTAGTACTTTCATAGGTTGATTTTGTACATGTGTTAAGCAAAGTTTTATATTCAACTCATTACAATGTTTAAGTAATCTAGTTAATGCATCTATTGCAGATGCATCTATTGCGTGAGTATGTCTCATGTCTAAAATTACAACCCCCACTGAAGATTCAATTTCCTTCATTTTATCAAAAAACTCATTTACTACTCCAAAGAACATCGGACCATTTACTTGATATACGCGTATTCTTCCATCTGCTTTTTCTAGTACAGTATTAGTATCTTTATCAAAAACCTTTTCCTCTACCAAATCTCTGATTTTAGTAGTATCAGATACTCTCTTCATAAATAAAAACATTGTCATAATCATTCCAATTGCTATTGCTACAACTAAGTCAAATATAACCGTACATGTAAATGTAAGTAATAATACAATAACATCACTTTTAGGTGCCTTTAATAATGATTTAAATACTTTCCACTGACTCATATTATAAGCAACTATTATTAAAATTGCTGAAAGTACTGACATTGGTATCATCCTTGCAAGTGGCATCAAAATTAACATAGTAGCTAACAATGTTACAGAATGTACCATACCTGATATTGGACTTCTTCCATTTGATTTTACATTAGCAGCAGTTCTTGCAATCGCACCTGTAGCAGGTATTCCACCAAATATTCCACATATAATATTAGCTAAACCTTGAGCTATAAGTTCCATATTTGAATCATGTTTATCTGATATCATTCCATCCGCTACTGTTGCCGATAATAGTGATTCTAATGCTGCCAGTATAGCAATAGTAATCGATGGAGCAAATAATTTATTTATTACATCCATATTTATCTTAGGGAAAATAGGCATTGGTAATGTTGATGATATCTCTTGAAACCTACTTCCTATAGTCTCTACTGGTATATTAAATATTTTCACAAAAATAGTAGCGACAATTAGCGCAATCATTGATCCAGGTATTGTCTTGCTAACTTTAGGCCAAAATATCATTATAAAAATACAGCTTATACCTATTATTAGCGACCATGTATTTAACGTTCCTATATTGGTAAGATAACTTTTCCATTTTGCAAAAAACTCTGCTGGAACATTTTCAATTTTCAATGCTAAAAAATCTTTGACTTCAGTGGATACTAGCGTTACTGCTATACCAGCAGTAAATCCTATTGTTATTGTCTGGGGTATGTACTTAATTAATGAACCAAACTTTAAAATCCCCATTATTATTAACATAATTCCAGCCATTATCGTTGCTACAACAAGTCCACCTATACCATACTCTTGAATAATAGAATAAATTATAACGACAAAAGCCGCTGTAGGTCCACCTATTTGAACTTTACTTCCACCTAAGAGCGAAATAATAAATCCTGCAAATATTGCTGTCGTAAGCCCTTTCTCTGGAGATACTCCCGATGATATTCCAAGTGCTATTGACAATGGTAATGCTATTACAGCTACAATAACGCCAGCTATAATATCCTTCATAACTTGCTCTCTAGTAATTTCCTTGTTCTTAATCATAGAAAAGAACTTAGGCATCATTTCTAATCACTTCCTTATTAAATTTGTCAGTCTCTATCTTACTCCTAAATGCTAGAGTAGTCAAAATAATCCCTTGTTATTACTACATTACTAGAATAATTTATAGAGAAATTAATAAAAAGTGATTTTTATTAAAGTTAACTTATTCAATTTTTTTAACAATTATCTATAACATAATTATGCTTTTTCTCTTAAATACCTAATATCTTATCTATCTTACTTTCTAGTCCTTTTGTAATGTTCATCAATGGCAATCTAACCTCATCAGAATCTATTAGCCCTAGTTTCTTTAGGCTATATTTAAGAGGTGTTGGGTTGGGTTCTGAAAATAATAGCGGTATCATTTTATATAGAGAATTCCATTTTTTTAGTGCAACTTGATGATCATTAGCCTTAGCTAAGTTATATACCTCAATAAAATCTTTAGTATTTAGATGTGCTGATGCCATTATTCCGCCTTGTCCTCCAAGCATAAGCGTCGTATAAAAATACATATCTTCGCCTGTTAAGATGGAAAAATCTTTTGGGGGATTCATTAATAGTTCAGTTGTTTGCTTCATGCTTCCACAGCAGTCTTTTATTCCTATTATGTTTTTTAACTGAGATAATACATGCACAGTTTCATTTTCAATATTAGCTCCAGTTCTATATGGTATATTATACAGTACTATATCCAAATCAGTTGATTCTGATATACTTTTAAAGTGCTCATAAATACCTCTTTGATCTGGTCTCGAATAATATGGTGTAACTGATAGTATTCCATTCACTTTATGCTTTTCTACTAATTTTAGCTTTTTAATTACTTCACTTGTATTATTGCCGCCTAATCCTACGTATACTGGAACTCTATTCTTATTATATTCAACAGTTTTTTCTAAAATTTCTTCATATTCATTCTCTAGTATTGTAGGTGATTCTCCTGTAGTTGCAAGTGGTATAATTCCATTTACTCCTTCTTCTACGTAATGATTAATCATTCTTTCGTAAGATTTAAAATCTACCTTTCCATCTTTAAATGGTGTTAATAATGGTACTAGAACTCCTTCAACCTTTGCCAACTTCTCCAACTCCTCAAATCTATTTTATTAAATAAGAAAACCCGTTAGCATATATACCAACGGGTAGAGTTAACCGCATAAAACTTGTACAAAACTAAAACATAATAATATCATAACTATAACATTATTATCTATAGCTTCACCAAATCCTTGTAGCTCTCCACTTTCGTGACAGTTATGCATATATTTTATGCATACCCAGAAATAAATTTTTGCATAATCTAAATCTTCGGCTATAATACCTTTCTTTATTAGTCAACGTTTGCCAACTCATAATAAATACTCTTTATTAATAGCACCTCTACCTTAGGTTTTCGTTATTACATTATTAGAATTATATCATTTAATTAACTACTTGTAAATAAAATAGCATCTATCACTTTGCCAAATAACATAATTATTACTAATATTATTATCGGCTTTATAATCTTCGCTCCACTTTTAATTGCAAAATGTGCCCCTAAATAATTTCCTAAACTAGCACATATAGCTGCAGGTATACCTATCATAAATAAAACCTTGCCATTTAATATATAAGCTATTAGTGCTGCAAAATTAGATGCCAAATTCACTATCTTAGCATTACCAGACGCAGTTATAAGATTGAATCCTAAAAACGATGTGAAAGCTAAAACTAAAAATGTTCCTGTTCCCGGACCAAAAAATCCATCATAAGCTCCTATTACTAAACCTATTATTCCTGCCACTAAATAAATCTTTCTATGTTCTACTTTCTTTTCGTTATTTTCTACTCCAATCTTTCTGTTAAACAAAAGAAAAATTGCAACAATAGGTAAAATGATAATAAGACAGTATTGCAAATACTTTTCATCTAGTAGCAATACTAATTGCGTTCCAAACCAAGATCCTATAATAGCACCTATAGCTGAAATTAATGCTGGTTTAATTTTTATATTACCACTACTTAAAAATTTTATAGAAGCTGCAAATGTTCCAATACCATTTGCAAACTTATTAGTTCCATATGCCATATGTATTGGCATTCCAGCAAAAATATATGCTGGCAAAGATATTATTCCTCCTCCACCTGCAACAGCATCCACGAAACCTGCGCAAAATACTAATGGGCATATGATAAGCAATGTCATATTATATGAATACATAACCTCTCCTAACGACAATAAGCTAATTATATTCTCTATAAAGATAATTAGCTTATTACGACTTTAATAAAACTAAAATAAAAAAGATAGTCATTACAACTATCTTTTGCTTACCTCGCAACGTCCTACTCTGCCACACAGTCTCCCATGCAGTACCATCGGCGCTATAGACCTTAACTTTCCTGTTCGGAATGGGAAGGAGTGTTACCTCTATGCCATCATCACGAGATCTTTAATTTGAAAGAAATTTTGTTCTTTCAAAATTGCACATAGTTTCTTTAATGTATTTACAACTTGACTATATTGGTCAAGCCCTCGACCTATTAGTATCAGTCAGCTAAATATGTTACCATACTTACACCTCTGACCTATCAACCTTGTAGTCTTCAAGGGGTCTTACTAGCTTATGCTATGGGAAATCTCATCTTGAGGTGGGCTTCACACTTAGATGCTTTCAGCGTTTATCCCTTCCCGACTTAGCTACCCAGCTATGCTTCTGGCGAAACAACTGGTACACCATAGGTCAGTCCATCCCGGTCCTCTCGTACTAAGGACAGCTCCTCTCAAATTTCCTACGCCCGCGACGGATAGGGACCGAACTGTCTCACGACGTTCTGAACCCAGCTCGCGTGCCGCTTTAATGGGCGAACAGCCCAACCCTTGGGACCTACTTCAGCCCCCGGGATGCGACGAGCCGACATCGAGGTGCCAAACCTCCCCGTCGATGTGAACTCTTGGGGGAGATCAGCCTGTTATCCCCGAGGTAGCTTTTATCCGTTGAGCGATGGCCCTCCCACGAGGTACCACCGGATCACTAAGCCCGACTTTCGTCCCTGCTCCACTTGTAGGTGTCGCAGTCAGGCTCCCTTCTGCCTTTACACTCTTCGAACGATTTCCGACCGTTCTGAGGGAACCTTTGGGCGCCTCCGTTACATTTTAGGAGGCGACCGCCCCAGTCAAACTGCCCACCTAACAATGTCCTGTCACCAGTTTCATGGCATCCAGTTAGAACTTCAATACTATCAGGGTGGTATCCCAACAACGACTCCACCAAGGCTGACGCCCTAGTTTCCCAGTCTCCCACCTATCCTGTACAGACAATACCGAAATTCAATGCTAAGCTACAGTAAAGCTCTACGGGGTCTTTCCGTCCAATCGCGGGTAGCGAGCATCTTCACTCGCACTACAACTTCGCCGGATTTGCAGTTGAGACAGTGCACAAGTCATTACGCCATTCGTGCGGGTCAGAACTTACCTGACAAGGAATTTCGCTACCTTAGGACCGTTATAGTTACGGCCGCCGTTTACTGGGGCTTAAGTTCACACCTTCGCGTTACCACTAAGTGTTCCCCTTAACCTTCCAGCACCGGGCAGGCGTCAGCCCCTATACATCAGCTTTCGCTTTAGCAGAGACCTGTGTTTTTGTTAAACAGTTGCTTGTGCCTATTCTCTGCGGCCTGATTTCTCAGGCACCCCTTCTCCCGAAGTTACGGGGTCAATTTGCCTAGTTCCTTAACTGCAATTCTTCCGTCGGCCTTAGGATTCTCTCCTCATCTACCTGTGTCGGTTTGCGGTACGGGCACTACTTCTCTCTCTAGATGCTTTTCTTGGAAGCATGGAATCAGATACTTCGGTTCCGTAGAACCTTCCCCATCACGCCTCAGAATTGTTGGAACGGATTTGCCAATCCCAACTCCCTAAACGCTTAGACTAGCATCCAATAGCTAGCACATCCTATCCTTCTCCGTCACACCATCGATAATAACGATTATAGTGGTATTGGAATATCAACCAATTGTCCATCGACTACGCCTTTCGGCCTCGCCTTAGGTCCCGACTAACCCTGAGAAGACAAACTTTACTCAGGAAACCTTAGATATTCGGCCTGTAGGATTCTCGCCTACATCTCGCTACTAATGCCAACATTCTCACTCGTAATCAGTCCACCGCTCCTTACGGTACGACTTCAGCCCGATTACGACGCTCCTCTACCGCTCACGCAAAATAGCGTGAACCCGTAGCTTCGGTGGTAAGTTTGAGCCCCGGACATTTTCGGCGCAGGATCTCTTGACTAGTGAGCTATTACGCACTCTTTTAATGAGTGGCTGCTTCTAAGCCAACATCCTAGTTGTCTTAGAAATCCCACATCCTTTTCCACTTAACTTACACTTTGGGACCTTAGCTGACGATCTGGGCTGTTTCC
>NZ_CP073653.1:5800000-5802500 GCF_018223745.1 Clostridium beijerinckii
CTAGCTAATGCGACGCGGGTCCATCTCATAGCGGATTACTCCTTTAATTGCTATGCCATGCGGCACTACAATCTTATGCGGTATTAATCTTCCTTTCGAAAGGCTATTCCCCTCTATGAGGCAGGTTACCCACGTGTTACTCACCCGTCCGCCGCTAATCCGCTCCCGAAGGAGCTTCATCGCTCGACTTGCATGTGTTAAGCACGCCGCCAGCGTTCGTCCTGAGCCAGGATCAAACTCTCAATAAAAAGTTTAATCTTAGCTTACTCAAATAAAAATTGCTGGTTTACTTAAATGTATTTATATCATTCTGTTCAATTTTCAAAGACCAATTTTTCTTTCTTACAACTACTGTTGTAATGTTTTGTTGTTATCTGTCGTTTCTGACAGCTTACTCAGTATATCACCGCTTTCGAAGCTTGTCAACAACTTTTTAAAAAAACTTTTCGAACTCATTTTTCAGTAATTCTATTAGCTTTAAGTTATTAATTTTGCATCTCTTAGCGAGAGATTTTATCATATCATCACCATTCGACATTGTCAACAACTTTCCTAGAAAATCTTTTTCCCTTTAAGTTGTTTTGTTTATGTCTCTTAGCGACGTGTTTTATCTTAACATCTCTGATATTTTCATATTATTTGCTTTCCTATTACTAAATGCGATTATTTTCATTTTTCTTTATAATACGTCATTATTCTAGATTTTATACATACTGATACGCTAGCAATAGTTGTCACTCCAATTTGGTTCAATCTATTACATTTATATATGTTTTTTAGCCTAATTATCTCATTCCTAATAATTCTAAATATCTTTATTAATAAGAAATTAAGTTCAAAATAATAAAAGATCTTATGATCATGAAAGGATCCAATTACCCCTGGATACATAAAATTTCATCAAACATAAAAACTTTTTCATATAATAACAGAAAATATGCTCTACTAAATGAGTTTTTAATCATAAAAAATTAAACTATAAAGTTAATATGAAATATTATAATAAGATTAGTGTGCAAAGTTGTTAATCTCTCAATAACTACTTTGTTGTTCAGAATAGATATTAATGTTATATAAGGAATGGACTCTATCAAAAAAGACTTATCGTAAAAATATACCGTCTTAAATATGTGCTTAGGATAGAAATTCAGTTGTAGAATTAAGAATACATTGAATTAATAAGCTCTTTCGTAATGATTTAGAGAAATGAGTTATACAAAATCGTCATACTTATTGAGTTTTTTAGAAATACGGCATTAAATAATCCAGCTATACAGCGGCGAAGCTTATCGTCTTACCATTCCTAAATATTATAAAATAAAAAAAGATAGTTATTACAACTATCTTTTTATCTTACCTCGCAACGTCCTACTCTGCCACACAGTCTCCCATGCAGTACCATCGGCGCTATAGACCTTAACTTTCCTGTTCGGAATGGGAAGGAGTGTTACCTCTATGCCATCATCACGAGATCTTTAATTTGAAAGAAATTTTGTTCTTTCAAAATTGCACATAGTTTCTTTAATGTATTTACAACTTGACTATATTGGTCAAGCCCTCGACCTATTAGTATCAGTCAGCTAAATATGTTACCATACTTACACCTCTGACCTATCAACCTTGTAGTCTTCAAGGGGTCTTACTAGCTTATGCTATGGGAAATCTCATCTTGAGGTGGGCTTCACACTTAGATGCTTTCAGCGTTTATCCCTTCCCGACTTAGCTACCCAGCTATGCTTCTGGCGAAACAACTGGTACACCATAGGTCAGTCCATCCCGGTCCTCTCGTACTAAGGACAGCTCCTCTCAAATTTCCTACGCCCGCGACGGATAGGGACCGAACTGTCTCACGACGTTCTGAACCCAGCTCGCGTGCCGCTTTAATGGGCGAACAGCCCAACCCTTGGGACCTACTTCAGCCCCAGGATGCGACGAGCCGACATCGAGGTGCCAAACCTCCCCGTCGATGTGAACTCTTGGGGGAGATCAGCCTGTTATCCCCGAGGTAGCTTTTATCCGTTGAGCGATGGCCCTCCCACGAGGTACCACCGGATCACTAAGCCCGACTTTCGTCCCTGCTCCACTTGTAGGTGTCGCAGTCAGGCTCCCTTCTGCCTTTACACTCTTCGAACGATTTCCGACCGTTCTGAGGGAACCTTTGGGCGCCTCCGTTACATTTTAGGAGGCGACCGCCCCAGTCAAACTGCCCACCTAACAATGTCCTGTCACCAGTTTCATGGCATCCAGTTAGAACTTCAATACTATCAGGGTGGTATCCCAACAACGACTCCACCAAGGCTGACGCCCTAGTTTCCCAGTCTCCCACCTATCCTGTACAGACAATACCGAAATTCAATGCTAAGCTACAGTAAAGCTCTACGGGGTCTTTCCGTCCAATCGCGGGTAGCGAGCATCTTCACTCGCACTACAACTTCGCCGGATTTGCAGTTGAGACAGTGCACAAGTCATTACGCCATTCGTGCGGGTCAGAACTTACCTG
>NZ_CP073653.1:5807500-5876902 GCF_018223745.1 Clostridium beijerinckii
CTCCACCTGGAAGTATTATGGCATCAATATCATCTAAATCTTTTTCCTTTTTCACTTCAACACCAGTATGTCCTAATGCCTTTATTTGATTTAAATGTTCAATAACCCCACCTTGAAATGATAAAACCCCAACCTTCATTTTACCATCCTCTTTCAGCATACTTTGTAGCCACTTCAGTTGAATTTATACCACTCATAGCACCACCTAAATCTTCTGAAACTTCTGCTAATTTTTCAGGATTATTATAATATGTGGTTGCAAGAACTATTGCTCTAGCTCTTTTTTCTGGATTATCAGATTTAAATATACCCGATCCTACAAATACACCTTCACTGCCTAATTGCATCATAAGTGCAGCATCTGCTGGTGTTGCAATTCCACCTGCTGCAAAATTAACTACTGGAAGCTTCCCATTTTCCCACACATATTTAACTAATTCATATGGTGCTCCATAATTTTTTGCTATAGTCATAAGTTCTTCTTTTGATGCTTTTTGTATCTCTTTAATTTGATCATTCATTGTTCTCATATGGGTAACAGCATTTACTACATCTCCAGTTCCTGCTTCTCCCTTGGTTCTTATCATCGATGCGCCTTCACCTATTCTTCTTAATGCCTCACCAATATTAGTTGCACCACATACAAATGGGACACTAAAATCTTCTTTATTTATATGATATTTATCATCTGCTGGTGTAAGCACTTCACTTTCATCTATAAAGTCAATATTTAATGCTTCCAAAATTTGTGCTTCTACAAAATGTCCTATTCTAACTTTGGCCATTACAGGAATTGAGACCGCCTCTTGTATTTCCCTTATCATTTTAGGATCCGACATTCTAGCTACTCCACCTTCCTTTCTTATGTCGGAAGGAACTCTTTCAAGCGCCATTACCGCACATGCCCCAGCTTTCTCTGCTATTATAGCTTCATCTTTATTAGTTACATCCATAATAACTCCACCTTTTAACATTTGAGCAAGATTTCTATTTATTGTCCCTCTTTCCATAATACATAAATCCCCCTTTTTTCTAAGTTACTCATATAATAAAATATGTATGGATACAAACGCAAATGTATCCATACAATAATTCTTAACTTAATTAGCTAATTTAAAATATAAGAATATAGTATTATGATGAAACAATAATCCGGAATTTGTTAATAAATAAGAATTAATGGCTAAAATACATAGACTAGGCTTCTAAAAATACCTTCAAAATAAGAATATTTTCACAAATCAATCTAAAATTTTCTTCATATTAAATTTATAACTTTCTACTCACAAATATTTATATATCTCTTAAACTTACCTTTGCATACATATGATTTATCGACTATTTTAAAACCCGCATCAATAATACAATCATCCATCTCTTCAAATGTAACTATGACTAATCTAGTACTTATTCTGCGTGCACTTCTAATTAGAGATGTTTGTTCTTCTATGGTAGTTGGAGTAAACAGTCCATATGGTAAATCTATGATAGCAGTATCATATTTCTCTTCAATCTCATTCATATCTCCGTTAGTCACTACATTCTCATATCCGTAAAACTCCAAGTTCTTCTTGGCATTTTCTGCGATACTTTTATTAATCTCACATCCTACAACATCAATTCCCATTGAAAGCGCTTCAAGAATAACTGTTCCTACTCCACAACATGGGTCTATTAATTTGCATTCTAAATTGTTTTTAACTGCTATATTAACTAGTGCTCTAGCTACCCTAACGCTTAAAGAATTTGAATATGAATACGGCTTATTATCATGAATATGCCACTTATAATCGTTTTTCTCGTACATTCCAAATATCCATTTTCCACAAATTCGTGTAACTCCAAGGATAACTTTAGGATTGTGAATTTCAGGCTCTCCTGTTATTACAAATCCTATCTGGCTAAGACTTCTAAGACGTTCTTCATAATCTATATCACTATATTCTGTTCTTAAGTAGCAGACCTTAAACTCGTTATAAGCTAGCTTATCTTTTATGATGTTGTCTATTATTTGTTCTAAAGAATCTTCTTCATATACTACTGAAATCATTTCTTTTATAAACGGACTCCTTGATGCACTAATATAAAAATCTGAAAACAAATACTTCTCACTTGGTGTTTTACCAAAAAGACATTTCATCTCTAACTTACATAAATCTTCTTCAAATACAGGATACTTAATATAGTAAAAATACTTTTTATAATTATTGCAATTTAATTTTATTATTTTTTTATTCAACCAATTCACCATCTTCACTTTAAATATAATCTAAGTATTAATATTATTCTTTTCAACAATAACTGTCTATATATATCAATAAATCAACCTTCTTACTTATTTAATATTATTTATAAATCACAATCTTAGTCTGCTATTATTCAAAAATTAGAATCATCCTTAAATCGAGAACATTTTTGAAAACACTCACACTTTTTAAACCTATAACTTTACTCAACATAACATTATTTTTGATTAATTTATAAATCATGATAACGTTTTTATAATTATTTTATTATTTTTTATATAAAATATTAAATATCAATCTTGTAATAATTACTCCTATATGTTATTATATCAACAATATATACGATAGCTTTATAGCATTTTATCAAAGTATTATAAAATTAATTATTATTTTAATATTATTTTTTAAAGTTAAAAGGGGGATAAATATATGAAAAAAAGTTTACTATCAGGAATCTTAGCCTCTGCTATGGCTATTACTCTTCTTGCTGGTTGTAGCGGGAATTCAGCTGGAGGTGGAAATAACGGAGATACCATCAAAATCGGTGCTATTGGACCATTATCTGGTGCTGCATCTACTTATGGAGTTTCAGTAAAAGAAGGTGCTCAATTATTAGAAAAAGAAGTTAACGATGCAGGCGGAATCAATGGAAAAAAAATTAAATTTGTTTTTGAAGATGATCAAGCTGATCCAAACTCATCAATGCAAGCTTTCAATAAACTTGTTGATGATGAAAAGGTAAGCGCAATTTTAGGACCTGTTACATCAGGTGCAACACTTGCAGTAGCACCAAATGCTACATCAAAACAAATTCCAATGATTACTCCAACAGCTACAGAACCAACAATAACTAAAGTTGGTGGAGATTATATGTTTAGAGGCTGTTTTGTAGATTCATTCCAAGGAGAGGTTCTTGCAAAATATGCTAGTGAAAAATTAGGAAAGAAAACAGCTGCAGTTTTATATAACTCTGGATCAGATTATTCAAAAGGAATAGCCGATAGCTTTAAATCAAAATTTGAAAGTGCTGGTGGACAAGTTGGTGAATTCTTAACTTATAATGATAAAGATACTGACTTTAAGGCTCAATTAACAAAAATTAAGAGCTTAAATCCAGATATAATCGTATTACCTGATTACTATAATGTTGTTGGTCTTATTGCTAAACAAGCTAGAGATATGGGAATAACTTCTCAATTCCTTGGTGGAGACGGATGGGAGTCAGAAGAATTAGCTAAAATTGGTGGAAAAGCTGTAGATGGTGCATTATATATCAATCACTACTACTCTGGAGACTCAGATGAAAATGTAAAGAAATTTGTTGAATCATATAAAAAGGAATATAACAAAGAACCAGATTCTTTCGCTGCTCTTTCATATGACACATCTAAAATATTAGTTAAAGCAATAGAAAAGGCCGGAAAGACAGACGGTGCTGCTATTAAAGATGCTTTGGCTTCAATGGAAATGAACAGTGTTACTGGAAACATCAAATTTGGTAGTGATAGAAGCGCTATAAAGAGTGCTGCTATTATTAAAGTTGATGGAGATAAAAAAGTTTTAGCTGATAAAGTTAATCCTTAATCATTAAAAAAGGGAGGAATATACAATGGAATTTTTACAACAAATCATTAACGGTTTAGCGTTAGGTAGCGTATATGCCCTCCTAGCATTAGGATATACAATGGTATATGGAATAATACAGTTAATAAATTTTGCTCATGGTGAGATTTATATGATAGGAGCCTTTTCAGGCTTCTATTGTGCTTCAACATTAAAATTGCCATTAATTCCAACATTATTAGTTGCTATGGCAGTTTCAGCATTATCTGGAATAATTATAGAGAAAATTGCTTATAAGCCTTTAAGAAATTCTCCAAGAATTGCTTTGCTTATTACAGCTATTGGTGTTTCTTTATTCCTACAGAATGCTATGAGATTATTAGTTGGATCTAATCCAAAACCATTTCCGGATTTAATTAATGCTGGGAGTATTAATATAGGAACTATTCAAATTGATATAAAGACAATATTAATGTTTGGAGTTTCTGCTTTTCTAGTTGTTTTACTACAATTTATTGTTTATAAAACTAAAGTTGGAAAAGCCATGAGAGCCTCTTCTCAAGATATGGAAGCAGCTTCTCTTATGGGTATAAATGTTAATAATACTATTTCTCTTACTTTTGCAATAGGTTCAGCCTTAGCTGGTATAGCTGGAGTTTTAGTTGCGATATCTTACCCTAGTATCACTCCTTATATGGGAGCTATGCCTGGACTTAAAGCTTTTGTTGCTGCAGTACTTGGTGGAATTGGAAGTATACCTGGAGCCCTTGTTGGTGGAATTGCTATAGGATTACTTGAAACTTTTGCTAAAGCTTATATTTCAACTAACTTCTCAGATGCAATAGTATTTGCAATTTTAATTATAATACTTTTAATTAAGCCTTCTGGTCTATTAGGTAAAAAGACCAATGTGAAAGTGTAGGTGTTAATTATGAAGAATTTATTTAATAAAAAAAATATTTGTATAATTGTTGGAGTTTTAATAACATATGGAGTTCTATTTGGCTTAATAAGTGCAAATGTTATTAATTCATATTACAAAGGAATTATTACTTTCGCTTTAATAAATGTTATTTTAGCCGTATCCCTAAATTTAATTGTTGGATTTACTGGTCAATTATGTTTAGGACATGCTGGATTTATGTCCATAGGTGCATATGTATCAGCTATAATAACACAAAAAGCGCATATGCCGTTTGTTGCTTCAATACTTATTGGTGCTGTGGTTGCATGTATATTAGCGGCATTAGTTGGATATCCTACACTGAAGCTTACAGGTGACTATTTTGCAATAACAACCTTAGCCTTTTGCCAAATTATCCAAATAGTAATTATGAATATTGATACAGTTGGTGGCGCACGTGGACTTACCGGCATCCCAACAAAAACAACTTTTACAGTTGCTTTCATATTCATGATAGCTAGTATAGTCATAATAAAAAATATAATTAACTCGTCCCAGGGTAGAGCAATGCTTTCTATTCGTGAAAATGAAATAGCCGCTGAATCTATGGGAATCAATGCATTAAAATACAAAATGATGGCATTTGTTATAGCTGCCTTTTTTGCAGGGCTTGCTGGTGGACTTTATGCTCACTATTCTGGATATATAAAACCAGATCTTTTCGATTTTAACAAATCAATTGACTATCTAACTTTTGTTGTATTTGGTGGTATGGGATCTTTGTCTGGATCAATTATTTCAGCTATAATGCTGACTTTCTTACCAGAGCTTTTGAGAAGTATGGGCGATTTCAGAATGGTTATATATCCATTAGCTTTAATACTACTTATGATATTCAGACCTGAAGGATTATTCGGAGATAAAGAAATTTCTCTTAAAATCTTTGGTAAATTAATACCAAGGAAAAAATCAGATGATAGAGAGGAGGCTTAATTCAATGCTAGAAGTTCAAAATTTATCAATTGTATTCGGTGGATTAAAGGCAGTGTCAGATTTTAATCTAACAATAAATGAAAAAGAAATTGTCGGGCTTATTGGACCTAATGGCGCTGGTAAGACTACTGTATTTAACATGTTAACTGGTGTTTATACTCCAACTGAAGGTACTATATCTTATCTTGGAGAAAAGATTCAAGGTCTTAAACCCTATAATATTACACAAAAGAAAATAGCCAGAACTTTTCAAAATATACGTCTATTTTCTCATCTTTCTGTTCTTGATAATGTTAAAGTAAGTTTTAACTATAGAATAAATTATTCTATATTTGATTCCATCTTTAGAACTCCTAAATTTAGGAAAACAGAAGCTGAAATTATAGATAAAAGTATTGAACTATTAAAAGTCTTTTCTCTCGATGGAAAAAAAGATGAGTTAGCTAGCAATCTCCCTTATGGCGAACAAAGAAAACTTGAGATAGTAAGAGCCTTAGCTGCAAAGCCATCTCTTCTATTATTAGATGAACCTGCTGCTGGTATGAATCCTCAGGAAACTGTAGAACTTACCAAGCTTATAGATTGGATTAAAGATAAGTTTAATATATCAATTCTTTTAATTGAGCATGATATGAAACTTGTTATGGGAATCTGTGATAAAATAGCAGTCCTTGATTACGGAAAAAAGATTGCTGAAGGCACTCCAGAAGAAATAAAAAATAATCCTAAGGTAATTGAAGCTTATCTAGGAGAGGGGGCTTAAAAATGCTAAAGGTAGAAAATATTAATCTATATTATGGTGTAATTCATGCACTAAGGGACATTTCCCTTGAAGTAAAACAGGGTGAAATAGTGACATTAATAGGCGCCAACGGTGCTGGCAAAACTTCTACTCTTAGAGCTATATCAGGCCTTGAACCAATAAAATCTGGTACGGTCACTTTTAAGGGCTCTGAATTAAATAAGGTTGCAGCTAATAAAATAGTTTCTCTAGGTCTTTCCCATGTACCAGAAGGAAGAAGAGTTTTTCCTCAGCTATCGGTCTTAGAAAATCTAGAACTAGGTGCTTATTTAAGAAACGATAAAGCAGAAATTAAAAAAGACATGGAAATGGTATTTGCTAAGTTTCCAAGACTTAAGGAAAGAATAAAACAACAAGCTGGTACTCTTTCTGGTGGTGAACAGCAAATGCTTGCAATTGGAAGGGCTCTTATGAACAGACCTGAAATGCTTATATTAGATGAGCCTTCAATGGGGCTTGCACCTCTTGTGGTTAAAGATATTTTTGATACAATTGTTGAAATTAATAAATCAGGAACAACTATACTTTTAGTTGAGCAAAATGCAAATATGGCCCTTGCCATTGCACATAGAGCTTATGTTCTTGAAACCGGTAATATAGTAAAATCAGGTAATGCCCAAGTTCTTCTTAATGATGAAAGTATTAAGAGTGCATATCTTGGTGAATAACTATTCAAATTAAGTTACTATTAAAAAAAAGACTGATGATCGAATCAGTCTTTTTCTTATAAGCATAAACAAAAATTCCAGCACCAATTATAATCCACAATAGAATTACTAATATATTATACGCAAAATTTATATTTAAAGGTTCATTAGTAAAAATTCTGCCTGGTAATACTTGCATGTTATAGTTAGGTAAAAATTTAGCTGCCATTCCGGCTATATTATTCATTTTTGCTAAAGTACCCGCTAAAAATATAACCATGAAAAACGGCATTCCTATGATTTCTGCACTAGCCTGATTTTCTGCTAAAATTCCTATTACCCATCCAGGTTATATAAACCATATAACTACTAATGTTGTTATAATAATAAAATGTCCTGTGTAAGGAATCTTCATTCCCATAATGAAGTATGTTAGCATATTAACTACTTATCTGCAATCTCTAGCAATGAGAACTTTAACATTATTTCTGTGTAATATCTCATATATTCTTCTACTGTAAATCTTTCATAAAAACCTTCATCTCTAAATATAACACCAATATTTCCTTTGTTTTTATGAATATAATCGCTATGTTTTATTTGATCTATATATTTCACCACTACCAATTACTTCTTTATCTAATATAAGATCTATTAATGTATTACTAAACTCTCTATCTGCTTCACTGCTTACCAATCTTCCATTTTCAACCATAAGATTTATATCGTTTATGAAACTATTAGTTTGCTTTTTATATAAATTTTTTTATTTTCAACATTATAAATTATTCTTCTTGACTTATACATTCAGTTAATTAATATACATTCTAGTCAAATCATTACACTAGTTTGTAATGATAGCAATAGTAGGCTTCAACATTCCATAAATACCATAATGTAAAATTCAATTGAATTTCATATTATATTAAATTTTATAAACGACGAATAGATAATTTTATTAATGATAAACTAAATTTGTATAAATGAAATAAAAGGAGGTTATAATTTATGAGCTACGAAGAAAAAGAATCTCTAAAAAATGAGGCAAAAAAAATGATGATTGATGGAGAACACTGGAGTGCAATTAGAGAAAAAACTCATCTAAGACTAAAAGATTTACGAAGAATTCAAAGGGATGAAATAAATCCTAAGTTCTAAACTTAAAATTCATTACACTTAACAATGATAGATAGTACTATAAATTAAAATACTATGATTTTATTACTAACTACTAAGCAAGGTAATATATATTTTAGAGGTTTCTCCAAACTTTCTATAAATATATATTTACTTTGCTTATTTTATTATGCTTAAGCATAATATATATTATAGAAAAAGTTGAAAATTTTTGAATTTTCTGAATATTTTGTTGTATAATATATATGTATAACAAATTTATATAAAAAATAAAGGGGATGTTTTAAATGGTACCATATTTTATGCTTATTTATAGTGTTATAATTATTTCACTTATAGCAATCATTTATTTGGTCAGGTATACATTTTCTCAAGACAAAGGCACTAGCCAAATGCAAGAAATATCAACTTACATTAAGGAAGGTGCTATGGCATTCATTAAAAGACAATATAAAACCATCTTTGTTTTATCCATTGTTGCTTTATTTTTAATCATACTTTCTAACTATTTCGGCAATGCATCAAAAGGTCCAAGCTCTGCCATATCTATATCTTTACATACAGGTATAGCTTTTATAACAGGCGCATTCTGCTCAGCTTTATCTGGCTATATTGGTATGTATATGGCTGTTAATTCTAATGTAAGAGCTGCTGCTGGCGCAAAAAAGGGATTAAACAATGCTCTTCAAATAGCTCTTAAAGGTGGTGCTGTTACTGGACTAGCTGTTACTTCCCTATCTCTTTTAGGTGTAGCGTCCCTATTTCTTATCTATGGAGGTATTTCTGGAAACGATACTTTAATTAAAGAAGCCCCCTCTCTTATAGTTGGATTTGGGTTTGGTGCTTCCTTCGTCGCGTTATTTGCTCAACTTGGTGGAGGCATATATACAAAGGCTGCCGATGTTGGTGCTGATCTCGTCGGAAAGGTTGAAGCTGGTATCCCTGAAGATGACCCTAGAAATCCTGCTGTTATTGCTGATCTTGTTGGTGATAATGTAGGTGATTGTGCTGGTAGAGGTGCGGACTTATTCGAATCTACAGCCGCTGAGAATATAGGTGCTATGATTCTAGGCGTTGGACTTTACCCTATATTTGGATGGAAAGGAATACTATTTCCGCTTGTTGCTCGTGCCCTTGGTATCATCGCTTCAATAATAGGTATCTTTGCTGTTAAAGTTAAGAATGATAATGATGATCCTATGAAAGCTTTAAAAGGCGGATTTGTTATAACTTCCATAATTAATTTAGTAATACTATTTTTCGTAGTTAAAGATATGTTAAGTGGTTCACTTACAACTGGTGGGCAAGTAAACTATATCTATCTATATGGATGTGCGGTTGCTGGAATACTGCTTAGCTATGTATTTGTAGTTTTAACTGATTATTATACTTCAATAACGCATAAACCTGTTAAAGAGATAGCTACTGCTTCTAAAACTGGAGCTGGAACTAATATAATAACTGGATTATCAGTTGGTATGGAATCAACTGCACTTCCTGTTGTTTGTATATCTATTTGTATATTTATATCTTATAGATTAAGCGAAATGGCATTGCCTAATGTTGCAAATGCAGGTTTGTATGGTACAGCAATTGCAACCATGGGAATGCTTTCAACCTGCACATATATTCTTGCCATGGATACATTTGGTCCAATTACTGATAATGCTGGTGGAATTACAGAAATGTCCGGAGCTCCCGAAGAAATTAGAAATATAACTGATAGATTAGACGCATGCGGTAATACTACAAAAGCATTAACAAAGGGGTACGCCGTAGGTTCAGCTGCACTCGCTACTTTTCTATTATTCTCTGCATACCTAGATGAAGTTAAAAAACTTCTTGGAAAACCTTTAGATTCATGGTTTTCAGTTGATATAGGTAAACCTGAAGTATTTATAGGTGGCTTTATAGGCGCTATGATAGTATTTCTATTTAGCTCTACAGCTATTAGAGCTGTTGGTAAGGCTGCTCAATATGTAATACTTGAAGTTAGACAACAATTTAAAGAAATACCAGGAATAATGGAGGGAACATCAAAACCTGATTATGCTCGCTGTGTTGATATAGTTACAAAAGGTGCTCTAAAGGAGATGGTTCTTCCTGGAATCATAGTAATTTCTGCCCCTATAATCGTTGGAGTTCTTCTAGGAAAAGAAGCTGCTGCTGGATTCCTAATGATAACAACCATTTCTGGTGTTATAATGGCTCTCTTCTTAAATAATGGTGGTGGTGCATGGGACAATGCTAAGAAGCTTATAGAATTAGGAGAGCACGGTGGTAAAAATTCCGAAGCCCACAGAGCTAGTGTCGTCGGTGATACAGTTGGTGATCCATTTAAAGATACTGCTGGACCATCACTCCATGTACTTATAAAACTTGTAAGTACTTTAACTTTAGTATTTGTCGCATTATTCGCATAAATTAATATTATTTATCCTGAATTATTCATAGATATAGTTAATAACATAAGAAAGTTAGTTTTTCATGCTATTAGCTATTTCTTTTCTTAATTTTTAATTATTTTTCTAAATATACGTACAGCTTCGCTACGGACTTTAGGTTTTAACCATATCTTACATATTAAATTGTAATCTGAATCAATTTAATAACGGCAGTGAATTGATATTTTTTAAAATATGCCAAAACTCATTTTGATAAGCACATGAACTACAGAGTTTGAATTTTAAGTATCTACTACTCTTTACAAGTTTACCAGCTACTTTAATTATTTTCATTCGTATTGTTTCTATTCTTAGAGATTTCATTGAATTTGTAAAACATAATCTTCTAATCCAATTGTTTAAATTGTATGCTAAAACCATCTCTTGAAGCTTATTAGCATTTGCGATAAAAGATGAACTACTCATTTTATCGAAAGCGAAGCCGTTTTTGCCTTCTTTAATAAAATTCTCCATTGTTCCTCTATTACAATAAAATTTTATTACAGCTTCTGGATGGCTGGTCATGTTAGTCACAACAAAAGTATAATCTATACACATTTGACCTTCTTTCTTTTCTAATTTCACAACAACTCTACGTTCTTTAGTCCATTTCTTTGCTTTATATACAAATTCACCATATATAGTATAATGGTCATAGATATTTCTTTTGCATAATATCTCCATTCTTGTAGTAAATTCTTCAGAATACTTATACAATGTTGCATTTGCTTTTAATCTTATTGCATATTTAGCATCATGTTCTTCTGCAATTTCATAAAGTCCAAGGTATAGCAAAACCGCTATCGCCACGAATGTATAGGTCTGTACAAATATATTTATTTGAATACCTTTTTAATAATGGACCAATAAAAGCCACTGTTTTTCTTGATGTATAAACATTTCCAGAACGCAACTCTGCCTTTAATAAATCACCTGTTAGTCCATCAAAAACTAATAGTGGATGATATCCATTTGCTGAATAATGTGAATTGTATGCTGAACCATATTGATTACCATAAGTTTCAAAATTAGTAGAATCAATATCCAAAATTATTTGATTTGGCATATCAATTGAGTATACTTTATCCAAAACCAACTCATTTATTTTATTAAATTGTCTTAAGTTTTCTTTATCGAGATTGTTATTAAAACGTGAAATTGTAGGCTGTGAAGCTAGTGCATTTTTATCTAAAATTGTAGTAAGCGCTGGATCATATCTTAATTCATCTGAATTATCGTCGGTTGTATAGCCAGCTATTCTTTGATAAACTTTTTGTAGTAATATCTCTTCGTTTGTATGTTCTCTATGATTAATTCCATCATTAACATAAAAAACATCTTTTACAGTTCTTGAAAAACCTATTCTTTCATCAAATTCACTATATAAAATAAGACCAGAATCTGATGTTAAATTTCCACCATCAAAATTAATTTTTACATTTCTCTTGAAATTCAAAGATTTTTCTAATAAACTACCCATATAGACTCTCCTTTGTTAATTGTTTTTTTTCGCAAATTAACCATAACAAATTTGAGTCTATTTTTCTATATTTTTTCACTTAATAAGTGAAGTTTTGAATTTGTTAAGAACAGCTTAACGAGCCATGCAAAGCATGTTTCATATAATTTTATGAATAATTCAGGTTTATTTATAAAAAGGATCTGTAGTAGATAATTTAACGCTGCATATCCTTTTTTTATAAATTTATTTAACTTTTTTTACCAATGTATAATGCTTTTATTTTGTTACTTATACTAAATTATATTTAATATCTTATATATACTTTTATTGAGATATAATTAATTATATAATTGTTCTATATACAACTTATATATACAGTTACTAATCATTTATTTAAAAAGGGGGATAAAATTTAATGGATGAAAAATATGTAGTTATTATCCAGTGCGACATTGCTCATAACCGTTGTAGTGGATTTGCCTGTACAAATGCCTTTTACAACAGAGATGACGTTTTTAAAAATTACAACGAATCAACCAGATATATTTCCTTTACCTGTGGAGGATGCTGCGGAAAAAGTATTGCTACTAAATTAGAACATCTCTCGAAAAAACTTAAGTTAAAAAATAACATAAATAAAGAAGATGTTGTGATACATTTATCATCTTGCATGACAAATGATAATTATCATTATGACAGATGTCCTCATCTAGATTATATTAAATCTATTGTATCCAAAAAAGGATATAATAAAGTTATAGAAGGTTCTTATATAAGTAAGAATGCTGAGAAAAAAAGAGCCAATGGCAGTTATAACTGCTATGACTCAATATAAACGTAAAGGCAGGATATATATTCTGCCTTCCTAATATTACGTTACTCAGTTTCAGTATTTTTCATGCTTCTCAAATATTTTCTCAATACTGCTTTATCTACTATTTCTGAATAGATTTCTGGTGCCTGTTTCTGAATTGCATTTATTTTATCTGTTAAATTACTATATACTCTAGTAATATCATTATATTTATCGCATAACAGTTTATTTTTCATTTGTATGATCTTATCAGTCTGCTCTGTCCTTGTAATAGGTTGAGTAGTGTGCGGTTTATCAAATGTTAAACCTACAGTATTTCCATTTACAATAAACTCCTTATTTTCTTCATATCCTATCTTTTTTATTGCTTCTACAAAGGAACTGCACATTTCTTCATCCTTTAAAGTAATATTTAAATACATCACTAATTCAGAAGGCTCTGAATATTCACCAAGTTTAAAGCCTGCTAACCACCAATGCTTATCATCTAACGCGAAAAGTGTTTTTCCATTCTTTTTTAGCGAAAGAGAGATTGTTAATCTATCTTCATCGCTAGCGCAATTATAAAACATATACTTATATACTTCTGGTAAGTTTAATATAGGCTTTTCGGCTGTATACACACCGACTTCACATCCAGTATTCAAATCGTATTGACCTTTCCATAATTCGATTAACCATATTCTATTATTATATTTAAAATAGATTGGTTCACAATCTACTATCATTCCAAAAGGTGCTGATGCTTCATCATACAATCTACTATATCCCATATTTCTTTGCCATGCATTCATATTACTATAAAATATATCTTGTACCGAATCATAATCATAACCAGCAATCTCTATTCCTTTATCTATTGGCTTTTCATATTTAATAATTCCCAATAAACTTTTATTCATATTTTTCAGTATACGAATTCCAGTAAGCATTGTTATAAAAGATCCAAACATAAGCCTCACCTCAAATAAATTGCTTTACTTATATAGTATTCCCTTTATAATCATTATGTTAAAAGACACTCATGAATTTTATTTTAATGTATATTATTATTCATTCTATTTAATTGCGATATCGCAATAACCTAAACATTGACAATTACAAAAAATTGTACTATGATAAATTATACCAAATGGGTATACTTTAAGGAGTAAATTTTATGAATATTAATCAAGAATCTGATTACGCATTTAGAATAATACTTATGCTATCCAAAGAAGGTTTAGATAACAAACTTGATGCAAAATCTCTATCTGAAAAAGGAAATATTCCTCTTAGATTTTTATTAAAACTAACTAGAAAGTTAACTCAAGCAGGAATATTAAAGTCTTATAGAGGTGTTAATGGTGGTTATGCTATAACTAGGGAGCCTAAAGATATAACCTTAAAAGATGTGGTTGAAGCTATACAAGGTCCAATTATTGTGACTAGATGCGTTTACGATGGCAAGGCTTGTAGTGCAAATAAAGCTGGTCACTGTTCTATACACAAGGCTTTATACAATATTCAAAATACAATGATAAATGAACTAGAAAAGGTTAACTTTGATAAACTAAAGAATGATCCATGGTAACTTTATACATGTAAATATAAGAGGCGAAAGCCTTTTATATTTGCTTAAAACTATACCTCTTTAGTATACTTTTGGTTAAATATTAAATATAAAATTAAAGGAGATGATCAATATGTCAATGTGCACATCAGCAGATTGTAAATTATGTGAATTTTTATCATCAAAAGAAGATCTAGAAACATCATTCAACAGAGTTGAAACACAAAAAGCAAAATGTAAATTCGGAAAAGAAGGAGTCTGTTGCAAACTCTGCTCGAATGGTCCATGTAAGATAACACCTAAATCACCTAAAGGTGTATGTGGTGCGGATGCTGATACTATCGTATCAAGAAACTTTTTAAGAGCGATAGCAGCAGGTTCCGCATGTTACCTTCACGTAGTGGAAACTACAGCAAGAAACCTTAAAGACATTGGTGAAGGAAAAGGTAATTTAAAAATAAAAAGCCCAGAAACATTGGATAAGCTTGCTGAAATCTTTGATATTGTTGAATCAGATATAAATGCCAAAGCAATTAAAGTAGCTGATGAAGTTCTTAGGGATTTATATAAACCAAGATTTGAAAAAATGGAATTGGTAGAAAAATTAGCTTATGCTCCAAGATATCATAAGTGGAAGGAATTAAATATTTTACCTGGCGGTGCAAAATCCGAAGTTTTTGATGCTCTAGTAAAAACTTCAACAAATCTAAATAGTGATCCTGTAGATATGCTGCTTAATTCACTTCAACTTGGAATTGCTACTGGAATATATGGTCTAGTGTTAACTAACCTTTTAAATGATGTTATGCTAGGTGCTCCAAAAATCAGACAAGCTAAAGTTGGCTTTAGAGTAATAGATGAGGATTATATCAACATAATGATTACAGGTCATCAGCATTCTGATATTGCACATCTTCAAGATAAATTAATTGATGAGAATGTCACAAAAAGAGCAATGAAATTAGGTGCAAAGGGCTTTAGATTAGTTGGCTGCACATGCGTAGGCCAAGATCTACAGTTAAGAGGAGAGCATTATACTGAAGTTTTTTCAGGCCATGCTGGAAATAATTATACAAGTGAAGCCGTACTCGCAACTGGTGCTATAGATTTAATTGTCTCAGAATTTAACTGTACAATACCAGGACTTGAACCTGTAGCTGAGAAATTTAATGTAAAAACTATCTGTATAGATGATGTTGCTAAGAAGAAAAATGCTGAATATATAAATTTTGATATGAGAAACGCTGAAGAAATTAGTGAAAAGATCATTTACGAAGCATTAGAAAGTTATAAGAACAGAAGAAATAACGTCACAATAGACATTCCTAAAGATCATGGACATGATGATGTTGTAACTGGTGTTAGTGAAGGATCTTTAAAAGAGTTCCTAGGTGGAAATTGGAGCGGTCTTATTGACTTAATAGCAAAAGGAAAAATCAAAGGGATAGCTGGTGTTGTAGGCTGTTCCAACTTAACAGCTAAAGGACATGATGTATTTACTGTTGAGCTAACTAAAGAATTAATAAAAAGAGATATTTTAGTTCTTTCAGCCGGATGTTCTTCTGGAGGCCTTGAAAATGTTGGTCTTATGTCTCCTGGAGTAGCTGATCTTGCAGGTGATAATCTAAGAGATGTGTGCAAATCCCTAGGCATTCCACCAGTATTAAACTTTGGTCCATGTCTAGCTATTGGAAGATTAGAAATGGTAGCAACTGAACTTGCTGAAAACTTGGGTATAGATATACCTCAACTTCCCCTTGTATTATCAGCACCACAATGGCTTGAAGAGCAAGCATTAGCCGATGCTGCATTTGGACTATCATTAGGTCTGCCACTACATGTTGCAATATCTCCTTTTATAGATGGAAGTGAAGTTGTCACTAAAGTTTTAAAAGAAGATTTAGTTAATATAACAGGCGGTAAGCTTATTGTTCAAGAAGATGTAATCAAAGCTGCTGATGAGTTAGAGGAGATTATCGAAAACAGAAGAATAGGATTAAACATATAAGAACCCATTAAATATAGGAAATAAGAAACTATATTTTTAATATCTATAATGAATCTGGATAATAACACATTCAGATTCATTTTTTTATTGAAATACATATTATGAATTAACTTCTTTATCCTATATAATTGATTTTTTAATAATATGTCTCAACATTATGAACCTTCAAGCTAATCTTAAGTGCTATTATCTTTATTATAATTTTAATCAACTCGTTATTATAATTTACGAGTTGATTAAAATTCATATCTTTTCTGTATTATTTCATTGATTCAATAATGCTATCAGCAATAGATTCCATTAAATCCTCATCGCTTTCTTTCATGCTAGAATTAATTGAAATTTCATTATCCAAAATAGTCATATCTTTCATTTCTTCTAATAATTCACGCATTAATTTACCTGATTGAGGCGCCCATGATCCATTTTCAATAATAGCAAAAGTACGTTTTTGAAGGTTTAATGCCTTCATATCCATTATATAGTCCAGCATTGGTGGATAAATCTTTAAATTATAAGTAACTGATGCTAACACAACGTGACTATATTTAAATGTTTCAGAAATCAGATACGAAACATGAGTTTTGGAAACATCATACATAACTACATTGGTAATCCCCTTTTTAACCAATCTTGTTGCTAACTCATTTGCTGCTGCCTCTGTATTACCATACATTGTTCCATAAACAATCATCACGCCCTTTTCCTCAGGTGTGTAGCTACTCCATTTATCGTACTTATCAAGTAAATATCCAAAATCATTACGCCATACTGGTCCATGTAACGGACAGATAATCTTAATATCTATAGTGCCTGCCTTTTTTAAAAGAGCCTGAACATGAGGCCCATATTTACCTACAATATTTGTGTAATACCTTCTAGCATCATCAATCCAATCACGATCAAAATTTACTTCATCGTTAAATAGCTTTCCATCTAATGCACCAAATGAACCAAAAGCATCAGCTGAGAACAGCACTCCATTTGTAGTATCATATGTTACCATAGCCTCTGGCCAATGTACCATAGGGGCAGAAACAAATACAACATTATGCTTTCCAAATGACATAGTATCTCCCTCTTTGACTTGTTCTACCTTATCTTCTATTTGGAAACCGAACTGATGCATAAATAAAAATGCCTTCTCAGTACATATTATCTTTACATTAGGATAGCGGATAACAATTTCTTCAATACACGCTGCATGATCAGGTTCCATATGGTTAATGACCATGTAATCTAAGTCTCTATCTCCTAAAACTCCCTTAATATTCTCAAGAAATTGTCTGCAAATTGACCAATCTACAGTATCAAATAGCACTGTCTTTTCATCTAAAAGTAAATAAGAATTATAAGAAACACCTCTTGGAATAGGATGAACATTTTCAAAAAGAGCTAGACGACGATCATTTCCCCCTATCCAATAAAGATCTTCAGTTACTTCTCTAACACAATACATAGCTAATCCTCCTTTAAACAAAAAATTTATTTATTACCTGTTTTAAACTTCTATAAACATATCTTTTTCTTCACCACAAGCTGGGCAAGTCCACTCTTCAGGTAAATTTTCAAAAAGTGTTCCTGGGTTTACTTCACCTTCTAGATCACCTACTCCAGGATCATATTCATAACCGCATCCATTACATACATAATGTTTCCAAGTTGGAGTGACTTTTTTCGGAATAACTCTCTTCATCTTTTTCATTGGTGGAGCCTCTTTCTTTGGTTCACCATTGTCTAAAGCATCAATAAGTAGAGGTAGTATTTCCATCAAATCACCAACTATGCCGTAATCTGCGTTTTTGAAAATCTTTGCATTAGGGTTTATATTAATTGCAACAATTGTAGAAGCATCCTTTATACCTTTTAAATGTTGACCTGCACCTGAAATACCACATGCAATATAAAGGTTTCCTTTAAATTTTTGCCCTGACATACCAACGTAACGATCAATTGGAACATATTTTAAAGTTTCAGCTACTGGTCTAGAAGAACCTATTGCTGCACCAGCCTGAACTGCAAGCTTTTCTATAAGATGCATATTTTCCTTTTCTCCTATGCCTTGTCCTACACTAACTACTCTCTCTGCCTTGCTTATTGGAGTATCTATAGGAATTCCTACAGAAAAATCATATCCATCCTTCTTAAGAGCTTCTACAAGAGAATTTACTCTTTCTTCAGGTGTACCATCTTTATAAATTACCTTCTTACGATATCCTGTTGCAGGTTCCCTTGAAGTTTTTGCTACACTCTCTGTTTTTGGCATTTTTCCTATAATATTAGCGGCTATAACAACACGCTGGATTTCATTAGTTCCCTCATATATAGTGCAGATTTTAGCATCTCTATAGGCACGCTCAACTTCCATACCTTTAAGATATCCGCTTCCCCCAAAGATTTGAAGAGCATCGTTGACAATTTCAAGACAAACATCAGAAGCATATTGTTTAGCCATTGCTGCTTCCATGCTGTAGTGCTCATGATTTCCTTTAAGCTCTGCTGCACTATAAATAAGGAATCTTGCTGCTCTAAGTTTTGTAGCCATATCAGCTAATTTAAAAGCTATTATTTGTTGCTGACAAATAGGTTTACCAAATTGAACTCTTTCTTTTGAATACTCTAAGGCATTCTCATAAGCACCTTGTGCTATTCCTAAAGCTTGGGCAGCAATACCGATACGTCCACCATCTAATGTAGACATAGCAATTTTGAAACCATCGCCTTCTTTACCTAATAAATTTTCCTTAGGAACTTTTACATCATTGAAAATAAGCTCTGCAGTAGCTGATGAACGAATTCCCATCTTATCATAATGCTTACCAAAACTAAAACCTTCTGATCCCTTTTCAACGATAAATGCACTAATACCTCGTGTACCAATGTTTGGTGTAGTTACTGCAAAAACAATATAAATATCAGCCTCACCACCATTAGTGATAAATATTTTCTCGCCATTTAAGATATAATAATCTCCTTCTAGTACAGCAGTTGTTTCTGTTCCTCCTGCATCACTACCTGCATTTTCTTCAGTCAAACCAAATGCTCCAAGCTTTTCACCCTTTGCTAATGGTACTAAATATTTTTGTTTTTGCTCCTCATTTCCAAAAGCTGCAATTGGATATGTTCCTAATGATGTATGTGCAGATAAGATTACTCCTGTCCCACCATCAACTCTTGATAATTCCTCGACAGCTATCGCATAGCTGATCACATCTAGGCCAGCTCCTCCATACTCCTTTGAATACGGAATACCCATCACTCCCATATCAGCTAGCTTTTGAACTACTTCCGAAGGGAATTTATTTTCTTGATCCAACATAAATGCAATAGGTTTAACTTCCTCTTCAGCAAATTCTCTTATTTTTGTTCTCAAATTTTCATGTTGTTCTGTAGTTTTGAAAAACATAAATACACCTCCCTTTAATTATACGGTTTCACCAATGTCATTCTATGAAATCTGTAAAACCATATTCCCAAACATATTCCTTAAATGTATACCTAAACCGTATACATTTATTGTATACCTCTAAGGTATACTTTTCAACTATTATTTTATCTATTTTATTCCATAATAGACAATTAAAGCTTAAAATCCCTCCTCTTTTAAAGATAATATAACTTTTCCTTCCATTATCTTATAAAAGCAATTATTTTTACTTGTAAGGTTTTTCTTTATTTCTATTCCTCCTTATTTAATTTAAGATATATTTAAAGTTTCTATATTTATATCAACACTTATAATTATGCTATTTACAATACTATTATTAATATTAATATAAACTATAATAAAAAAAGCAGATACGAATTACGTAACTACTATTTTTTATTGATTTAATTTATTTTTCTTTTATGTCTACTTATGATATGGTTCACCTTTAATTATTCTAAATCCTCTATAAATTTGCTCTAATAGCATTACTCTAAAAAGCTGATGTGGAAATGTCATCTTTGAAAAGCATAATTTATAATTAGCTCTTGCTAAAACACTTTTTGAGATTCCTAGGCTTCCTCCTATTATAAATGCTATATTGGGATTTCCTGTTACCCCCAAGTTATCTATGTATCCTGCAAATTCTTCTGATGTTAGTTGCTTTCCACCTAAATCCATTGCTATAACGAACATATTGTCTTTAATTTTATTTAGTATTCCTTGCCCCTCTTTCTCTTTAATTACCTCTTCTTCTTTTTCTGACGCATTATCTGGTGTTTTTTCATCCACCAATTCAACTATATCTAATTTGCAATACCTTCCTAATCTTTTTGAATATTCTTCTATAGCATCCCTTAAATACTTTTCCTTTATTTTACCAACTGTTATTATCGTTATGTTCATTGTTATCTCCTTTAATTATTTTATGCATACCTATATTATAACTAGGGGGTGCTTTAAAACCCCCTATATTTATATGTAGTATTCCAAAATATAGTAATTTGTAAAATGGCGTAGAATGACCCTCAATTTTTTATCAAGGTTCATTACAAAAAATGCCATATTAATAACGCACTCAGCAGTTTCTTTTAAATCTGCAAATATTCTGGCTAAACCATATCTAGTTTTACCAGTACCAAACTTTCCCTCAACTTCATTTCTTTCGCATGTATCAACATACTCTTGATTTTTTTCAGCTTTAGTTTTATTCTTTTTAGGTCTGCCTAAAGCAGGGCCGGTAATGCTAATTCCATTTTCTTTGCAATAGTTTAAGTTTTTTCTATTTCTATAAATTTTATCAGCCAATATTCTTTCAGGATAAAAGCCATTTCTTGCTTTATAACTCTCTGTTATAGGTATTAAGCTTTCGCATTCGTTGTAAGCATCCCAACTCAACTTTTCCATTCTAACATAACCATTAGCAACACTTATTTCAACTTTTGCCCCGAATTCCGTAGGAGCTTTAGTTTTTCCTCTAACAATTGGTCTAACATGTGGTTGACTGATACTAACAATCCTATTTTCTACTGTATGTTTTCTATTATCAAACATATATTTTTGTTGATGATATAACTGTAAAATCACTTCATATTCTTCTGATTGTCGACTATTAAGCTTTTTTCCATTCGCAATAAAATTTACTACATATCCAATATCTCTAGCAATATAATTTAATTGTTTCCTTATAGCTTTGCGCATCTTTTTAGAATTTTTCTTTCTGGCCTTTGAAACATTTAGAAAATCCTTACGCGCAATTTTCCTATAAGTTCTAGGCTTTTTAGATTCAGAAGGATTATGCAATTGATCAATATATCCTTCAAGTTTTTTCTCTTGCAGAATTTAAAAGATTTAAATCTTGTGGATAAGTTATATCGGCTGGAGTACATGTTGCATCAATAATGATAGTGCCTTGATTAGATTGATCTGAATCATTTCCATCATCATTATCGTCATGCTTATCTTTATCATCATTATTTTTAGTAGTATCTTTAAGAATAGTATTATTCATTTCAATAATCATATCATCATCAATTCTTTTTCGAAATTCAACCATTGAAGACGCTCCAAATGGTGCGGAATTTTGGAATTCTTTCAAACCAATAAAATATTGAAGGTAAGGATTTTCGGCGATAGCAGATACCGTTTCACGATCGGAACAATTAAGTTTTTGCTTTATTATTAAGCTTCCTAATACAATTCGAAATGGTTTTGATGGACGACCATTATTAATGAATTGTTTAGCATATGTTTCTTCAAATTCATGCCATGGTATTATTGACGCTAATTTAACCCACCTATTATTTTTATCTAATTCTCCGTATGGAAATATAAAATCTTCTATTTTTAATTGGTTATCAATTGAATACATATAAATTCACTCCTAAGTGCAAGGGTTTTTACCCTATATTTAAAATATCTATGCACTTAGTATTCCATAAAATATCATACATAATACTATTCCAAACACTTAAGCCAATTTGGAGCAGCCCCTAACTAAAAATAAAAACTGTAGCTAAATTCTTTACTCAGCTACAGTTTTTATTTCTTAATACTATTTATATTTTATACTAAGTTTTAAACTAACAACAATTAGAGATATCATTCTATTCATTTATAGAGCTTCAACTTTAATTCTAGATTTTGTCTTTTATATAGTCTGTATGCTGTTAACACCGCTCCTAATGCACATATTATAGCTGCAGCAACATATACATATTGCATCCCATATACAAAAATATCATCTCTTCCCTCTATATATCCTGTAACATGATATCCTATTTGACTACTCATCCTATTGTATAAAAGAGTTGTTGATAGTGATATTCCAAAAACCATTCCTAAATTTCTAACTAACGCATTTATACTTCCAGCAATCCCTAAATTTTTTGTATCTACTGTAGACATAACTAATGAATTATTTGGTGACTGAAACATCCCATTTCCTAGTGTCATTATTGCTATAAAGGCAATTAATGCACCTATGTGAGAATATTCATTTAAAGTTGATATTAAAAATAAACCTAGGCTAGTTCCAATAAGTCCTAAAAATGTTAAAACTTCAGATCCTATTCTATCTGATATATACCCACTCATTGGAGCAACAACTGATAAAATTATTGGTGATACCATCATTAATACACCAGTAACTGAAGGAGCTAGTTTCATCACGTATTGTAGGTAAAATGGCAATATAATATTTGAACAACTTATTGCCACAAATGAAATGAATGCACAAAAAATACTGAGCGAAAATAATGAATTACTAAATATCTCTAGTTTCAATAATGGTTCATCAATTCTTTTTTCAACAATTATAAATAAAATAAATAATATAATAGAGACAACAAATGATATAATGATTCCTATATTGTCATATCCAATTTCCTTGCCAAAAGTTAAAGCACTGAATAAAAGTACCATAGTTGATCCAAATAAAGTTGCACCTTTTATATCTAATTTTTCATTTGAATTATTAGAATTTTTAGGAAGTGTCTTCATTGCTAAAGCTAATGCCAAAATTCCTATAGGCACATTTATTAAAAAAATATACTGCCAACTTAAAATCGATACAATTATTCCTCCTACTGGTGGACCTATCATTGAACCTAATGCTACAAAAGTTCCATTTAATCCTAGCGCCCTTCCTCTTTCGTTTCTTGGAAAAACCTGAGTTATAATTCCTTGACTTGTAGACATGGTTCCTGCAGCTCCAATTGCTTGCAATATTCTCGAGAAGACTAACATTACTAATGAATTAGATAATCCACATAAAAGTGAACCAATCGTGAAAATAATTATACCCAATTTAAAAACTGAAGTTTTACCCTTAATATCAGCTAATCTTCCAAATATAAGAATAGTTCCTACAATAACTATTAAATAGCTCGTTACTACCCATTCTATAGATGCCATACTTACTGCAAGCCTCTGCGACATTACAGGAAGTGCTACATTCACTATACTACTATCAAGTGTGGACATAAATGTCAGTAGTACAGTAGTAAATAATATTAACCATCTTTTTTTATCCGTACTTTCCATATGTTTTATCCTTTCTGTTTATACATGTTTTATCTAGCTGTAAAAATAGAGTTTATATATAATAACTCAACATTCATAAACCTAATCACAACTTATATAGTTGCACTTGCAACTATATAAAATTATAATATATTTTTATTATTTACACAAATGGTATGATAATTCTCTAAATATAAAAATATAATCCACATTTTAAAGTTCATAAAAAAAATTATCCACATTTTATTCTAATTCTATGGATAAAGTTCTTTATATTATTTGTACAGTTTTAATATGTATGTTCTAAAAAATTTGCTTTATAGAAATTTAATTGTATTGACTTGATTATCCTCTAATTATTAAACCATGCTTTTGCTAACATGCTATCAAAAAAACTGCGTGCAAATAATGTTTCCAAATGATAGATTAAAAATTCCCTAATAATTAAGACTTACTATTAGTTTCCTCTTACATTAACAAAAGCATGATATTAATTATATTTTATATTATTTTTTACTTTAATTTAAATGATCCAACCATCTCATTTAAATTATCTGACGAATATTCCAGTACATCGGTTGCTTGCTTTAGTTGTCTTATTTCTAATAATATTTTTTTAACCATAGACAGTGATTCTTCACTTTTATTTGAACTATTTTCGGTAGATTGTTCTATTTTATCTGCCATAGTGCTTAAATTATTCATAACATCCCCAACACTTTGGCTCTGGGTCGAAGTTATTTCTGATATTGACTGCATCGCATTAGCTATTATATTTACATCATCATTAATATGATCAAATGATTGAATAGATTCTTTTACACTCGCTGTAGATATATCTACCTTAGTATTTATCTCTTCTGCATATTCAAATGTTGCTTGTGTCTGTTTTTGGACTTGATTAATGACATTACTTATTGACTTGGTAGCACTTTCTGTTTCTAGTGCTAGCTTAGATATTTCTTCCGCTACTACAGAAAATCCTTTTCCACTCTCTCCTGCTCTTGCAGCTTCAATTGATGCATTAAGCGCTAGAAGTTGTGTCTGCTTACTTATATTTCTTATAACATTAATTACTTCACTTATCTCCTGTGAATATCCCTGTAAAGTACTTATAGATTCTACTGTATTCTCGATGGTCTTTTCTAAATCCTCCATATTACTCAAGACTTCTTTTGATATGCTTTGTGCCGATGCTGCACTTTCATTAGTTCCTTCAACTATACCTGATACTTCTAATATAAGACTATCCATTTCCTGAATAGATGCTGTAATATCTGAAAATTTGTTTTTTGTATTTTGGAATACTAGATTTTGGTCTTTAGAATTTTCCAGTAAAGTTATCACTGTATTTTCAATGACTCCCATTCCATTTTTAACTTCGCTTGTTATATTAGAAACTATATTTACTGATTTTTTTGTAGTTTTAGCTGATCTTTTCACTCTATATAACATGCTCATCTGATTATTTATGAATTTATTGAACCATCGCGACAGCTCTCCGATTTCATCTGATGACATTTTTTCAACTCTTTTGGTTAAATTTCCTTCGCCTTCCGCAATATCTTGTAATATATTTATCGTTCTACTTAAAGGGGATGAAATCATTCTTTTAGATATTAATAACGAAAACAGTGATAATATAATCCACATTGCTATAGATGTAAATATACTATTATTCGGTGATAATTTAATTGCTATAAAATTTACTGCAATTAAAATTGCTGATATTATTGATATAGATATTGGCATCTTTAAATTAATACTTTGAAAATTATATATCTCAGCTATATCACCCTCACACATCATTCCCCATACCTCATCACAGTTCGGGGGTTTTATTAATGTTCCCTTACCTCCCACCATTATATGTCTGTAATCTGGATATCCAGGCCAACAATCTAGATTTTCACCATTTCGAATTGTATTTTCAACTCCTCGATGTAATTTACTTGTAGCCGGATCATTAAAAATTATTTCAAATTCGGTATGCTCTTTAATTCTAACTGTACCCCAACTCTTTGTTTTAACTCCATCTTTAAGATTCTCACCTAAAGTAAATGTATTATCCTCAAATCTGCTTCTAGATATTGCTGTTCCGGGCTTAATATCTCTGCTAGTCTTCACCATAAATAAGTAATTATCTCCAGAATCCTTATATATATGAGTATCCTCATCTTGAATTACGTTGCTCATATCATCATTTAGTGTTCTGCAGCATAATATTCTAATTTGATTACTGTGATTTTTGCATGTACTGGAAAACATTAATGTAACATCATCAGCAAATTTCTTATTACTTATATCAGTATGTAGGGTTCTTTTATCAATATATGGTCCATACATTAAAGGCCTACCTTCTAATCCAGCTTTTAGATTAGGTAAATCACTCATATCTAATCCAATATGCTCTTTGCACGAAGAAACTGATACTATTCCTTTCTCATCTAAAACAAATATTTCGCAAAAGTCCTCATGCTTTTTTACGGTTTCAATTAAATAATTACATACTATATTATCATTGTCTTCTAATGCCACAAGTGAATTCTTAATATTTTCTAATTGTGCCCACTTGTCATTAAACCAGTTATCTAATGCCTTTTTTCTTCCATTTGATATTCCTTCAAATACTTTTTCTGAATGTTCCTTTAGATTTCTATTCAACAGATATTTAAGCTTTAAACTCATAGCAATCCCCCCATATATTATTCTTATATCTACTTTTAATAAAAAAATAAAGCACTAAATACAGATTTTTTAAATCCGTACTTGTGCTTCCATAGCATTACTATTTATTTACTACAATTCCTTGTATAACATAATTATACCAACTATATTGACCTTTGTGAATTGTTATTTTTCACGAAACCATTAATAAAGAAAAAAACCCTATCTAAACTAGGGTTTTTACTACATTGAATAGTAAACTCCTCTAAACATAGAGTTTACTTATATGTAATTATATTATTTATCTTTTCCACAACATTTCTTATATTTCTTCCCACTTCCACATGGGCACATATCATTTCTTCCAACCTTATCTAGATTTCTTACTATCTTAGATTCCTTGTATTGTTTTTGTATTTCATTTCTTTTTTCCACTGAGAATATTCCATCCCATTGTGGTAATGTGTATAAATATTCTGCTTTTGCATCTAGCATATTCAAATATAAAGTTTCTAGATTTATATCAAGTACTATTTCTGTATCAGCATCTATAGTCTCAAGATCATATTGAGTTTTTAAACTATCATTAATACCATCCATAAATCCCATAGCAAATTCTACTGTGGAATCATAATCTTTAGCTAATTCATTTATTGTAGTCTTTTTAACACTTTTATGATTAGCTAATAAATCTTTATATATTGATTTTTCTAATTTACTATATTCTTCCCAGAAAGCATTTTCTCCCTTAGTTTTTACATAGTCAACAACCATGTCAGTCCAATTTGTATATAAACTCATTTTTAAGTCCTCCCTTAAATCTTCATTGATTATATATAATATATTTCTATAAATTATAAGCTCAAATAAACTATATCTCTATATAACTGCTAGGATTATGTCTGTTTGCCATAGTTAATATTATGTCCTCTTTTAGCTTAATTCCATTTTCATTTAGCACGTTTAAAACAGTTTGATATGCTAAATCTGGTTGATTATTAGTATTACTCAAATGCCCTAAAATAATCTTTTTCTTAGTTGAACATTTATATAGTTCAACTATGGCACTCCCACAATCATCATTAGATAAATGTCCTATTTCGCTCAATATCCTACGTTTCAAAGGATATGGATATGGTCCAAACTTAAGCATATTTACATCGTGGTTACTTTCAAGAAGAATAACTTCTGAATCTTTTATATTATCATAAATTTCTCTTGTAAAAGTTCCAAAATCAGTTGCTACACTTATGTTTTTTTCTCCTGAGCTAACTGTATACCCCATTGGCGCGGCTGCATCATGCGGAATATTAAATGCTTTAATACTCATATCCTCTATTTCAGTAAATGATCTTTTATCAATTACTTTTATGTTATGCTCTTTTATATTTCCAATTAAGCTTTCCATAGCAGACCAAGTATCAGCATTTGCATATATAGGAATGTCATACTTTCTAGACAGTACTCCAACCCCTTTGATATGATCACTATGCTCATGAGTTATAAAAATTCCGTTCAAGTCTTTTGGATTTTCATTAATTTCTTGCAACGCTAAATCAATTTTTTTACCTGGGAGTCCTGCATCAATTAATATCTTAGCTTTATTTGAGGCAATAAACATACTATTACCGCTACTGCCACTATATAAAGAACAAAATATCATTCCAATCTCCTCCCCTTTAATTTATACTATTCATCAACTTCTATTCTCTTAATATCTGCCCCTAAAGCTCTAAACTTATTTTCTATATGAGGATATCCTCTATCAATATGCTCTATACTAGTTATTTCAGTTGTTCCCTCTGCAACTAATCCCGCAATAACCATGGCAGCACCTGCTCTTAAATCTGTTGCCTTTACTACTGCGCCTGTCAATTTTTGCGCTCCATCTATAATCGCAACTCTGCCTTCAACTTTAATATTGGCTCCCATCTTTTTCAATTCATCTATGTGTTTATGCCTATTCTCCCAAATAGATTCAGTAATTAAGCTTCTTCCCGGTACAATACTTAGCAATGTTGACATTGGTTGCTGAATATCCGTTGGAAATCCTGGATATGGTGTGGTTTTTATATTCACACCCTTAAGTGGTGACTTCACGGTAACTCTAATACAATCATCACCTTCTTCAATCACTGCCCCCATCTCTGTAAGCTTAGCTGTAATTGATTCTAAATGCTTTGGTATAACATTTCTTATATAAACATCTCCACCTGTAGCAACAGCTGCTATCATGAATGTACCAGCTTCAATTTGATCTGGTATTACGCTATAAGAACAGCCTTTTAGACTTTCTACTCCTTTAATTCTTATTACATCTGTTCCTGCGCCTCTTATGTCAGCTCCCATTGAATTTAAGAAATTCGCAACATCAACAACATGAGGTTCCTTTGCTACATTTTCTAGCACTGTTACCCCCTCTGCTAATGTTGCCGCAATCATAACATTTATTGTTGCTCCTACTGAAACTACATCAAAAAATATATTAGCGCCTACTAGCTTATCAGCTTTAACATTAACTGCTCCGTGCTCTATAAACACATCAGCTCCTAAAGCTTCAAATCCTTTTATATGTTGGTCAATTGGTCTTACCCCTATTGAACATCCTCCTGGAAGAACTACTCTTGCTTTCTTAAATCGTGCTAATAAAGCTCCAATGAAATAATATGAAGCTCTCATTCTTCTAACATCATCCGTGCACGCATCAAAATTATTTACATTAGAACTATCTATTTCTAAAGTATTGTTATCTATCTTAATAATATCGCAACCTAAGCTTCTAAGTATTCTTTCCAAGCAGTGTACATCTTCAATATCTGGTATGTTATCAATTATGCATTTTCCATCACTTGCCATTATAGCTGCTGGTAATATTGCTACTGCTGCATTCTTGGCCCCATTGATATCAACAGTACCTTCTAGCAAGTTTCCGCCGTTTATAACTAATCTCTCCATTGAATTCACCCTATCTATTAAAATCTATATTATCATATATATTATTTTACATTATTAACCTATTTTATAATTAAAATCTACTTTAATTATTATATCATAAACTAAATTTATTTAAATACATTTTTTCAGTCCATCAACACTTTTTTAGCTATATATGTGTTACAACACAATTTTTCTTATGGTTTTGTTGTAATTATATCCCTTAAAACATATATTACTGGAATAAATATTTCTTTTATTGAAAAAATATCTTTAAAAACCTAATTATTCTTATAATTACTATTTAATTATTCTTCTATTCTTTTATTCTATTTATTGTGTTATAATTTACTAAGATTTTTATTAATACAATATATTGAGATTGTGAGGTTTATCATGAAGTACTATATAGTTGCATTATTTGATGAGGAAACCTATCAAGTAATATCACCAATACAAAGGAATATGTCAAAAAAATTCAGAGCAAATAGAAACTCACCTATGCCTTTTGTCTTATTAACATCTATTGAAAATCCAAATTTGGATAAATTATATCCAGTTGTTGATAAAATTATAGCACCTTATAAGAGTTTTAGAATTGATGCAAGTGATTTAGTCTATTTGTTTGAGCCTACCAAAAGTATAAATTTAAAAATAGACGATAAAGGTTATATAAGGAGACTTTCTCGTAGTCTTTTTGATATATTAGAACTTAACGGATTTACTGTTAAGTCTTTTGGAGATAGTTTTGTTTCACTTGCAAATTTAGGTTATCTTCCTAAGGACTATAAAAAGCAAGATGTAAAGCTAAATTTCCCTGAGATATATAATACTGATAACCTTGTTAAATTAAGAATTAAGAGTGTTGAAATATGGAAGCTTCCTACGGTAAAAAAGAATACTCCCTTAAAATCTTATATTTTGAAAGACTTTTAGTTTAAGCGTTCTTACTATCATAATAAATCGCCTGTTAAACAATCCAATTAGTTTATGTTTTTAGGACTGTATTGAATTTTTATATTCAGTACAGTCTTTTTTTATATTTTTTAAAATCACTCTAAATCTATAGTTATATTTTCCTTGAAAGTAAAATTAATTTAAAAATAATCTCTTAATTTCGAATTTTCTAAAAATATTTTTTTGTAGTCGTTTTCCGAACTTTCATTTATTTTAAAGATTTTGTAAAATAATATTATTATTAGAAATGTAGGAGGATTCACTATGAATATTCAGCCACTATTTAAAGTACAAAAAAAATACAATGATAGTTTATCTATAAATGAAGAGCTAGACTCCCACAAATTGCGAGTACGCAAAAACCTAGAATTTGAAATCTCTCTTGGTGCATTAGCTAGTGAAACTAATTGTTTTAGCTACTTACTAAAAAAATCTAGACCTGTTAACATCAGTGCTATATTCGATAAATATATAACTTGTATTTCTCAAGTCTTAACACTAGGTATTGATCATAAATATACAGATTTAATTGCAGTATCTATGGCACCTAATGACTATTGTTTAAGTGATCAGTTTCTAAACCTATATATTGACATAAATGATTTAATTGCTTTCCCATCTATAGATCACTACTTAACTTTATTTGAAGACCTATTAAGTCTAGGATTGACATTAGGTTTTTCAGAATCTCAAATACAAAATCAATTTATTAAAGATTTAGACAACTTGGTTATACTTTAATTAATGCATTCATGCTAATTACATAACACCATTTTTATTTTTTATAATATTTAATATTCTTAGGGGAATAATAATTCTGAGGTGATGTTATGTTTGGAATAATATGTGCAATAATTTCTGGAATTGCTATGAGTATTCAAGGTGTATTTAATACCAGACTAGGTGAGAAAATCGGAGTATGGGAAACTACATTATTAGTTCAGATAATTGCCCTTGTCTTAAGCCTTATCATTTTTTTATTTTTAGGTGATGGTAATTATTCTAATTTGAAGGATTCCAACAAGCTTTATTTATTAGGTGGCGCACTAGGGGTTGTTATAACCTTTACCGTAATAAAAAGTGTTAGCTCAATGGGACCTACCTTCGGTATTGGTATTATATTAATATCCCAATTACTTGCTGCTGCACTTATAGATGCCTTTGGGTTATTTGGCAGTGAACGACTTAGATTTTCATTAAATCATTTTTTAGGTATTGCTATTATGATTGCTGGTATTGTAATATTTAAGTGGAATCATTAGGAGAGGACGGAGAGGACTTGAATCTTTTTTCTAACATTAATTTTTTATTCCATTTAACAATTAACAATATAAAAGAATATGTAAAAAAAAGCGCTGAAATAAAATCTGATAAAATTATGAAAAATTCAATTAATTGGTTTGGTCATGCTACCACAATTATTAATCTATCAAATAAAATTATTATAACTGACCCTGTATTTTCCAATTCCTTAGGATATTTTAAGAGACTTGTAAAAAAACCAGTATACATAAATGATTTAAAAGTAGACTATATACTACTATCACATGGACATATGGATCATTTAAATTTTTCATCTCTAAAAAAATTAAATAAAGATGCTGTCTTTATTGTTCCAAAAGGATATACTCGTATTGCTAGACTGCTTGGTTTTAAAAATGTATTTTTATTACATCCTGGAGATGTATATAGAGATGACTTTATAAAAATTACTGCTTACCAAGCTAATCATGATGGGAGACGCTTCTATTTTGGACATGATGATGAAAGTATTTCATATTTAATCGAAAGAGAAAATAAAAGCGTGTTCTTCGCAGGCGATACAGCGCTCACCGATAATTTTAAGAATATATCCTGTGATGTTGCATTAATGCCTGTAGGTTGTTATAAACCTGATAGATTTTCGTATATGCATTGTACGCCAGAACAGAGTTATGAAATGTTTAAAATGATGTCTTGCCCTACAATGATACCAATTCATTATAAAACTTTTAAAATTTCATTAGAGAATTTTCAGGAAACTGAAGAATCATTATTAAATTTAAATGATAAAGCTATAAAAATTATAGACATAGGGGAGACCTACAGTTTTTAAATGGTAGATTGATTATTATTTTTATTCAAGTTTCATACTTGTATTTATTTTTAATAATCAATCTACTATTTAATTTTTGTTATACAATATTTCTTCATCTATTGAATAAATATTGTATAACAAAAATTTTTTTAATCCTTCATTTTTTATTAACAATAAAATTCTTTTTCATATAATATATTGAAGTAATAATATTTTGGAGAAATATATGTTTTCATCTAAAAGTAAGCTAGACCATAATCTAAAAGATTATATATCAAAAAATGCTTATAAAAGTTATAGAATACTTATACAATATAAAGACTTTCAATCCTCAATAGTAAAAAAAATCAGTTCATATAAAGGTACTGTACATCACATTATTGAATCCTCTAATATTATAAGTGCCGAACTAAATTCAAGAGGCATAGATAGAATTTCTGAATATCCTGAAATAAAAAAAATTTACTTGGATGAATACCTGTTTTTGTGCGGAATGAGCGTGACTACTGCAAATAAAATCCACTTTTCGGAAAAGTTTAGTTTATCTGGTGCAGGAGTAGGAATAGGACTTGTAGATAGCGGAATATTTCCTCATCAAGACCTAACTTCCCCTAGCACTAAAATAGAGTTATTTGAAGATTTAATTAATAACTTTCGCTATCCTTATGATGATAATGGACATGGTACCTCCATGGCCGGAATTTTGTGTAGTAGTGGTATCTCATCAAATAACATGTATAAAGGAATTTGTAATAAAAGTAAGCTATTCTGTTACAAGGCATTTGATAAACTCGGTAAAGGATTTGCTTCGGATATATTATATTCTATAGAAAGTTTATCTAATATATCTAAAGAAAATAACATAAAGGTATTATGTTTGCCTTTTGAACTTTTAACTCATAATACATTCATTATCTCTTGCTTTGATTTGACATTTAAGTATGCTATATCAAAAGGATTAATTCCGATAGTTCCTAGCGGAAGTAACCTGAGTGAAAAAAATTCTATTATGGGAATTGCTACGCTACCAAGCTGCATCACTATAGGTGGTCTAAATTCAACTACCTCCATAATGAAGCCTTATACTTATTCTTCTGCAGGACCATATGGTAAATTATTAAAACCTGATCTATCTGCTGCATGCGTTAATGTTATATCTTTAAATTCTGATAATAACTATATTTCAGAAAAAAACGGAATTAAGGTTTACCCAAATAAACTTGAAGTACCATATAAAACTTTTACAGGCTCATCTATTGCTACAGCCTATATTAGCGGATTATGTGCGTTATTATGTGAGAAAAATCCATCAATAACTTTCAAAGATATGATTTCCTTATTAAAGGTTGCATGTGATCCTATTGATGAGATATCCAATCAAATTCAAGGTGAAGGTATTGTAAATATAAATAAACTCATCATATGATTATTTATTTTAATGAATATTATCCATATTTAGAAGCATGCATTTGTTTTATTAAATTAGTTAATTTCTTATAAAGACAAATGCGTGCTCTTTATATTCTCTCAAATCTTATATAAAAGTAATTAATCCCAAGTATTAGTTGATTAATATTTCGCTTTATTAAGGTGATAATATGCTATAATTATTTTACATACATTAGGTTATTATATAACTTACATTATAAACGATTATGCTAATCTAATATTATTAGATAGAGTTTTGTTTTTATAATATATATTAAAAACTTTGAAAGGTAGGTAGTAAACGGAATGAGCACATTTATGTTAAAGAATAGATCTCTAGGGTTCACTCCTGTTAACAATGTATTTATAGAAAAATACATGCCACAGGCTAGAGGCGAATTTGTAAAAGTTTATTTATTGATGCTAAAGTATACTATTTCAGGTGAATTAGGCGTTAGCTCATCAATACTAGCTTCCTCGCTTAATTTGTTAGAATCAGACATTATGAATGCATTTAATTATTGGAATGATCAAGGAGCTATAAAGCTAACTCAGATAGATAAGATGGGTAATTTTAATGTAGAATTCGTAGATTTAGTTGAAGAACCCTCCAAATCTACTAAACAAATTGACTTATTAGAAGCTTTGGATAGTACAAATACTAAAGATATGCTAAAGGATATTGAAACTCTTCTAGCTAGACCTCTATCGCCAAACGAAATGTCACTTTACTTAAATTGGCAAAAGGAATTCGGTTTTTCATCTGAATTAATTCTGATTTTAATGGAATACTGTATATCAAAGGGAAAAAGCGATTCTAGATATATAGAAAAGGTTGCTATAGCTTGGCATGATCAAAAAATAACTACTATCGAGCAAGCTCAGAACTTAATAAAAAAAGCAGAGGATAAGTGGATTAATATAAGAAAAATTCTCACTTACTTAGGTATAAATAATACAGACATAATGAAACCACAACAGGATTTAATAGAAAAATGGCTTCTTATTTATAAGTATTCAAACGAAATTATATTTAAAGCTTGTGATGTATGCTTTGAAAGATTGAATAGGGCGGATTTCAAGTATATCGATGGAATCTTAAGTAATTGGAATAAAAATAATATTAGAACTTTGGAAGATATAGCTCTTAAAGATAATAAAAATCCAAAAAATAATAAGTATCAAAAAACTTATACTACTAATAATAATGATAAATCATCTCTCAAATTTAATAACTTTGAGGCTCGAGAGTATGACTATGATTCATTAGAAAAAAAACTTTTAGGATGGGATAGCGATGATTAAAGGTTATCAAACAGAAATTTTAAAAATATATGATAAACTTAGAGAAGATGAAGCTAGAAATTTGAAATTTAGGAAAGAAGAAATATCAAAGAAATATCCTGAGATTATTGAATTGGATAATAAAATTCAACGATTATCTTTAAAAATGGCAGTATCAATTCTCAAATCTAAAGATAGTGAAAAGACAATAGATGATTATAAGGAAAATATAACAGATTTAAGAATAAAAAAGTGCGAAATGTTAGTTGAAAGAGGTTATGATCCTGAATATTTAAATTTGCGATATCAATGCAATAAATGTAAGGATACAGGCTTTATAGGCAATATAAAATGTACTTGCTATAAACAAAGGTTGATTAAGTTATACTATAAAAATTCAGAATTAGAAAATACCACATCGTATAATAACTTTGATAATTTTGATTTAAATTTGTTTTCAAGTCATAAACTTGGAGATGAAAAATATTCTCCTAAAAAAAACATGGAGAATAATTTAGAATATATATTAAAAGACTATCTTCCTAGCTTTTCAGAAATATCAACAAATTTATTATTTTTCGGAAATCCAGGTAGTGGTAAAACATATTTATCATATTGTATTGCCAAAGCTGTGTTAGATATGGGATTCTTAGTAATTTATAAAACCTCTGATGAGTTAATTAAGAATTTAAGGGAAATAAGATTCAATAATGACTCAGGTTTAGAATCACTATTACTAGAATGTGACTTACTAATTATAGATGATTTAGGCGCAGAACACCTCAATGAATTTTCAGTAACTGAATTATTTAATATAATTAACAAGAGAATTCTTGCTAATAAGAAAATGCTTATCTCAACCAATTTAACTTTGCCAGGAATAACTAAGCAGTATAGCGAGCGAATCGCTTCTAGACTAATTGGAGAATTTAAGCTCTGCAAATTTTATTCTGAAGATATAAGGATTAAGAAAAATTTAGAAAAAAATAGATAATCTAAATAAACTAAACTCTAATATGATATTTATTCTCTTAATGACTATCATATTAGAGTTTTCATTTTTACTACAAATTGATATTATAAATCATATTTATTTGAAAAATCTGTTTCGCAAACTATGTTATTCTGTGTTAACATCTTATTTATATTTAAATTCCCTTTAATAACTTGTTCTTATAATACTTTCAAAATTTACCCACAGATCTGACTTGATTATAATTTTTTAAACAATAAAAAAAGAACAAGTTCTAGTCTATAAGAACTTGTTCTTTGATGGCGACTCAGAAGGGGCTCGAACCCTCGACCTCCGGCGTGACAGGCCGGCACTCTAACCAACTGAGCTACTGAGCCATCTTATGGTGGGCACAACAGGGCTCGAACCTGTGACCCCCTGCTTGTAAGGCAGGTGCTCTCCCAGCTGAGCTATGCGCCCATAAGATAGATAAAATGGTGACTCCTAGGGGAATCGAACCCCTGTTACCACCGTGAAAGGGTGGTGTCTTAACCGCTTGACCAAGGAGCCATATTAAGTTTTGTTATGTTTATTTAAAATGGAGCTGGCAATAGGAATCGAACCTACAACCTGCTGATTACAAGTCAGCTGCTCTACCGTTGAGCCATGCCAGCATATTTTAAATGGCGACTCAGAAGGGGCTCGAACCCTCGACCTCCGGCGTGACAGGCCGGCACTCTAACCAACTGAGCTACTGAGCCATCTTATGGTGGGCACAACAGGGCTCGAACCTGTGACCCCCTGCTTGTAAGGCAGGTGCTCTCCCAGCTGAGCTATGCGCCCATAAGATAGATATAAATGGTGACTCCTAGGGGAATCGAACCCCTGTTACCACCGTGAAAGGGTGGTGTCTTAACCGCTTGACCAAGGAGCCATATTAAGTTTTGTTATGTTTATTTAAAATGGAGCTGGCAATAGGAATCGAACCTACAACCTGCTGATTACAAGTCAGCTGCTCTACCGTTGAGCCATGCCAGCATATTTTAAATGGCGACTCAGAAGGGGCTCGAACCCTCGACCTCCGGCGTGACAGGCCGGCACTCTAACCAACTGAGCTACTGAGCCATCTTATGGTGGGCACAACAGGGCTCGAACCTGTGACCCCCTGCTTGTAAGGCAGGTGCTCTCCCAGCTGAGCTATGCGCCCATAAGATAGATATAAATGGTGACTCCTAGGGGAATCGAACCCCTGTTACCACCGTGAAAGGGTGGTGTCTTAACCGCTTGACCAAGGAGCCATGCTATATTGTCTTTCGCTTAAATGTCTTAACTAGATGTCCTTGAGTTATTCAAGCTGCTGACCACATAGACTATAATACCCAAAATTAGATTCCCTGTCAACACATTTTTTCATTTTTTTTATTTTTATATTATTTATTTTTAATAAAGTGGCATTATATCTACATTTCAGAGGTTCCTTAAATATAATCTCTAGCCTCCTTCAGACTAGATAAAAGATCTTTTTTTAAATTAATTTGCTCTTCAATATTTTTTATTTCACCACAACATATTTCTAAAAAATCTTCTTTATCTATTTTATTAATATTTATACTATATCCATTCTTTTTAAAATTTTTTCCTGAAGCTTTAACTTCTAAAGGAAATTTATTATTTATAAATAACAGCATTTCCTTTTCCCATACTTTACTTTTGTACAGTTTATATTTATCTCTTAAAATACTTAGATTTTTTACCTCTTCTTTAATTTCTAACTTTAATGATTCATATAGTGCATTGTAAAAAAGTACTGATATCCCTCTTTTTAATTTAATTTTCAAGAAATTTCTATTATTAATTAAAAATTTATCTATATCACTTTCACTTATACATTCCACATCATTAAAAGAAAAACTCCTTACCCCACTCATATTGGGATAATTAACCATTATATTATCAAAGTTCATTCTGATCACTTTAAATACTCTTTCGAAATCTCCCGAATTCATATTAATTACCTTTACTTCCATTATAAAATCACCTCATTTTTAGTATTCCTTTCTTTTAACCTTAATATTACTATGATAAAATTTATTAAAAGTATTATAAAATATTGAATAATATGATTTGAATCCTTTTATTTTAGTAGTAATTAATAAATTAATGGTATACTTAAAATATTCAGTTTATTTTAGCACTGGGTAAAATATGTGATTTAATTTTATATGGTCAATAAAACATACATAGGGAGTGATTGTTATAATGATTTATCACGATTTAATGATTGTCGGCGGTGGTGCCTCTGGCCTAATGGCTGCAATAATAGCCAAAGATTTTGGACTTGATGTGGCAATTATTGAGAGCAACGATAGAATTGGCAAAAAAATTCTTGTAACTGGCAATGGAAGATGTAATATTACTAATAAGAATATATCTCGCCCATTTGGGTGTTTCCATAGTGAAAATCAAGATTTCTTTAAAGCGGCGTTAGATAACTTTACTGTTAAAGATACTGAAAGCACATTTTTATCTCTAGGATTGCCATTAATTGAATTGGAAAACGGAAAGATGTATCCAAAATCTCTTCAGGCCTCTTCTGTAATAGATATATTCAGAATGGCAATAGAGGATAGACAAATACCTCTATATACAAATTGTAAAATTGATTCTACAAGTAAAAAAAATAACTTTATTTTAACAAGTAATAATGATGACTTTAAAAATTTTTCTTGTAAAAAACTTATTTTAAGCTGTGGTGGGAAATCAGCTACTAAAACAGGTTCTGATGGATCTGGCTATAAACTATGCAAGTCATTGGGTCATAGTATTATAGAGCCTATTCCTGGCATTGTTCAATTAAAATTAGATTATCCTTATTTAAAAGCTCTATCAGGAGTAAAATTTGATGGCTCTGCTTCTATTTTAGTTGATAATAAAGTTATTCGAACAGAGTTTGGTGAAATACTTTTTACCGATTATGGAATTTCAGGCCCCCCTATAATGCAATTATCATCTTATGCTTCTAAAGCTCTCTATGAAAATCTAAATGTAACTATAAGAATAGATATGTTTCCACTAGAAAGTAAAGATGATATTGAAAGTTTCTTTACCACACATTTTTCTATGTTTGGTCACAGAGAGATATCAACAGCCCTAATTGGGGTTATAAATAAAAAATTAATTTCTACAATTTTAAAAGATGTTGGGATAAAAGATATACATATACCGTGCAGTAGTATTGATTGGAGAACTACCAGCAAATTAATTGATAAGTTTAAAAGATGGGATTTTAAATGTATTGGCACTAATGGCTTTAACAATTCACAAGTTACAGTTGGTGGTGTAAATACATCTGAAGTAAATAATATTTCCTTAGAATCTAAGTTAGTTAAAAATCTTTATTTCTGTGGAGAGATTTTAGATGTGCATGGAGATTGTGGAGGTTTCAACCTTCAGTGGGCATGGAGTTCTGGATATTTAGCAGCTAAGTCCGCCGCCAATAGCTAAAAATTATTAACTTATCTATAAAAATAATACTATAAAATTAGCTGTCGTAATTATTAATATTACCTAGATTCTTGCAACAGCTAATTTTCTATATTTACCTTTATTATTTTTTCCAATCTGCTTGTAATAGCGTTAGTTCAGTTCCCTCACCATTTTTTATAGTATGATATGATTTTAAACTATTTTCATCAATTACATTTATAGCAGCAGTTGATGAAATCTTATCCCCATATGTTGTTTCTTTCTCAAATACTACCTTAATTCTTTTAAGAGTATAATTATTAATGATATCGAGAGGAACAGCTTCCATTGCCCACTCAACATATTTGACATTATTAACATGGTTATTAGAATCAATATCACTGTATCTTATGTTAAATTGCTTATAGTATTGTGCATCATTTGTTCTTTCTATTTTATCCATGCTTATATCGTAATCAACATCACCATCTACTCCATATATATGATATTGTTCATCTTGTATTCGCATTGGCCTTCTTTTATCTATATTAATTAGAAAAAATAATGCTAGTGCTTCCCCTATAACATTATTATTCTCATCATTAATTGTATATTTTCTTAATCCATAGAATTTCTTAAAGCCTATAGCTTCTGTTGTGACGCTTATTACCTCACCAAACATTGGATATCTATACATTTTTATATCGTATTTATAAAATACCCAAGCGCAGTTATTTTTCGTACAGTAATCAATTCCTCCACCTAAGGCTTCTGATTGTTGAGTGCCTACATCACATATAAAATCTATTATAGATGACAATTTACATCTTAAATTAGAATTTACTTCATAATAATGTATTTCATATTTTTTTGTAAACTTCTTACTCATAATTAACAATTGTAAAATGCAAAAATAAATCTCAAGCTAAATTTGAAACATTTTTATTTAACGAATAAATTATAGCTAAATGGCATCTATTTTGATTTACAACTCCTCCCCTCCTTTACTATATCTTATATTTATTATTATAAAAAATTATCAATAATATTGTTAATGAATTATTTAATCTTATAATCTATTATAATCACAAAAATTAAATTACACATAAAAAACATAAACGATATAAATATATTTTTTAATAAGTAAAAAAGGATTCCCTAAAAAGAAAATCCTTTTAAAATAATTATCTTATCTATTTAATGCTTCTAATAAATCGTCTAGATTTAATCCATGTACTGTTGCAGCTTCTGCTATAGTTTCAGCTTGAGCTGATGGACATCCAACACATCCCATTCCGAAACTCATTAAAACTTGAGCTTTAGATTGATCTGCACTAACTACTTCACCAATTGTCATATCTTTAGTTATCATACTTTCACCTTCTTTAATATAACTTTATGTAATTATTGTCTACAATAAAATTATATTTTATACAAAACATAAAGTCAATACCCGAGCATAATACTAAACTATAGATTATCTATTCTCATAGTTTGATCTCTCTTTGGTCCAACTCCAACTATAGAAATTCTAGTCCCTGTGAATTCTGATATTCTTGCTAAATACTTCTTAACATTCTCAGGTAATTCATCATAACTTCTAACATCAGCTACACTATCATCCCAGCCATCAAATTCTTCATAAATTGGTTCACACTCTGCTAAGTCTTCTAAACTTGCTGGGAAGTAATCTATAACTGTATCATTAAATTTATATCCAACACATACTTTGATTTTTTCTAGACCAGCTAAAGTATCAATCTTAGTAACAGCTAATGATGTCAATCCACTCACTCTAACTGCAGTTTTAATTATAACTAAATCAAGCCATCCACATCTTCTTGATCTTCCTGTATTTACACCATATTCGTGTCCCTTTTCTCTAATCCAGTCTCCAGTTTCACCAAGTAATTCTGTTGGGAATGGTCCTTTACCGACTCTTGTAGTATATGCTTTTGTTATACCTACTGCATTAGTAATCATATTAGGTCCTATACCAGAACCACTTGAAACGCCTCCTGCAGTTGTGTTAGATGATGTTACATACGGATATGTACCATAATCAATATCTAATAGCATTCCTTGAGCGCCTTCAAATAAAACTGTCTTATCTGCTTTAATTGCATCATATACCTTAACTGATGTATCTTGAACAAATGGTCTTAATTTCTTAGCAAAACCTAAGTATTCATCTAGTATCTCATCAAAATTTAATGCTTCTCCACCTAATACTTTAGTAATATAAGCATTTTTCATTTCAACATTTTCTCTTAATTTTTCTATAAAAACATCTTCATGCAGTAAATCACAAACTCTGATTCCACATCTTTCAAATTTATCTGTATAACAAGGTCCGATTCCTCTACCTGTAGTACCTATATCATTTTTTCCTCTAGCTTTTTCTTTTAATTTATCTAGTACCTTATGGTATGGCATTATAAGCTGTGCTCTATCGCTTACTATTAACTTTTCAGGCGATATTTTAACTCCAACACCTTCTAAGTATTCTATTTCTTCAAATAAAGCCTTTGGATCTACAACTACTCCATTACCTATAACATTTAATTTATCTTCGTATAAAATTCCAGATGGTATTAATCGCAATTTGTATTCTTTATCACCAACCACTACTGTGTGACCAGCATTATTTCCACCTTGAAATCTAACAACTACATTAGCTTCCTCTGCTAAGTAATCTGTCATCTTTCCTTTTCCTTCATCTCCCCATTGAGCTCCTAAAACAATAAATGCTGACATTTATATTGCCTCCCTTAATATATAAAGTTTAAATAAATAACTTTAATTTTTATTATCAATTTGGAGTTTCATTAAATTTATTTTAACCTCTCCTTTTAAATAGTAGCAAAGTACTTTTCTATGGTCAACCACATATCGAATATTTTTTTGCTTTTTTTATAAATAATTCGTATAATTGTTTTATATTGTTATGATCAAGATCATGTTTTTGTAAATTTGAATATATTTAGCATATTAAGGAGTGTTTTTAATGAATATTTATGAAGAAGCCTTGAAATTTCATGAAGAAAAAAAAGGTAAATATGAAATCAAACCTACCTGTGAAGTTAAGACTGCTAAGGATCTAAGTCTTGCATATACACCTGGTGTTGCAGAACCTTGTCGTGAGATACATAAAGACCCATCCAAAGCTTATATATATACTCGTAAATGGAATACAGTTGCTGTTATTTCTGATGGAACTGCGGTTCTAGGACTTGGAGACATTGGTCCACTTGCTTCTTTACCTGTCATGGAGGGTAAGAGTATTTTATTTAAGGAATTTGGTAATGTAGATGCATTTCCTATAGTTTTAGATACTAAAGATATAGATGAAATTGTTAATACAGTTGTAAATATCGCGCCAACTCTTGGAGGAATAAATCTAGAAGATATTTCAGCTCCTAGATGCTTCGAAGTTGAAAAAAGACTGAAAGAGAAATTAAGTATTCCAGTATTTCATGATGATCAACACGGAACGGCTATAGTTGTTTTATCAGGTCTGTTAAATGCCTTAAAAATAGTAAATAAAAAACTAGAAAACCTAAAAGTAATTATAAATGGTGCTGGGTCTGCAGGAACTGCCATATGTAAGTTACTACTTTCTTCTGGAGTTAAAAATATAGTAATGTGTGATATAGATGGCGTAATAAGTAGAGATAAAGATTTAAGTCATAATATTTACATGCAAGAACTAGCTAATATAACTAATCCAAATAATGAAACTGGTACGCTTAAAGATGTTATAAAAGGTGCAGATGTTTTTATTGGTGTTTCTGCCCCAAATATAGTTTCTAAAGACATGGTTAGAACTATGAACAAAGATGGAATAATATTTGCAATGGCTAATCCAACCCCTGAAATTTTTCCTGAAGATGCAAAAGAAGCTGGAATTGCAGTAATGGGAACTGGTCGTTCAGATTATCCTAACCAAATAAACAATGTATTAGCCTTTCCAGGAATATTTAGAGGCGCTTTAGATGTAAGGGCTACAGAAATTAATGAAGATATGAAAGTAGCTGCTGCTTATGCTATAGCAAATGCTATACCGGCTGGTGAACTATCTCCTGATAATATAATACCAAAAGCATTTGATCTAAAAGTTCAAGCTTTAGTTGCTGAAGCTGTTAAAAAAGCGGCAATTAGAAGCGGCGTTGCTAGTATTTAGTATTCATGAATTTAAGTTTTTGATTTCCTATTTCAAATTAAGACCTACAATTGAATGATAAACTCAATTGTAGGTTTTATTATTTGTATTGCTTTTCTATTAAGATTCTACCAGATAATATAATACTGAAAATAAATATTTTATCCACAACTTCACTTAAGCAATAATTATTCACAGAATAAGTTTTATATAATTATCCACATTATATTATTATCAATCTTATCCACAAGAAGTATCTTCAAGAATTCTGTTAATAAATATATTATTCTCTTAAAACCAACTTAACTATAACCAATACTATAGGCAACCATAAACTATTTGATTAATATTAATTACATTGGGAGTGAGTGAATCACATGAATAAATTACTAATACCTATAAATGATGATACCTTTAAATCTAAAGTTAATATAAGATTTAATAATATACTTGATGGCTTATATTCTTTCAAAAATTTTACTCTTGTAGCTAGTGATATTGATGATGGTGAGAATAAACTAATCAAATTAATAGAATATATTTTTGAGATCAATAATTCTAACGCTTATATAGATTTTTATATAAACAAAATTTCACCTGAAGACAAAAACACGCTTTTTCATCTCCTTTCAGATGAAGATAAAGATATATTCACGTCTTATTTAAATTTTGATGAGCACACTGGTATATTTTTTAGACTTGTTGATAAAGAACTTATACCATTCCTAGTTCGTTTAAATACAAGAGAAATTTTCTTCGTCACTTTTTATTTTACTAATAAACCTATAACAATTTGGGGAAATTATGATTTAAACTTTCCTTGTTTTTTTAATGCTCAAGAAGATTTTGAATTTTACTATAATATATCTAAATCATTTGGCCTATTAATTAATTCTGATTTGGAAGGTTAAGGTTATAAAAAAGGTATATTAAATAATTATAATTATTTAATATACCTCCACTTTTCAATTACTACATATTTTTAGATTTCTCTGCACATTTATCCATAGCCTGTATAACACTATTTCTAAAACCTAATTTCTCTAGTTCAACTACTGCATCTATAGTAGTCCCAGCAGGTGAACAAACCATATCCTTTAGCTCTCCTGGATGTTTTCCTGTTTCTAAGACCATCTTTGATGATCCTAAGACACTCTGTGCTGCCATTTTATAAGCTTTAGCCCTAGGTATTCCTAATCTTACCGCCGAATCTGCCATAGCTTCAATAAACATGAAAACATATGCAGGTGATGATCCACATAATGCAATAAATGCGTGAAAATCTTTTTCTTCTAGTTGAACACATTCTCCGAAACTTTCAAATATCTTAAAGCAATAATCCAACTCATCTTTAGTTACATTCTTATTAGAGCATACCGCTGACATTGCTTGCCCTACAAGTGCTGGCGTATTTGGCATTGTCCTAATTATTTTAGCACTACTATTAATCCACTCCTCCATATTGCTAATTGTAATTCCTGCAGCTATAGTAATAATTAATTTATCTGTTGTTAATTCCGATTTAATTTCACTTATCATTTCCTTAAACATAAAAGGTTTAATAGCTAAAATAATAACATCAGATTCTCTTGCAACAATTGTACTATCTAAAGTTGTTTTCACTTGGAAACTTTCTTCTAATCGCTTTGAAGAAGATTCCGTTTTAGTTGATACTATTATATCATCAGCCTTTATAAATCCAGATTTAATAAGACCTCCAACCATAGAACTTCCCATATTACCACAACCAATGAAACCAATTTTTTTATTCATATCATAGCCCCCATTAAAAAATTTTTGTTATTTATTCAAATTTTATCATTTTATATGAATATCTTAATTATAAACCACCACTATCATAGGATAGCTTGTATTAAAACTTCACAAACTATAATTAAATATGAAGGGAGGAATATATATGAAAGATAATTTTTTAGTATATAATAATTGTTTAATAAGCCCAAAAGAATTCATTAATTCCGTGCTATCTCTTGAGCTCGAAGAACAACTTCCTACATGTGAACTTGAAGAATCTTCAGATTTTTATTACATAAATGTAGATTCATTCTATGATAGTAAACATATATTAGAAATATCTTATAAAAATCATTTTTTAATATTAAAAATTATGTTTAATAATAATTCAAAAGAATTTTTATTTCAGCGGATTTTTTATTTATCAAAAGTTGATGTAAGTAATATTTTACTCCATGATAATAAAAGCAGTTTAAAATTAATAATTCCAAAAGCTGTTTAATAATAATCATATTATTCACATCATTTAAAGATATAAGAAATTTTATATTTATATAAATTTCTTATATCTTTTTTATTTAGTATTACTAATTATTTAAATTTTATTCCTTATGAATTAAATCTAAATTACCGAATTTACTATACTGACCAAGCCACGCGAGTTTAACAGTTCCAACTGGTCCATTTCTCTGCTTAGCCATTATACATTCACCGATATTTTTATCTTCAGTTTCTTTATTGTAATATTCATCTCTATATAAAAACATAACAATATCGGCATCTTGCTCTATAGATCCTGATTCTCTTAAGTCAGATAACATCGGCCTATGATCTGCTCTTTGCTCAGGCGCACGTGACAGCTGAGACAAAGCTATTACTGGACATTCCATTTCTTTAGCTAATGCTTTAATCGATCTCGAAATTTCAGATACTTCTTGTTGTCTATTATCACTACCTGCTCCTCCAGACATAAGCTGCAAATAGTCTATGACGATTAGATCTATTCCATACTCCATTTTAAGTCTTCTACATTTTGATCTCATTTCCATAACAGTTACGCCAGCAGTATCATCTATATAAATTTTTGCCTTTGAAAGTGGACCTGCAGCCATAGCTATATTTTCCCAATCCTTATCTTCTAAAGTTCCAGTTCTAAGGCTTAACATATCTACGTTTGCTTCTGAACAAAGAAGTTTATATGCCAATTGCTCTTTAGACATTTCCAGAGAAAAGACTACAACACTTTTATTTTCTCTAAGAGCTGCGTGTTCTACAATATTTAGTGCAAATGTTGTTTTACCCATTGAAGGTCTAGCTGCTATTAATATCATATCTCCACTTTGAAATCCGGATGTTTTTGCATCTAGATCAGTAAAGCCAGATCCTACACCAGTAATTGTTCCCTTATTGTTGAACAATTTCTCTATTTGTGCAAATCCTCTTTCTAATACATCGCTTAAAGGTTCGAAATCCTTTGATGTTCTTTTTTCAGCTATATTAAATATTTTCTTTTCAGCACTATCCACGACATCTTCCACATTACTTTGATTATTATAACTTTCTTCTATTATTGCAGTTGATGACTTAATAAGTTTTCTCAACGTAGATTTATCAGAAACAATTTTTATATATGCGCTTAAGTTTGCAGTAGTTGGTACAGAAGAGCTTATTTCTGTTATATAGGTTACCCCTCCAGCTCTCTCAAGCATATCAGAACTCTTCAAATATTCTAATAGTGTTAATAAATCTACTGCTATATCACTTCTAAACATTTCTTGTATAGCTTTATATATTACCTTATGACCATCTCTATAAAAATCCGCTTCTTCTAAACTCTCTAGAACTTTGGCAATAGCATTCTTATCGATGATCATAGATCCTATAACTGATTGTTCCGCTTCTATGCTTTGAGGCAAACTCCTCATAACTGATGCATCCAAGTTTTATTCCTCCTATCTAATTATCAATTGACAATTAATTTTCCCTTTATCTTTTGTATATCATCATTCTAATTCTATCATTTCTTAGTTGCAAAAAAAAGTCTCCTTCATATTAAGGAGACCTATTTCATTAAATTAAATAAGGGCAATGTCCATAATCTCTTTTATAGATCCTACAGTTCTAATATGTATGTCATCAGTATTTAGAGGAATTTCATTTTTATTATCACTTGGAATTAAAACAGTTTTTATTCCCATTCTTCTAGCTCCATATATTTTTTCAAATATTCCTCCAACTGGTTTGACATTTCCTTTGAGTGATATCTCTCCTGTAATAGCCATATCTTGTCTTATAGGTTTGTTTAACAACGAACTTATTATGCAAATGGTGATAGCTGCACCTGCTGAAGGTCCATCTATTTTTCCTCCACCAACTATATTAACATGAATATCATAATCTTTAATGTCTTTATCGGTTAAGCTTCGGATTACTGAAGCAGCATTAAATACGGAATCCTTAGCCATACTTCCAGCTGTATCATTAAATCTTACTATACCTGAACCCTTTTTCTTTGCAGCAAAAACTGTAGCTTCAATTTCAATTGTAGATCCTAAAAAACCACTAACGCCTAATCCATACACATGCCCAACTTCGCTTTTGTCTACATTGCTTAGTCTTTCATATGGTGTATATCTTCCAACTGATATTACCTCATCTAAATCTGATAATTTTATTTCTAAGTTATCAACAAATTTTTTAGATCGGTGTAACGCATATCCATATGTGTCTGTCAGAATATTTACAGCTTTTCTACCCTCAAATGTATAATTACTTATTTTTTTAGCAACCCCATCTTCTAAGTTTACCTTTAATTTCTTAGCTGCATCTTCTACTATAAATACAACATCCTCTGAAGAAAGAGGTTCAAAATACACTTCTGTACATCTAGACCTTAAAGCCGGATTAATTTCACTTGGACTTTTAGTTGTAGCGCCAATTAAAACAAAGTCTGCTGGAGCTCCATTATCAAAAAGATATTTTATATATTTAGGTATTGTTTCATCATCCGGATCATAGTATGATGATGAAAATTCTACTCTTTTATCTTCTAAAACCTTCAACAGCTTGTTTTGAAGCATAGAGTCCAATTCTCCAATCTCATCTATAAATAGTATACCTCCATGTGCTTGTGTAACTAAACCTGGTTTAGGTTCTGGTATCCCAACCTCAGCCAGATCCCTTTTACTTCCTTGATATATTGGATCGTGTACCGATCCTAGCAATGGGTTTGTTATTTCTCTAGGATCCCATCTTAATGTAGTACCATCAACTTCAACGAATTTAGATTTGTCATCAAAAGGAGTAAATGAAAGTTTTTTAACCTCATCTAAAGCTAATCTCGCTGCTGTAGTTTTTCCAACTCCCGGAGGTCCATATAATATTATATGTTGTGGATATGGTGATGAAAGCTTTGATATTAATGATCTTATAGCTCTTTCTTGCCCAACTACTTGATTAAAATCCGTTGGTCTTAAAAAGCTCATAATATTTTTACTAGTAATTCTACTATCTAATTCTATTAAATTATTCAATTTGCTGATAGTCTTTTTATTTTCAGAACCCTTTTGCTTGTTTATAACTGAAAGTCTAACTTCATCTATATACTTTTCCTGCTTTTCCATAATAGATTGTTCAACTTGAGATTCGATTTTATTTTGAACATATCTTTTTGCTAGTTCATTTGAAATTAACCTAACTGTTCTATTTATGGCTTTTTGCAATTCTTCTTCCTTAGGTGTAACCTTTAAATCTTTTCCCTCTGCTAATATAGTATTTAGTGCGAAAACTTTATCGCAGAGATTTGATGATTGAATGAATTTATCTAGTTTAAACCTAACTGTTCTAGCCCTAAAAGCTCCTTTGTCGAGTACATTCTTAGTTATAGAAAATAAAGCCTCGATTTGTGATTCTAATGATAAGGTTCCTGAAATAATATCCTGCAATAAGCTTGCGTCATCATATGAATTCAAATTTAATCCTCCTTATTCTTGTGGAACAATAATCACCTTCATTTTAGTGCTAACTTCTGGATATAGTTTAATATCAATTTCATATCCGCCTGCTAATTTTATTGTATCCATAACAATTTTCTTTTTATCTATTTCAATCTTATACTGTTCTTTAATTAATTCTGCAACATCTTTACTAGTAATTGCACCAAATAACTTTCCACTTTCTCCTGTCTTAGCTTTAATTTTTATTTCTTTTCCTTTTAATTCTTCAGCTAATTTTTGTGCTGCCTCAAGTTCTGCTAACTTTTGTTTTCGCTCATTTTCTTTTTTATTATTCAAAATGTGCATATTTGCATCACTAGCTTCTTGTGCTAATTTCCTTGGAAATAAAAAGTTTCTTGCATACCCATCTGAAGCCTCAATGATATCACCCTTTTTACCTATCTTTTTAACATCTTGTAATAAAATAACTTTCATAACTTATTCACCTATCCTTAAGTATTTTTTCATTACTTCTTTTAATTCAACAATTACTTCCTCAATTGTCTTATTTGATATTTTTACTCCAGCAATATTCATATGTCCTCCTCCGCCAAGTGCTTCTAGCACTACTTGAACATTAATATCGCCAACTGACCTTCCACTTATATATATATCGTTATTTACTTCCCCCAAAACAAAGCTTACAGATATTCCGGATATATTTAGCAATTCATCTGCTGCCTTTGCTATAATTACTGTATCAATATTTTTAGGGGTTATAGCAATAGCTGTATTATCTCTTACTTCAGCAGATTTTATAGTCTCAGCAATAAGTAAATAATCTTCTAGGTCATCAGTAAACATCTTTTTAATTTCTATAGGATCTGCTCCCAAGGATTTTAAAAACGATGCAGCATCAAAAGTTCTGACACCAGTTTTAAAAGAAAACCCTTTTGTATCCATAAAAATACCTGCAAGCAAACCTTCTGCTTCTGTTCTTGTTAATTTAGGCTTATCAACCATATACTGAATAATTTCTGTTACCATCTCTGATGTAGATGAGGCATATACTTCTATATAATTAAGTATATCATGCTCTATCATATCAGGACTTCTTCTATGGTGATCTATTATTACTTTTCTTTGAACTTTATCTACTAGCGATAAATCAGCAACATAACTCTTATTATGAACATCCACAATAATTACTAGTGTTTGGGCATCTAAATCACTTTTTGCCTCTTCTACTGATATAAATAAATCATCATATTTAGATTCCTTGTTTAATTTATTTAAGAAATATCCAATTGCAGTAATGTCATTATTTAATATAATTTTACACCCGATCCCCAATTGCTTAACCACGCTAGCCAATCCGACTGCAGATCCAAAGCAATCCATATCAGGATTCTTGTGTCCTATTATATAAACCTTACTACTCTCTCTAATTAGTTCACTCAAAGCTCTAGCTATAACTCTTGCTTTTACTTTAGTTCTTTTTTCTATTTCCTTTGAATTTCCACCAAAAAACTTTATGTCATCATTAGTTTTAACAACAACTTGATCTCCACCTCTGCCTAACGCTAACTCTTTAGCTATATTAGCATTGTTATGATTTTCAAGTGGAGACATTCCACCTCTGCCAATACCAATAGATAAAGTAATTTCAATTGAATTCCCTTTATCTATTTTTGATATTACTTCCATTATATTGAACTTGTGTTTTATTTCATCTTCAATATACTTATCTTGAATTGATAATACATATTTATTGGTATCATATCTTTTAATCATTGCTTTTAAGTTATTGGCATATGTGTTTATTGTTCTCTCTATTTCAGCTACTAAAAGCGGTCTGTTGTTATCATCGGTTTTATCTATTACTTCTGTAAAATTATCTACTTCTATTAACATTACACTCTCTTGAGTGGTTTCATAATCTATTAGCTTCGTAATGTCATTAAAAGATAATAAGTATAGATTTTTTTTATTTTTAGTTTCAATTAAAGTAGCGTATACATCATATAATTTATTTTGTATGCTCAATCTTTGATGCAAATTATTTTCATTCTTTAAAAAATCATCTAGATTTATGCCTCTGGCTATACTTAAAATATTCTTTTCAGTATTTTCTTCATCTGATTTTAAAGTGTTAAATAAATTATTATACCAAACTATTTCTCCATCTTCTTTTATCAATACTAATGGATATATTGACTTTAATGCATTCTCTGATATACCTTTATTTATACTTTTTATAAATTGGTTAAAATCACTTTCCTTTTCCAAGTAATAATTTAATTGGTGGAAATTATCTATAAAATAGATTACTAGGATAATTATACCTATGCCTGTATAATTATATGCAAATAATAGTATTAAAATTGTAATTAGTAATCCAGGCTTAAGCAAACGTTTAAGCATAGTTATCCAATTCATAAAAAGCCTCCTAAGAATATTTAATCTCTTCTGTTACTAATATAATGCTTCAACTTACTTAAGCTTTTACCTTCTTTTTCAACTTGATCCTCTGCTCTTACCCCTAAATCTAATTTTGATTTTATATTATGGTCTATATCTACCAATGAATATCCTAACTTATCACCTAGAATATATAGTATAATTATAGCTCCTGAAATACAATCTAAAATAGAATCACGGGCTACATTGTTACCTTTTGTCAATAGTCTGAAAAACTCTCCTATTATACAAAGAAGTTGTGCTTTTAAATCTTCTATAATTTTAATGTTAGTCATAATATTAAAATTATCTTTTCTCATAGTCTATCACCTCTCTCAAAACCCTTGTATTATTATTTTAAATTTTTTTTGTGAGTATTGCAAGAATTTATAGATAATTTGCTATATTTTTCCACAAAGGTTAAGAGATTGATTTAATAATAATATTTTTTTATATTAAAAACCCCCTGATTTCTCAGGGGGAATATTACTACTACCATTATTCTGTTGTAAATGGTAATAATGCTATGTTTCTTGCTCTCTTAATTGAAGATGTTAATTCTCTTTGGTGCTTAGCACAAGTTCCAGAAATTCTTCTTGGAAGAATCTTTCCTCTTTCTGTAACATATTTTCTAAGCTTATTTATATCTTTATAGTCGATAAATTCAGCTTTATCTACACAAAAAGCACAAACTTTTTTTCTAGATCTTCTCATTTTACCACCAGGTCTTCTACCGTTGTTACCTTCTTCTCTGCTCATTATATTCCCTCCTTACTTAAAATTTTAGAAAGGCATATCTCCGTCATCTACCGGAGTTATATCCTCTTCAAATCCACCACTGAATGCATCATTCGCTGGTGCTGAATATTCATTGCTATTACCAAAACTATTTCCTGATGAATTACTTCCTTTACTTCCTAGGAATTCAACTCCACCAAATTGATCTGCTACAACTTCGGTAACATATCTCTTAGTTCCGTCTTTCGCATCATAACTTCTGGTTTGGATTCTACCACTAATAGCCACTTGGCTACCTTTACTCATGTAATTAGCAGTACTTTCAGCTTGTTTGCCCCATACTACTACAGGAACAAAATCTGCTTCTCTTTGGCCAGTTTTTGTATTATATTTATCAACTGCTAATGTTAAGGTTGTTACTGCTGCTCCACTTCCTGGAGTAAATCTTAGTTCTGGATCTTTTGTTAATCTTCCGATTAGAACTACTTTATTCATTTACAACGCCACCTTATACTTGTTCATTAACAATGATATGTCTTATAACACCATCAGTGATTCTGAATATTCTATCTAACTCTCTTGGTAATTCAGGGTTAGCAGTAAAGTTAACTAAAGTATAAAAACCTTCACTAACTTTTGAGATTTCATAAGCAAGCTTTCTCTTACCCCAGAAATCAACATTTTCTACTGTTCCTCCACCATTTTCTATAACACCCTTAAACTTTTCGATGTTAGCTTTTACAGTTTCTTCATCGAATGATGGGTTTAATATAAATATAGTTTCGTACTTTCTCATTAATTTCACCTCCTCCCCTCGGACTAACGGCTATGCTTTGCATAGCAGGGATTACAATTAATGATTATACCATTAATAAAAGAATGAATCAAGTTTTTTTGCTAACTTTCTGCAGCAATTACTATTTTTTTTGCTTCCTTTTTAAATTTCACTCTGGGAATCATTACAATTCTACCACAGCCAGTACATTTTATTTTTATATCTGCACCTACCCTTATTATTTCAAATTGATTTGAACCGCATGGATGTTGCTTCTTCATTTCAACCACATCTCCGAGATTAAAGTTTTCTACCATTACTCCCCATCCTTCTCTATATTTTCATTATCTAGTTGTTTCTCATCCAATGATACATTTATTCTATTTTTATCCAAAGCTAACTTTATTGACATTCTAAGCTCTCTTTCCATTTTCCACTGCATTAATGGCTTTGCATTCCCTACTACTCTTATTGTAACCTTCGATACTTCAAGAGCTATGACTCCAGTTATTTCTATGGATTCACCTATATATTCTTCGTTTTTGCTCTTAAACTCGTCACAAGCAGCTCTTATAACGTTAATAACTTTTTTAATATCTTCCTGTGGAGATATATCTATGTCTACCGTGAACCTAATATCATTCCTCGAATGATTTGTAACTCCACCTATTGACCCGTTTGGAATTGAATGTATATCCCCTGTAAAATCTTTAATCACGGTGGCTCTAATTCCTATACTTTTGACAATTCCATTAAAACTTCCTATTGTTACATGATCTCCTACTCCAAATTGATTTTCAAATAAAATAAAAAATCCATTAATTAGATCTTTTATTAGACTTTGCGCACCAAGGCCAACTGCAATTCCACCTATACTCGCAAACGTAAATGACATACCACCAAATACAATTGATATTATTATTGTTATCCCCATAAAATATACTGAATATTTTAAAACACTTTTCAATACTTCCCCCAGAGTTTTTGCCCTTTGAGAATCCAAAGAAATCACTGCATTACTTTCAATTTGTTTATCAACGAACTTTTTTATTAAATGCTTACCTATTTTTATAGAAAAATACATTATAATTATTACTACTGCTATTTTAAGTGCTTTATTTATTATTAGCTCGATTGATTTAACACTTATGATATCTACCAGCGTACTATTAATATTAGATTTCAATTCCTTTAAAAATTGGAAATCTTCCTCTAACTCTATTAAGTAATTACCATACAAACATAATCCCCCTTCCTATTTATTAATTAGTATATATCCTTCATCATTTCTATAGTATACATTTTTATATTCCATTAAATCATCATTTATTATGTTATCTATATCTGCCTTTTTATCTATTCTCACACATATCCCACAACTCATAGTTATAGATGTAGGAGTTGGCATTATTCTAAACTCTAGATCTAATTCTTTTAATTTTTTTTCTGCTGACATTGCATCATATGTATTTTTGAATACTATTATATAATAATCCATATTTACACCACCTATATAATATTTATTATAACTTATATTAATATTATATATATTTTTTTAAATTTATAAAGGTTAAGAACACATTCATATAAAAACTTCATAAATTTAGTGAAAAATATATCTTTTTATTTTATAATTATATAGAAATGCAATTAGAAGGAGAATATAATGTTTTCAGTAATTAACATATTAAAAGCTATATTAATTGGTTTTTTTACAGGTTTTGTTGCCTCTATACCTTTGGGGCCCTCAGGCCTTGAATCTGTTAGTCGTTCAATATCAAAAGGTTTTAAAGAGGGATTTAAAGTATCACTTGGTGCTGTATCCGCAGATATAACATATATAGTAATTATAAACCTAGGTCTTTTTACAATACTTACCAGAAATCCTAAGTTTCACAGTCTATTTTGGATAGTATCTGGTATTGTTTTAATTATATCTAATAAAATATCATTTACAGCTAAAAAGCCAGGCCTTAACTTAGAAAAATCAATTTATAGACGTTCATCAAATGGTTTTTTAACTGGTTTTTTGATAACGTTTCTCAATCCAACAACTCCATCATTATGGATTGCATTAAGTGGAACCATATTCAATGTTTGGAGACATCATGGAAGGATATATTTTATATTCTCAATCTCATCAATGATAATTGGAAGTATAACTTGGTTTTGCTTTCTTAATATTTTAGTAAGTAAAGGTTTTAAGAAATTCAAACCTGATTTGGCCAATAATACAACTAAGATATTGGACTACTTCCTATTTGCTTTGGGTATAATATTTATTATTTGGGGCTCTTACAAATTATTTTTTTAGAGGTGAATACTTGATATGGAAGTTTACTTAGATAATTCATCAACAACTTTTCCTAAACCAAAGCAAGTTATTAATGCCATGTGTGACTATATGCTAAATGTAGGTGGCAATGCAGGCCGTGGAAATTACAGTAATTCTCTTCAAAGTAATAGATGCCTTTATGATGCAAGAGAATTAATTTGCAATTTTTTTGGTTATGATTCCCCTAGTAATGTTATTTTTACAAACAACGTTACTACATCTTTAAACATATTAATCAAAGGTATTTTAAGGCATGGTGATCATGTAATAACATCTTCAATGGAACATAATTCTGTTATTAGACCATTATTCTTTTGTAAGGAGAATCTTCAAATTGAATTAGATATAGTAGCTGCAAATTCTGAAGGTTTTATCAATGCCCATGATTTAAAGAAGAAAATTACTAATAAAACAAGGCTAGTTGTAATGACTCAAGCATCTAACGTCACAGGCTCAGTACAAGACCTATATAACATCGGTAAAATATGTGATGAAAACAATATTTTTTTCATTGTTGATTCTTCTCAGGGTGCCGGTGTTCTAGATATCAATATGAAAAACATAAAAGCTAATGCGATAGCTTTTACAGGACATAAAAGTTTATTGGGTCCGCAAGGAATTGGTGGATTTATATTGGACTCTAAATTTAACGACTCTTGTTCAAGTCTAATACATGGCGGTACTGGAAGTCTTTCTTATTCTTTATCACAACCAGACTTTCTACCTGATAAGTTTGAATGTGGAACTCATAATCTTCCAGGGATAGTTGGATTATCAGAATCTATTAAATACATAAACTCAGTAGGTTTAAATTCAATTTATGAACATAATAACTATTTAATAAAACATATGCTAGAAGGTTTGCTAAACATCAAAGGAATAACTGTTTATGGTGATTTATCTGGCAAAAGGCTAAGTTCATGTATTTCTATAAATCTTAATTCCCTCGATCCTTCTGAATTGGGATATTATTTAGAATGTGAAGGAATAAAGACTAGATCTGGTTTGCATTGTTCTCCATTAGCACACAAGACCATAGGTAGTTATCCATCCGGAACTGTCAGACTAAGCATTAGTTATTTTACAACTAAGGAAGAAGTTAATTATGCGCTTACGGTTCTAAATAAAATTCCAAAAAATCTATAACAACAAATATTTCAAGTGCTCTTAGCACCGGCCTTAATACATACCTTTTATATTATTTTCTTGTTAGATGTGATTATTAATTTAATTTGTATTCTATTTATTATTTTTAGACAATGAATAAAACCTCTTTTTATTGGAAATAAATCTAATAAAAGGAGGTTTTCTTATGTGTCAAAGTTTTTCTGTAAACTCATCTTCACTGGCTTCTTGTACTAAAATCAAAGATTATTTATTGGCTGAATTACAACCAATACTTTATGAAGATAGACCAATTATATTTATTTGTATTGGAAGTGATAGATCTACTGGAGATTCATTAGGCCCATTAGTAGGACATAAATTAAAACATTTTTCTAAGAATAATATATATATATTTGGAACACTCGAAAATCCAATACATGCAAAAAATATAGTAAGTAAATTAAATGAGATAAATTTTAATTTTATAAATCCATATATTATAGCAATCGATTCTTGTTTAGGATCTATAAATAATATAGGTAAAGTTTTCATACAGAAAAAGCCTCTACTTCCTGGTTTGGCTTTAAATAAGAACCTTCCTGCTGTTGGTGATATGAGCATAACTGGTATTGTAAATGTATCCGGAGGATTTGATTTTTTAGTTTTACAAAATACTAGATTATATACTGTTATGAATCTCGCAGATTCAATTTCTAGAGGTATCTATTATTTTATTTTAAAGAGCTTAGATAGGCCTAGAACTACTAGCACTTCTGAAATATTCAATTTTAGTAACTTTTAATTCTTAATTGTTTTAACAAAACAATTCTCATTTCTATGATTATTAATTTATTTTAAACTTATATAGTTGTCATCAGTGTAATACTATTTTGTATTATTTTTTAATAAAGATTGTTTCACGTGAAACAATCTTTATTTTCTTTGCTAATTTTCTTTTAATAATAAAAACTTTCTAGCCATGCGTGGTATATTATAATTTAATAGTTTTCTGGTTTTTAACATAGCTATAATCACTTACTTATAACTATACTAGTGTAAAAATGCTTGAATAATTCTACAACTAAATAAAGTAAAAAAACATCTATGACAAATCCTTGTTATAATTGAGTTACCACACAATAATGCCAACAAGGAGCCATACATAAATGCTTCAAAACACAATTGTATCGGATGAACTATCAATATACAATTTTTTAAAAGAACTAAATTTTAATTTTTACTTAAATACGCGTCAATTAATGAATTTAGAAAATATAATGAATGCTATGATATCAGAAGGTTATAATGTTAAAATTTCCGACATAGTAGAGCTTGCTCCTTCGAAACATAGAACTAGTATTACTAGATTTCTTTCAAATAATAGTTTCTTTACTACCGTGTAACGGATTAGTTCTGCCATACTCAATTGATATCTATAATAAAGATTATATGATAAAAATAGAATTAACTCAAAAATTAATTACAACACTTCTCAAGCTTGAAAATAAAGCCTATATATTAGCTGTTCGTTAGGCGATCGAACCATTTTTAGAGATTGCAAAACTTACTTAGGGCTAGATGGAAATCAAGCAAAAAGTAAAAAAAGTATTAATAGATATCTAATCATAATGTTAGTAAATTATACTTATTGCGAAATATACTGTATTGATTTTCTTCACATTAATGCTGAATATAAGTTGCTAATAAGAATTTAGAAAAGTCTAAAATAATATATTTACAAAGCTACTTCAAGCGGGTAGGTCTATAGAAAAATTTTTCTAGTCATTAGAAATAGCTTGTAATATGTTTTTTTATTCAACTGTAAATTTCTTTAAACAAAACTGCACCATTGTAGATAATATCTATTTTTCAATAAGGAAATCAATCTTAATTATCTATGTAAATGCGTTGATATATTCCTTCAAGGTTCATTTATTCATACGCTATATCTTCTCTATATTTTATTTTTATATACTCTTTTATTATCTTTATGCTCATTCCTATTATATCTACATAATATCCTTACAGAAAATTGTCCATTTCTATACTTGCATTTTTGTGTGTCTATAAAAAATCATCAATGAATTCTACCTTTCAGATATCCCATAGATTTCACTACACTTAATTTAGGTGGTGTACTTACAAACATATTATATAATCTAGAAATGCTTTCACTTTTATAATTTCAAGTGTTTTTTTCGCATAATAATTCAGGTGTTTTCATATATAATTCTTTATCTTCTTGTATATGATTTTTCTTCTAAATCTTGGCATGAAAACCATATGATATTTACCATTCCGTTCACTATACTCTAAATTATCAATGTCCACAAAAGATACACCGCCTTGTAGTTCATAGTTCAAGTCGGCAAACATGCTATAATTTTGCAGCAGAGATTTATTTCTTTACTTACAGTCAAAAGCTTTCCGTAACCACAAGTCCAACTTGTGACATTCTTAAATACAAAAATAGAGCACCAAAATCTATTGGTGCCCACTTAACTAAAATCAATTCTACTAATTTTAATTTTCTTTATTAGCTGCTTCATTTAAAACATATAACTCTTCCTCGGAAAGGTCATATCTTGATATTCCCTTATCAATTGGTTTTGCATAAGTTGTACTTTCTTGCCTTCCATATATACCAGTTAAAATAACTCCATCATTTCTATCATCTAGCATAGCTATCGAAAAGCTCAAGTCACTACCAACATTCTCGAATGCCTTATATCTCATAATTGCTACTTTTTGAACACAATCCTTCATCTTAACTTCTAATCTCTTACATTCTTCTAGAGCCTTATCAGATCTTTCTTTAGCATCTTCAATACTATCTAATCTTTCCAGTAACATTTCTTCTAAATTATTATTAGTAGTACCTTTCATTAATTTTCTGTATCTGCTTTCTACTTTTCCAACTGCTTTAAATAAGGCCACTACCATTATAAATAATAATATAATTATTATTGACATTCCAATTAATAAATATGGCATTATATCATTCATTGCACTAATTAGCATATCCAATCTTGTGTCATTCCTTTCATAATTGTTTCACGTGAAACATTACATATTAATAATGTCGAGTATTCTTTGAAGATCTTCCTCTGAATAATATTCAATTTCTATTTTACCCTTGTTTTTCTTGTTTAAAATATTTACCTTTGTTCCAAAATAGTTCTGAAGCTGATTCTTAATTTCTTTATAATAAGGATTTACTTCTCCTATGTTTTCATTATTTTTTTCCTTTTCAATATCCTCACTAATTCTTTTTATTAATCTTTCTAATTCTCTAACAGATAATTTTTCATCAATTACCTGCTGAGCTATTTCATACTGTTTCTGCTTATCATTTATTGAAAGAAGTACTCTTCCATGTCCTTCCGTTATGATACTCTCAATTATATATTGTTGAACACGTTCATCCAGATTCATCAATCTCATTGTATTAGCAATAGCAACCCTTGATTTTCCTATTCTTTTACTTAATTCTTCTTGTGTGATTTTAAAATCATTTAACAATTTTCTATATGCTAAAGCCTCTTCTATTGGATTTAAGTCTTGGCGTTGAATATTCTCTATCAATGATATTTCTAATATATCTCTATCACTTAATTCCATTATTATTGCTGGGACCTCTTTTAATCCAACCATTTTAGCCGCTCTCCATCTGCGCTCTCCAGCAACTATAATGTATCTATCATCTTTTAGCTCTCTTAAAATTAAAGGTTGAATAACACCATGGGTTTTGATTGACTCTGCTAATTCAGCTATCTTTTCGGAGTCAAACAATTTTCTTGGTTGATCTTCATCACTTTTAATTTTATTTATAGGAATGAGCAAACTATTATTTTCTTGTGCAGTATTATCTGATTCCTCCGGTATAAGTGCTCCTAATCCTTTTCCTAAGGCGAATTTCTTTGCCATTCTATCACCTACTGTCTCTCTAAAAACTCTTTAGTTAATTTTACATACGCCTCAGCGCCCTTACATTTTTCGTCATACAACATTATCGGAAGTCCAAAGCTTGGCGCCTCTGCAAGCCTTACATTTCTAGATATTGTAGCTTCATATACCTTATTCTTAAAATATTTTTTCACTTCTTTCAAAACTTCATTACTAAGATTTGTCCTATAATCAAACATTGTCATTACAACGCCTTCGATTTCTAGCTTTTTATTAAGAGATTTTTTTACTAATTGTATTGTGTTTATTAATTGACTAACCCCCTCCAATGCATAGAATTCGCATTGTATTGGTATTAGCACTGAATCTGCACATGTTAATGCATTTATTGTTAATACCCCTAAAGATGGTGGACAATCTATAAACACATAGTCATATTCTGATTCAATCTCTTTTAATTTATTCTTCATTATATTTTCCCTATCACTTCTATTTATAAGTTCCACCTCTGCGCCAGCTAGTTCCATCGTTGACGGTGATATGTACAAGTTCTGGACTAAGTCACTCCTTACTATAGATTCCTTCATAGTTGCATCAGAAATTAACACATCGTAAATGGATAAGTCTAAATTACTTTTATCCAATCCTAATCCACTCGTAGTATTTCCTTGAGGATCTATGTCTATAGTTAATACTCTATAACCTTCCATTGCTAAATATGCACATAAGTTTATATTAGTAGTTGTTTTCCCAACCCCACCTTTTTGATTAAAAATGCAAATTACTTTCATAAGCACAGCCCTAAAAGAGCGTCCCCCCTTTCCATATTAATATTATATATACTTTTTTATTATAATAAAAGAATTATGTTCTAAAAAACAATAACTCTTAATAAAATATATTCTATCATAAAATATTTTTCATTAATTCTTAATTTTCTGTGTATAAATATAAGATTAATATATACTTGCAATAATAAATTTACATTTAGAATTCTATTCATGTAAGCCCTAAGTTAAGACCAAAATGTAGAAATTTAATTACAACATGTATATATAATTAAAGTTAAGGTAATACTTGGTAAAACCTTAACTTCCAATTATTCCTCTTATTTTTTTGTTTTTGGTATCTTTACTACTACTTCTATAAATTCATCATCATCTTTATATGAATATTCAGCTGGAATATCAAATTTCTGCAAAACTTGTTTTATTGTATTAACATAAAGTTTAGCCGGCAATACACCTCTTATATTTCTTTTATTCTTATTTTTTAATTCTTCTCCAGCTAATTTAAGCAATTCTTTGTTAATTAATTCTTCTGTTTTCTTAACATTTAATCCGTCTTTTATTACTTTTTGAACAATTCTTAATTGCATTTCTTCAGTCGGAATTGTTAACAATGCTCTTGCATGTCTTTCAGTTAATTTATTCTTTAAGCATAATTCCCTGACTTCACTACTTAACTTTAGCAATCTTAATTTATTAGCGATTGTTGATTGCTTCTTTCCCATCTTTTTTGCTAATTCATCTTGTGTAAAATTATGATCACTTATTAAATTATAATAAGCTTCTGCTTCTTCTATGTAATTTAAATCTTCTCTTTGAAGATTTTCAAGTAGAGCTATCTGAGCAGATTCAGAGTCAGTTATATCTATAATATTGCAAGGAACCGTCTCTAACTCAGCTAACTTAGCTGCTCTAAGTCTTCTCTCTCCTGCTACCAATTCAAAGACCTCTCCGCGCCTTCTTACAGTAATTGGTTGAATTATTCCATGTTCTCTAATTGATTGTGATAACTCTTCTATAGCTTCTTCATTAAAATATTTACGTGGTTGATAAATATTTGGAATGACTTTATTTATGCTAATACTTACTATTTCATTATTCATGTTCCCAACCCATCCCTTATTAAAATACTACATACATATTTTACCTTATTATCCTTATTTGTCTATATAGCTCCTACCTTAATATTTTATCATATACCTGCTTACATAATCAAATTTCAATTATTTATGTAATATCTCTATTTAATTGGATTTTTACTTATTAATCCTGCCCTTCTTGGATATCCCTTAGGAGATCTATCTATCTTTTTCACGACAACTAAGTTATGTTTTAATTCTGTATCTTCAATGTTAATTTCACAAACTTCTAATATTTTTCCACCTAAAATCTTTATTGCATTTGTGCTCTCTGTAATTTCTTGATCAACTGATGGACCTTTTAGCGCAATAAAACTTCCTCCAACTTTTACATATGGTAAGCATAATTCAGATAATACACTCATATTTGCAACAGCCCTAGATGTTGCAATATCAAAATTCTCTCTTAGCTTAATATCTTTTGCTCCATCTTCAGCCCTAGAATGTATAGTTGTTACATTAGATGCTCCAATTCTATTAATAACTGTGTTTAAAAAACTCACTCTTTTGTTCAATGAATCTAATAGTGTAACATTCAAATCAGCTCTCATTATTGCAATAGGCAACCCTGGAAAACCAGCTCCTGTACCAACATCTATTAAACTGCTAGCAATTTTGAATTCGTCTCTTTTAAATGCTTTTATTGAATCAATAAAATGCTTTTTGATTATTTCTTCATCATCAATTATAGCTGTTAAATTAATCTTTTCATTCCATTCTTGAAGAAGTTTCATATAATCAATAAATTTTTCATACTGCTCTTTCGATAGTTGTAAACCAACATCTTCTGCTGATTTAGACATTAAATCATAAAACTTCATAATTCCTCCAATAATAATTAAAATTATTTATTATAATAATTTTCAAGATAAATAAGTAATACTGAAATATCCGCTGGAGACACTCCTGAAATACGTGTTGCCTGACCTATGCTTATTGGCCTAATATCACTTAACTTTTGTATTGCTTCAGTTCTTAACCCCTTAATATCACTATAATTAATATCCTTTGGTAATAATTTCTTCTCAAATTTCTTAAATTGAGCAACTTGTTCAAGCTGACTTTGTATATATCCTTCATATTTTGTTAATATATTAATTTGCTCTCCAACGTCATGAGGTAATTCTGGTCTCTCCGAATCTATTTGTTTTAAATCAAAGTAATCTAATTCAGGTCTTTGTAGCAGTTCATAAAAAGTAATTGGCTTTCTTAATTCAGCTGAATTTAATGATATTAAAAATTCATTTATTTCTTTTTTATTAGTTACCTTTAAATTCTTTAATCGTTCTAGTTCATTTTCAATATTTTGTTTCCTCTTTATAAATTTATCATATCTTTCCTCTGTAACTAATCCAACTCTATATCCTAAATTAGTTAACCTAAAGTCTGCATTATCCTGCCTTAATAATAATCTATATTCTGCTCTTGAAGTCATCATCCTATAAGGTTCATTAGTCCCTTTTGTAACTAGATCATCTATTAGAACTCCTATATAAGCATCAGATCTAGTTAGTATTAGTGGTTCTTTTTCTTTAATTTTTAATGCTGCATTTATACCTGCAATTAACCCCTGTGCTCCAGCCTCTTCATATCCTGAACTTCCATTAAGCTGACCTGCACCATATAATCCTTCAATATCTTTAAATTCTAATGTTGGTTTTAATTGAGTAGGATCAATTGAATCATACTCAATTGCATATGCAGTTCTCATCATTTCAACATTTTCAAGTCCTGGTAAGGTTTTAAGCATTTTAATTTGTACTTCTTCTGGTAATGATGATGAAAATCCACCTACATACATTTCTAGTGTGTCAAGCCCCTCAGGTTCAATAAATATTTGATGTTGTGGTTTATCTGGAAATCTCATTATTTTATCTTCTATTGATGGACAATATCTAGGACCAACGCCTTTTATACTCCCATTATAAATTGGAGATCTTCCTATATTATCTCTAATTATTTTACGTGTTTCATCATTTGTATAGGTTAAATAACAAGATACTTGTTCCCTTTCAATATTTTCACTCATAAATGAAAAAGGTATTATATTATCATCACCATTTTGTTCTATCATCTTAGAAAAATCCACAGATCTTCTATTTATCCTAGCTGGGGTTCCAGTTTTGAATCTCCTCAAAGAAACTCCTAAATCTAATAATGATTGTGATAGGTCATTAGCTGGAAATAAACCATTAGGACCGCCACTATATGATACTTCACCAATTATAATTTTTCCCTTTAAATATGTACCAGTTGCAAGAATTACCGCCTTACATTTAAAAATAGCTCCATTTTTAGTAACTACGCCTGTCACCTTTCCATTCTCAACATTAAGTTCAGTTACCTCAATTTGCCTTATTTTAAGATTTTCCTGTTCCTCTAAAATTCTCTTCATTCTAAATTGATAACTTTTTTTATCTGCTTGAGCTCTCAATGAGTGAACAGCTGGTCCTTTTGAAGTATTCAACATTCTTGACTGAATAAATGTATTATCAATATTGATCCCCATTTCTCCACCAAGTGCATCAATTTCCCTAACTAAATGACCTTTTGCAGTACCACCGATATTAGGATTACAAGGCATCAATGCTATTGAATCTAAATTTATTGTACATACTAATGTATTAAGGCCTAATCTTGCTGATGCCAATGCAGCTTCACATCCCGCATGACCTGCACCAACAACAACTATATCGAATTGACCACCATCATAATTTACTGCCATTACTTTTACCTACTTTCCTACACAAAATTCACTAAAAATTTTGTTTAATAAATCTTCTTCTAATTCATCTCCAGTTATTTCTCCTAAAGCTTTCATAGCCGCTGTTATATAAATTGATATTAAATCAAGATATTCATTAGCATTAATTTTATCTAAAGCCATTTTACAATTTTCTAATGATTTATATAACGCTTGCTTATGTCGTGCATTAGAAATTATTAAGCTTTCAGAGCTTATCTCTCCATTAAAGAATAACTTTTTAACTTCATCTTTTAAAATATCTATTCCTTGGCCAGTTTTAGCTGATATATTTATTATATTACTTAGATTCTTAAGTATTTCTTCTTGAATTTTTATATCTTTCAAATCCATCTTATTTAATAATACTATATATTTTCTATTCTTTATTTTATTAATTATTCTACTGTCTTCTTCATCTATATATCTAGATGCATCAAGCATGAGTATTATTAGATCTGCTTCTTCAATTTTCTCTTTTGATTTTTCCACACCTATTTTTTCTACTACATCTTCTGTATCTCTTATTCCTGCTGTATCGGTTATTTTAACCGGTATTCCATCAAGATTTATATATTCCTCAATTATATCTCTAGTTGTCCCTGGGACATCTGTTACTATAGCTCTATTTTCTCTTAATAATGCATTAAGTAATGAAGATTTTCCTACATTTGGTTTTCCTACAATAACTATATTGAGTCCATCTCTCACAATTTTACCCGCATCCGCATTAGACAATAAGGTTTCAATTTTTGAATTTGTATTCTCGATCCCATCTTTAATCTGTAAAATTAAATTGTCATCAACGATATCCTCATCATCTTCTGTAAAATCAACTGCATATTCAATTAGCGCTAAAACGTTTAGCAAATACCCTCTTAATTCATTTATTTCTTTAGATAAAGCCCCTTTGCTTTGAATCATAGCTGCTTTCATCGATAACTCTGTTTTAGCAGTTATTATATCCATAACTGCTTCGGCCTGACTCAAATCTATTCTTCCATTTAAAAATGCTCTTTTAGTAAATTCTCCAGGTTCTGCAAGTCTTGCACCAGCTTTAATAACCTGATCTAATACACTATTAGTAGATATAACTCCTCCATGACAATTTATTTCTACCACGTTTTCACCCGTATAGCTTCTTGGAGCTTTCATATAACTTAAAATAACTTCATCAATTATCTCTTTTTTGTTCTCTAAATCCACAATATTACCATACTTCATAGTGTATGTTTTCATGCTTTCAATATCGTATTTATTCCTAGGGGTAAATATCTTACTAGCAATCTTTAAAACATTCTCCCCTGAAATTCTTATTATTGAAACTCCGCCTTCTCCGATTGGTGTAGCGATCGCACAAATAGTATCAAATTCTTTCATTTAATTTCCTCCTCTTTTTAAAGAAGAATATTTTCTAAACTAAAACTCCTTTTTAACTATTATCAATTTTACATAACAAAATTTAAATAGTCAAAGTTATATTAGCTAAAACTTCTCTTTTTAGTCATAAATTTTATTTATAAACTTAAAAAGAAAGCCATTATGGCTTTCTTTTTTAAGTTTAATCTTTCTTTAATTCAACGACTACCCTTCTAAACGGCTCCTCGCCCTCACTATATGTATTAACAAAGGCATCTTCCTGAAGTGCAGAATGAATGATTCTTCTCTCGTATGGATTCATTGGCTCTAGTTTAAATGATTTTTTTGTTTTCTTAACTCTATTAGCTGTTTTAATTGCAACACCTTTAAGAGTTTCCTCTCTTTTGCTTCTATAATCTTCGGTATCTAGTATAACCTTTTTATGAGGAAGTTCATGTAACTTATTAACTACAAGTGAAACTAAATATTGAATAGAATCTAATGTCTCTCCTCTATAACCAATTATCACTCCCATTTTTTCTCCGGATAAATTAATTATAATGCTATCATTCTCTTCTTTAATATCAATAGTTGCCTCAACTTCCATTCCCTTGAGTATATGAACTATAAAGTTTCGTGCTTCTTCAATATAATTATATTTTCTAGAAACTCTAATTCTTGCTGGTTTAACTCCTATAACATTAAATAAACCCTTTGAGCCATGATCCAAAATTTCAATATCAACCATATCCTTATTTGCATCAAGTTCACTTAAAGCTTTATTTAAGGCTTCTTCAACAGTCTTTCCTTCCACTTCTACTGATTTCATCTGTTAATTCACCACCTCTAATATCAAAGCAAAATCACTTTTTGATTATTTCTTTTTTCTCTTTTTACTAGCTGAATTTTTAGATTCTTCCACTGCCACAACAAATTTATCTGATTCTGCTACAGCATCTTTTTGAGTCTTATCATCCATCTCTCTCATTGCTGGCCTATAGTTTAAAAAATATGTTTGTATTGTTTGAATTAAATTACCAATTATCCAGTAAAGTACAAGTATTGATTTAAAATTCAATGACATAACACCCATCATTCCAGCCATAACTAAATTCATACTTCCCATATTCATTCCACCTGGTTGTGATGGTGTTGATTTAGACATTAAATAAGATGGTATATATGTTGACAATGCAGCTAATACTGGTAATATATAATATTTATCTGGTGCAAATAAATCGTGAATCCACAGGAATGAAGCACCTTCTATTCCTTGTATCCCCATAAATACCCAATAAAGAGCCATTAGTATAGGTAGAGGTAATAATGATGGAAGGCATCCACCAGCTACACTAACATTATTCTCCTTATATAGCCTCATAGTTTCAGTATTCAATTTTTGAGGATCGTCTTTGTACTTAGCCTGAAGCTTTTTCACTTCTGGTTGAATTTTCTGCATTCCTTGTGATGACTTTGCTGCCTTAATGTTAAATGGTAATATTAAAATTCTTATAATCAATGTAAAAATAAATATTGCCAAAACATAAGATAGCCCAACATCTGATATTCCCATACTAACTATAAAGTCATGCAGGGAATCAAATATCCCTTTCATAAAGTTAACTATTGCTTGAAACATTAAAATATATACCTCCTAATATCTCACCTAACCGGATCATATCCACCCTTACAAAAAGGATTACATCTTAATATTCTGTAAACTGCTAATGCACTACCTTTAAAAGCTCCATATTTATTTATGGCATCTATTGCATATTGTGAACAAGTAGGCACAAATCTACAGCATGAAGATCTTCCAGGTGAAATATATTTTCTATAAAATTTAATTAGGCGTATTAGTAATTTCTTCATTATTATATAAGCCTGCCTTTTTAATTAAACTTCTCATAGCTCTTTCTACTTCAAAGTAGCTTTTACTTTGAAGAGGATTTCTTGCTATAAAAACAAAATCATATCCCTTTACTATATAATTATAATTTAATCTAAAGCTTTCAGTTATTAATCTTTTACATCTACTTCTAACAACACTATTCCCAACTTTTTTACTTACAGAAATACCTACCTTGCTATAGGCTAAAAAATCTCTATCCTTATTCCTTCTATTTTTTAATATGTACATAACTAGAAGCTCATTTGCAAATGATTTACCTCTTTTATATACAATTGTAAATTCAAAATTTTTCTTTAATCTATAAATCATAGATATTTTTATACTCCTTTTTTCCCTGCATTTGCAGAAAAAAGGCCACTAATGGGCCCTTAAGCTGTTAATTTTTTTCTTCCTTTTTGTCTTCTGCTCTTAAGAATGTTTCTTCCTGATTGAGTGCTCATTCTTTTTCTAAAACCATGTTCTTTTTTTCTTTGTCTCTTTTTAGGTTGGTAAGTCATAAACA
>NZ_CP073654.1 GCF_018223745.1 Clostridium beijerinckii
AATATTAATGATTTTTTATGACCTATAAAAACAACAACAATATATGTTTTCTTATTATTTTACAAATAGTTTAAATCATTTATAAAACAATAAGTTTTTAAATATAACTTTTTGATAGTGAAAATTGATTTAATATAACCTAGATATGATGTGTTTCTAAGTCCAACTATAACTTATTTATGGTACTTATGATCTAAGTATAACTTATTGATAGTCTGTTGTTGTTTTATATAGTTTTATATATATTGTTTTAATATGTTTTCGGCATAGTTGAAAGCCTTGATATATCTATGTTTCAATAGCTCAAATATAACCTTTTGATAGTCAAGTATAACTTATTGATAGTGAAAATTACTTAAATATAACCTTTCGATAGTGAACTGAACTACAGTATCTAAATCAAGTGATATCAATATTTTGCCTAGATTTTTTATAAAATATTTTAACTTATTGATACCCAATTACAAATAAGTTATATTTATAATGCGAGGTGATAATAAATGCTTAATGAGCTAAAAAGCATGATCAATAATTGGATATATCAAAGCAATAGACTGATTGAAGCATCTTATACATTAACTGTTATGGAACAGAAATTAATCAGACTGCTAGCAAGTATGATTAAAAAAGATGATGATGATTTTAAAGAGTATAAATTTAAAACCAAAGAACTAATAAAAATATTAAATACAAGCGATAGCAGATTTTATAGGGATATTGATAATATTACAGATTCCATTATGCAAAGAGTTATTAAAATAAAAGACATAAATACTGGAGAGTTTGAAAAATATCATTGGGTAGATATATGTAAATATAAAGATGGCATTTTAACATTAAAGGTAAACAAAGAATTAAAGCCATTTTATTTAAATTTAGATTGGTACACCAAATATCAATTAAAAAACATAATGCAGTTTAAAAGCACCTACTCATTTAGATTATATGAACTCCTAAAGCAATATGAAAAGATAGGAATCAGATCAATTACCATTGATGATTTTAGATGTGTATTAGATATTGATGATAAACAATACCCTAAATATGCAAATTTAAAGCAGAAAGTAATAAGTGTTGCAGTCAATGAAATAAATTCAAAGACTGATTTATATATTGAATACGAAGAAGAGAAAGCATAGATGATGATATTAACATTGTAAAAAATATTATTGGAGATATAAGCTATAGTGAAGCTTATAAAATACTTAATGCTGCTGACTATGATATTGAAAAGGTTAAGGAAAAATATAATATCATAAGTAAACTTAAAAATTTAAATAATTTAGTAGGCGCCATGATGCAGGCAATAAAAGATGATTGGACAGTAACTGAGGTTATTAATAATAAATTCAATAATTTTGAAGCAAGAACTTATGATTATAACGAATTAGAAGTAAATCTACTCGGTTGGAATAAGGAATAATGGATACATTAAATAACAAATTATGTTATAAAATAAGTTAAAAATGTTGTTACAAATTTCATAACAACATTTTTAACTTATTTTATAATGTATTTGTGATTTTAGATAGTTTTATATATAGCTAGATATCTTATTAATATAGATATCTAGTTATATATTTATCTTTTAAGCGTATAAAGAGAATAATAAATATGGAAGTTTTAATTATAGTAGAGATTAAATTGGAAATAGAAAAATAAATATTAATTATTTTCTCCATGTTCTAAAGATTCCATATACTCAATCAAATCACTAACATTTGTATAAGGATTACTTTTTACAATGTTTTCAGCAGTAATTTTTAAGTAATCACTTTCAGCATTTGGAAGTGTTTTACCTAAGCTTTCATGATATTGTTTAAGTTTTTTTAATCTAGCTATAGCCTCGTTAAGATAAGGCTTTAGTTGATCATAAACATTTTTGTTTTTATCATAGTTTGCAATATGCTTATCTAATCTTTGTTTCACATCATCATAATCCTTTAAATTAGCTGTAGTGTACTCAAAGTGCATAAGGTACCATAGCTCAAAACAAGGGTTTGATATTCCAAGTCTTATGTGATTTTTATTAGATAATATTTTAGCCTTTTGTATTTCATCTATTTTACTTTGCACTGCGTTATTATTGTTATAATTTATATCAACATCAAATACACACCAAACTCGATCTCCATCTTTTTCATTTATATCGTAATCTTTATTTTGAATTTCAATAGCTTTTTTTACTAAGTTTTCTGGATCAGTAGCTCTTCCTTTATTTTTACCTTTTGAATTTCTGTCTGCAATTCTAACATCAACTTTAGTATATTTAGAATTAAAATTTTCTAAATAAATTGTTTCAGTATCTTTACCTTCACATATAATAAGGATCGTAGGATTCTGTTTTCGCTTTTTTCTAAGCTGTTCCCTGGATTTTTCAGCAGTTCTTTTTAATCCTCCCATTTCCAATCACCCTTTAACACTGGAATTGCACCATATTTCCCTTGAAGGTAACCTTTTTCTATACTTATATTTTTTCGTAATCCTTTAAAGTCATATAAGGAATAAAGATCAGTACTTTTATCTTCCTTCTTTTCGGTAAACCAAATTTGATCACGTCTTAAAAGATCTGAATTAAGTAGGTTTGTATCATGTGTTGAAAATATTAATTGAGCGTTTTTCTTATTCACATCAGGATCTAAAAACATTTCCATGAGTTTTTTTACTAAAAGTGTATGAAGTCTGATATCAAGTTCATCGATTACAATAGTATATCCTTTTACGAGTGCATCAATCCATGGACCTAAAAGACCAAAGAATTTTTGAGTTCCATCTGATTCTTGATTAAATTCAAAAGGACAATTAATAATATTTCCATCTTTATCTTTATAATTATGAATCATCTTAATATCTATAAAATTTGAATCTTTAGCTTCACTTAATATTTTATCTTTGATTTCGGCAGGTAAGAAGCTAAGTTTTTCTGAACTTAATGCATCCTCAGTTTTCTGTATATCTATAGATACATCATCTATCCCAACATCTGCAAGTTTTATATACTTCTTAACAAGTGAATCAAATTTTTTATCCTTATGCATATTTGATCCAGTGTATGCCTCCAAACGATCATGATTAATTAAAACCTTTAAATGATTATTAAGCCATTCAAAAGGAGCTTTTGCTTTTTCATATTCCCATAAACTTTCTATAGCAATAAATAATTTATTTTTTGAGTTAAATTTATTTTTTAATTCAGATTGACGTTCTACATCAATTGTAAATGTATACTCATCTTTATTTCTAGTAAAAATTGTACTTTGTCTACCATTTGGATAGTAATATAAATATTCTTCAAAAACTTCGTCCTCGGTTACAGAAAAGCCATAAAGGTATTTTATCTCTTTATGAATGAAAATAATTTGAAATTCACTAGGTTTATTATGAAAATCTTCGTCAAGCTTGAAAGTATCAATTGGTATTTTACGACCTTGCTGCATTTCATGAGAATGACTTATAAACCATCTGAAAAACCGTAATGCTTTTAATACATTTGTCTTTCCAGAAGCATTAGCACCATATATAACAACTGATTTTAAAGCATTTTTAATTTTCTTTCCGTCTTCATATGGTAAAAGATTATCTTCAAATGAAGAGTCTTTAGATGCTACCATACTTAAAGTTACTTCATCCTTTATAGATAAGAAATTTTTTACCGTAAATTCTAATATCATTTCAATCCTCCATATAACATTTTTATAAATATATTGTGCATATACGTATATTATAACCATGTTTTTGCAAAAAAGATACAAAAATAATAAATAAAGTTCATTTTACTCGCGATTTATTTTAAAAATAATTTGACAATTCTTAATTCTTGGGTTAATATAACAGTAGAGGTAAAACAGCACTAAAAAGTTCTTTACCTTAACTATTTGCAAAATATATTAAAAAATCGATTGTAAATATCGATGTAAATTATATTGAGCAAATAAAAAAAGGTAGCGCCAACTACCTTTTAAGAGAAAACACTGATAGGCTTTCTCACACTATATTTAATAAAATCTAAGCAAATTGTAACACAAATATAGTGAAACTTCAACTTTCTATCAGAGATTTGGAGGTTTATATATGATATCAATTAGAAAATATTGTAAAAAAATTGTTCCTTCTTAGATATTTGAAATTTTCAGCTAATTAAAAACAATAAAAATTTTAAAACAAGGAAGGAGTAGACTGCTTAAGATCAGTCACACAAAGAATATGATACAATCAATAAAAAACTTAGAAATATTAACTCAATCAGTAACTATAGATATTACTGCATTATCAAGATATGAGAATGCAAAAGGTGATATCGCAAGAATAACATCAAATATTAGACTAGCAAATCCTTTAACAGAAGAAATAAAGTTTGTTTTACCTGATTGTAGTGAAGTTGGACAAGTTAAGTTTTACTTGCCTAATGGTGAACAAGCACAACAACAAGACTTTGATCCAACAAGTATAGAAAATGTTGCTCAGCTTGAATCTTTAATGAGGCAGTCATTAGATAATTTTATAGCAGCACCAACTGTTGAAGGTGTAAATTCTTCTGTTAAGACTATGGAAGAATATATGGAATTAAAGAATTCTAAACAAATAATAACAATTCCAGCAGGTCAGCAGTACTTTACATTTACTTTTAGTAAATATATAAACAAAAATCAAAACGAAGAATTTATTTTAGAAACGGCTGTTCCTTTTAATGGATTTACTATAAATCCAAGTTTACCATCATCACAAGCCAACATTATAATACTTATGCCATTCGAAATAGGTCAAGATATAACTAAAGTAATAGATGCAAACTGGACTGCACCTAATTCTCAAGTTCAACAATTAGACAGAAAAATTGAATCTGGACGAGTAATGTTATCAAAATATTGGCATGGCGATCCAGCTGTATATGTAAGATATAAGTATTAGTTTATTCTAAAAGTGATTTGCAAAATTATTATATAAAATTTTGCAAATCATATATAAAATTTAATTAGTTTTATATATTAATTATAATTTGGAGGTACTAAAAAATGAATAGATTGCGTAATTACATTAAATCGTTTGATAATATATCAAGTTCAAGTAAGCATGAGGAATATATTAACGTTAAAAGTGAAATCAAAGATAGATGTAAAAATGATAGTAGATATGAAAATGTTGATTTTATAGATTTAGAAATTGAAAGAATAGAAGAAAATATAGAAACTAAAAAGTCACCATACTTATCTATATTATATGCTTTTTTTGCGACGACTCTTTCATTACTAATTCCTAATCTTATTAATTTAAATACTTTTAACAAAGGTCAAACGGCTACTAAATCAGATCAGCTTTTTAATGTATTATTTATATTAGTAATGATAGTTTATATAGTAGTTGTTTTTATAGTGTTTATTAACAAATTAAGAAAACAAGAAGGAGAATTTCAATGTTATATTGTATATAAAAAGGTTCTAAATGAATTAAGGCAAGAGATTGAAAATAGTAATGACTAAAAAAGTCACATTAAATGTAACAAATTCCGTTACATTTAATGTGACTTTAATTAAAATGTAATATACAAACTTTCGTCATATATTAACTCCACAAATGTTTGATTATATATATTTAGGTAATTATTTTCAACTAAAATTATTTGATTTAAAGGTTATAAATTATAGCTGTTTTAGCGTTAGGATTATTAATTAAAAAATCTTTTAAATTATTATCCATGGTAGTCTACTCCTTATTAATAAGCTTTTGAATTTCATCACCCAATTGCTTTAAATAATATAAATTTGACTCATGAGCTGAAACATCAGACTCATCTTCCATGGCTTTCTTAATCTTTTTTTCTAAATTTCCTATGCTAACTACATATGATGGTTTTACTAATTCATCATCTAGTTCTAATTCTTGAAATTTTTTAACTAAATCTATAGGTTTATTATCAAAATTATATAATATTAATTTTCTTAATTCATCATTTTTATTGTTTATAGCTGATTCATATAGATTTATTAAAATAACCTTATATGGAGCTTTATATAAATCCATGCAATATATAATCTTATTTATAAATTTCTCTTCTTTTAAGCTGTTATAATAATTATAAACATTTCCAAGCATTATCATAGCAGCAAAATAGTCTGCTTTTCTTTCATTTAAATCTGGATCTATTAAGACATTATGAGAACTTTCTGTTAAGCTCTCATCGTATAATAAATGATAAACTTCATGCCAGGCTACAAAGTATTGATATACTCTTGGCTGTGCAGTATTGAGTACTGGAATTCTCTTATTTTCTTTTTTATAAATAGCCCCACCCCAAAATCTATCTTTTATTGGCAGTTGTATTAATCCTTTATCTTTTAAAATTTGAAATGCTAGTTTTTCTTCCGCTTTTACAGCATTATTTAAATTTAAATCATTGAGCAAGCGGTCTCTATAATAAATTATATCATCTTTAATTCTTAAATTTTTTTCTATTACTTGATCTAAATTTTTGCTGGTTATAAGCTCTGACATGAATTTCACCTACTTTTTAATAATATAATTCACATAAATGTAAAATATCATCTAATACATTAAACATTTCTTTGGCTTTAGGGTCATGCTCATGCTCAGTTGGAGCATTATCTGAAAAAACTGCTACATTTTGAGCGATTTTATTTTCATTGTAATTAATTATTTCTTCTAATGTGATATTAACAGTTTCTATAATTTTAGTTATATGAGTTGTAAATGTAGTCTTGTTATCAGTTTCGCCTTTAAATAGGTTATTTAAGGTTGGTCTGCTTATACCTGTTACTTTAGAAAATGATACCTTAGTATGACCTTTAGATTTCATTATTTCTAGCAATTTGGAACCTACAGCTTTTCTATTATCAAATAAATTATCTATAGTTATATTACTTGCAAAATTTTTCATGCAAACACCTCCTTAACCTTATTATATGTTAAAATGTAAAAAAAATATACAGATTGTAAAATTTTTTTTTACATTATGCTAAAAGTGGATAGATATTAGCATGTTGTAAGATTGATTAGTGTTGCAAAAAGAAAAACTTAAATTCATATTTTCAAACAAAAAAACAACAGTTGTTTTAATGTATTTAATGTATTTAATGTATTTAATGTATTTAGGCACCATTTGAGCCCAGTAAACAAGCCATTTTTTTGATGTTAAAACTACTTTTTAAGGATTTAAAACTACCTTTTAAGGACGTAAAACTACTTTTTAAGGACGTAAAACTACTTTTTAAGGATTTAAAACTACTTTTTAAGGAAAAATTTACGATAGAAATTCATTAAAAACTACCTTTTAAGGGCGTAAAACTACTTTTTAAGGAAAAAGATTTATCTATAATAAAGATTAGTAGATTCAATCATATATTTTCTATTCCTTAGGAATTTATATTCCAGTAAAATCTGTGGAGATCTTAAAAAAGGCTGATTGGATAGTTTGGGTATTTTAAAATGAATAAAAATAAAATATATGTATACAATATAATTACATTGTATTTACAAAAAACATATATTATCATATAATGTATATATAGAACTAAAAGGAGTGATATTATGGCTCAAACAACAGTTAATGTTCGTATGGATGAAGAATTAAAAAAACAAGCAGAAGCTCTTTTTGCCGATTTTGGCATGAATATGACAACTGCATTCACTATTTTTGCCAAAGCAGTTGTAAGGGAGCGTAAAATACCTTTTGAAATCACTGCAAGTGATCCATTTTATAGTGAAAGTAATATGGCAAATTTGAAAAAATCCATAACTCAGCTTAATGAAGGAAAGGGTTTAGTAGAAGACATTCTTGAGGTAGATAATAAATAAAGTATGGTCTGATGAAGCTTTGGATGATTATATTTATTGGCAGTCACAGGATAGAAAGACATTAAAGAGAATTAGTCAACTAATTAAAGATATTGAACGTAATGCGTCTAAAGCTGGTGGATATAAAATTAGATTTGTAACCATCAGCTTTTTTTTTATGAAACTTTAAACCAAAGTTTCAGTTGAAGAATATCTAAAATTTTTATATTAAAACTACTTTTTAAGGATTTAAAACTACCTGTTTGAAGATTAGTAGTTTTAATGATATTATTTATTTAATAAGACTTAGGCAAAAGCAAAAAAATAATAGACCAATATGATTATCTATTATTTCCTTTCATGTGCCTAAACTGGAGGCTCATATGAATTCTGATATTAGTATAGTTGATGAAGAGAAAGCGGAAGATATTAGTGAGGTACTTTTTAAGAGTAATACGCTTATTAAAAGTAATATTAACATCACTAGCGTGGAATATAAGATTTTTAATAAGATTTTATATAAATGCCAAATTGAGAAAGAAAATGACAGCCAGTTAAGAGCTGTTTTAACAATTGATGAGCTAAGCAGCATTGTTAAGAATAAAAAAGAAAATACAGTGAAAGCACTAACTGAAAGCTTAGAAAAGTTTATAAAAATTCCTATCAGATTTGAAAAACAAAAAAGTTATGTGATTACAACACTTATTAACAAAGTTGTGGTAGATAAAGATACTCTTAAATTTAATTGTTACTTGGATAAAGATCTTTATGAGGTTTTAATGGGGTATAAGGAGCTTGGATATTCACCAATTAATTTAAAGATGATAAGACAGGCAAATGGTTATTATACTCAAAGGTTTTATGAGTTATTTAGAGTCTGGAGCGGGCATAATAAGGAAGTTACGCATACAATAGATCAGCTTAAAGAGTGGCTTATGATTGAGGAAGGCACATCTTATGACAGGTATTTTAACTTCAAAACTAAAGTTGTAGAGCCGGCATTAAAGGAAATAAACCAAAAGTTAAATATGAAAGTGTCTTATAAAGAAAATAAAGCAGGAAGATCAGTAAAAAGCTTAACTTTTATTGTTGAAGATTTAGAGCCTAGAATATATGATTTCAGTAAAGACAAGGCTATAAATAAGCAAATTTCAATTGACGAGTTGGCTTTAGAATTAGATGATAGCTCTTATGAAGAATCTTTGTTAAAAGATAAAAAGGAAACTTTAGATGCTACTGAATACTTAAAAAAATCAGGATTTACCATAGCAGATTCAACAATACATAGACTTAAGTTAAAATATGGTGAGGTTCTGGTTTATGATGGGGTATCTATAATGTGTAACAAATCAAAACAAGGAAAGATAACAGCACCAGTTAAGTATTTGACAGGAATACTTGAAAATTTAAATAATAAATCTTTAAATGACGAAGCAGATGATTCTAAAAAGCTACGGTTTAATAATTTTGAACCAAGGCAGTATGATTATGATGATCTGGAGAGAAAGCTGCTTGGATGGGATAAGTAAAGATTAAATCCATAAGGAAATCTATTAAATTAGGTTTCCTTTTTTGGTGTTTAAGATTAAATACTATCATTCATAAAGTTTTTTGAAATTTAAGCATATTTCCCAAGCAGAATATAATAAGGGAACTAACAGAACAGATAAGTTAAACCTTTTAGATTCAATAAATTCAATCGTTAATGAAATAAAAAATAAATTTAATTAAATTTAGGTTTACAAAATTCATAGAAATATTCTTTTAGTAAGTGTAAAGCAAATGAGTTAGCTAACCTCAAACAGCTTAATAAAATTTAATTAATTAAGGAGACGATATTATGTCAAATACAAAAACTGTATATACTTTTATACCAAAATCAGAATTTGAAGCAAGATTTGGAACTGTAGCTGAAATTGATGCGGTTGTAAATTCTCATAACGCTACTAAAATAAACGCAGTTGTGTCCCTATTTGCTGCTCTTGTAAAAAAGAGTGTTCCTGGAGCTTTAGCTGTTAGTACTATACAAGGTGCTGTAGCAGCCGTATATGATGATTTACAGGCAACTATAGCAAAGTATAATTCTAAGTACCCTGATTGGTGCGTAGTAATAGAAACAACTCTAGGCTGTTCAGGTTGGGGTACTGGTAGTCCAAATTCTTCTGGTGGATATCTTACTTATGATAGAATAGTTTCTTCTAGTGGTTATGTTGAAGTTGGAGAATATTAAAATTATTTTAAAAGTTTATTTTCAACATAATTAATATATATAAAAAACAAGATTATAGTATTTATGACTATTCTCTTGTTTTTTTATATTTTTATTGTATTTAACTTGAATATTACTTAAGCCAACTTTCCTATTATAAGCCTATAAACCATTGAAATTACTAGGTTTTATTCTTTTCTGATCACTATAAGATAAATTAAGGATTAGAAGAGTTTCGCAGAAAAGTTTGGCTAATGTACGTAACAATCTCAATAATAAAAAAGGATTTTCATATACTATGTTTAATTAATATATTTATAATAATAATCAGTAATATTAAGAGAAAGGACCATTGTATGTTTGAATATATTGATTTCTTATTAAAATATTTATTTGGAGTATTATTCCTTATATTTGCTATAATGGGTATTAGCTGTTACTTTAATATATTTACAAACATTATTAATTTTAAAGTTAATAATGTGAAAAAAAAATATGTTATCCTTAATGAAAAAGAATATTTACGAATTGAGGGTATATATAACATAATGGTAAGCATATTAAGTTTAATTGATTTTTTAACAATTAGTTTTAAAGAAAATTGGATTTTTCCTGTTTTATTAACAACTACAGTTATGATAAATATTTTAATTTACTTCTCAAAAAAATTTGAAAAAGAACTTTTGGAAAATAAGGGGTAATCTATTGTGTACCTCTTTAGCCAATTTATCTTCATTTCTTATATAAAGACCATTCTAGTATGCAAAACAATGTATATAAATTTTATTTTCATATTGCTAATTGGAATTATAGACCTTTGATTGTCTGTTGAAATATAATAGCAATTTATCATTAAAATTTATATAAAATCATATTTCTATATTCAAGCCCACAAACCATTTCCTAACTTTTAAAGAAATTAAGTATAAATTTTAAAAAAGCTTTATCATGAATATTCTCTTATCTGATCAACCTTTATTCTATGTGTTTTGAGTAAATCCTACAGATAAAATGCATGTACAAAATAGGAAAAGATTTTCTTGTCACATTTTATAAAGAATACGGTATATGATGATTATGACGGATTAATACAATTGTGAGATGCAATATCATTGCCCAATGGTGCTTGCATAATGGATTGAACGAATTTGAAACAATACTGCATCTATTTCTGGTGAGAATGTGGTAAGTATTAAATTATTCAAAAGAATGGACTATATGTTAAATTTCTATTTATTTAGAAAAAGTAATGGCTATTTCCCCCTTACCAACTATTGCTATAAGATCAGCATTATTAATAAAACCTAAATTTATAGATTCATTTTCAGTATCGAATCTGTTATAAAATTTTTGATTACCAGTTGAGTCAACTATACTTAAACTTGTAATGCCACCATTTGCTTTAACAAGTTTAGCTGTAGCACGAAATGGGTTTGCTTCAGAAATGTCATAAATACCTTGTTTATAAACATCTGATTTAACAAGAGCTTTTGGGGTTTCTGTAAATGCAATTATTGATATTAAAAAAATTGCTAAAAATTTATTGATTTTCATACTAACACCTCACTTCAGTCTATTTTTTGTGTTTTTGATTAAAATATACATTCCATATAATATCCAGGTTAGCATTATTTTTTACAAAATTCTAAAGGATCAATACCCAAATAAGTTCAGTTTTACACTGTCAAGAACTGAGTGTTACATTTTTTTGTGTTGAACCATTCTAAAAGGCAAAAATTTTAGTTTCGTATCGTCACTATGAGTACTTTGAATTTATTAAAAGTCGTATGGGAGAGATTCATGTGTATGAGTTTATGAGAAAAAGGAACTAGGAAAAATATTTTTGAGGGTTACATACTTAATTGTTTCACTAGATAGTTGTCAGCATAGTATGTTTATATATATTAATTTAGAGCGTGGTTGTTATGGCTGAGATACAAAGAGAAGTTTCTTCTAAAGCTGACGCATTAATAGGATTATTAACTAATGTACCAAAAGAAATATTGGATGAGCTTGGATATAAATATCAAAGTCAAGATAATAATCTAGAACTTACTATCTTATATAGGGGTACTCCAGAACAAACAAAAGCATTCATTGAAGGATTAGGTGGAAAATTTCAAGATCTAGGATTTAATTTTGCTGTAGTTAATATACCTAGAGAAAAGTTAGAGCAATTATCATTAAGTAATGCAATTCAGTATATAGAACTGCCAAAGAGTCTGTATGAACAAGATCAGGAAAGTAATAGAGTCTCTTGTATTGCCCAATTAGCTCCTAACTTTGATGTTTCAGGTGAAGGAGTATTAGTTGGGTTTGTAGATTCAGGAATAGATTATACACATCCAGCATTTATGAATACTGCTGGTACGACAAGGATAGAATATATCTATGATTTAAGTACTGGTGGAAATATTTATAATAAGCAAATGATAGAGGAAGCAATAAAGTCTTCTAATCCATATTCGATAGTTCCGTCTATTGATAATACGGGACATGGAACACATGTTGCAGGAATTGCATGTGCTGGTGGTAACATAAACCCTATGTATAGAGGTGCAGCGCCTAATGCATCAATAGCGATGGTTAAAGCAGCAAGAGGAACTGCAGTTTTAAGTTCACAGATTATGCAGGGAATTAAGTTTCTACTAGATAGAAGCAAAGAACTAAATATGCCTTTAGTTATTAATATTAGCTTAAGTACAAATGATGGAGCTCACGATGGGAGTAGTCTATTAGAGCAATATATTAGAACGGTTCAAAGCCTAGAGAGAGTAGCTATTGTTATTGCAGCTGGTAATGAAGGAGATGCTGGACACCATGTTGGAGGCGAACTAACAAAAACTCAAAGGAAAATTTTTAATATTGCAAGTGAAGAGAAGTCAATTGTTATGAATTTATATAAGCCGATTTTACCTGATATATCAATTAATGTAATAAACCCAATGAGTCAAAGTAGTGGAAATATTACTATACGGGAAGGATACATTCAAGGAACTATAGGAAGTAATAGATATGATATATATGTATCAGGTCCAAAACCTTTTGAACTAAATAGTGAAATAAAAATAATACTTTCTGCTAGAACTGGATTTCTTGCTGAAGGTGTATGGGCATTGGAAATAAATGTTTTGAATGAATATTTAGGCGAATATTCAATATGGCTCCCAGTACTTGAAGGGCTTAATCCAGCGACAAAATTTTTAGAACCAAACCAATATAATACTTTAGGGATACCAGCAACAGTAGACAATATTATTGCAGTTGGGAGCTATAATTATAGAACTAACAATCTATCGTCGTTTAGCGGACGGGGAGCACAAAATAAAGGAGATTTAGTAAAACCTGATTTAGTCGCACCGGGAGAAGAGATAGTTGGACCAGTACCAAATGGAGGATATGATAGTAAAACAGGTACGTCAATGGCAGCACCGCAAGTTGCAGGAATATGTGCATTAATGATGCAGTGGGGGATAATCAAGGGAAATGATTTATACCTATTTGGGCTAAGATTGAAATATTATTTATTAAAAGGTGCTCAGAGAAGACGTACAGATGTAACGTATCCCAATCCATTATGGGGCTATGGAGAAGTATGTGCACTTAATAGTTTCAATTTACTTCAAGCTGACTTAAATTCTATTTTATCTAGGCGATATGTAAAACATAAAGAAGTGATAGTAACAAATAATACTCTTAGAAAATATAATATTATGAAAAAAAATAAAAAGAGGAAATCTATGAACAATAGAAGTAATGGAAATGGTAAATCAAACACTGGCGGATTAAAAGTTCAGTGCTTTTGGGGCAATGACTATATTCCAATTAATGGAGTTAAGATAACTGTTAGAGGAACAACAGGTTCTGAAAATGCTAATAATATTGAATTACTTACAAATGTAGCTGGATTAACTCAAGTAATAGAATTACAAGCACCACCTATAGAATATTCTTTAAATCCAAATAGTAATCAAACACCGTATAGCTCATACGATATAACTGTTGAAAAAGCTGGATTTAATCCAGTAGTAATAAGGGGATGTCAGGTATTTCCTACACGAGTTGCTTACCAAATAGTTAATTTAGAAAGCAATTTAGGAAGAGGAAGTATGAGACAGGAAGTTATAAATATACAACCACCTGTATTAAATGGAAATTATCCACCGAAAATACCAGAAGATCCTGAGAAGCCACTACCACCACCAACATCAGGAGTTGTATTACCCGAGCCTGTAGTTCCAGAATATGTTATTGTCCATCAAGGAGTTCCAGATGATCCATCAGCACCAAACTATAAAGTACAGTTTAAAGATTATATTAAAAATGTTGCTTCATGTGAAATATATTCAACTTGGGCAGAGTCAGCATTAAGAGCAAATATTTTTTGTATAATATCTTTTACATTAAATAGAATTTTTACTGAGTGGTATAGAGGGAAGGGTAAGAACTTTGATATTACAAGCTCTACAGCTTATGACCAGGCATTTAATTATGGCAGAAATATCTATGATAATATAAGTCAGATTGTAGATGAGGTTTTCTCCACCTATGTGAAAAGAACTGGAAAGAAGCAGCCTCTTTTCACCCAATACTGTGATGGAAAGAGTGTTACTTGTCCGCAATGGTTAAGCCAATGGGGAAGTCAAGAATTAGCACAACAAGGTAAAGCACCATTTGAAATATTAAAATATTATTATGGAAATGATATTGAATTAGTTACAGCTGAAAAGGTTGCTGGACGCCCAATGTCATATCCAGGATATAATTTAGTCATTGGAGAATCTGGTCCAGAAGTAAAGGCAATACAAGGTCAATTAAATAGAATAGCTAGAGATTACCCACTAATTCCCAAAGTTGCAGAAGATGGGCTCTATGGACCGAAAACTGCAAAAGCAGTAAAAACATTTCAACAAATATTTGGATTGCCACAAACAGGAATAGTTGATTATGCAACGTGGTATAAGATATCGGATGTTTATGTTGGAGTAACAAGACTTTCAGAACTTACTACTACTGAATCAAGTCGAATAGTGAGACAAAATATGTTTATACCTCCAATTATACCTGGCTTGGATAATAAAAGAGGAATTCCAAAATTTTATTATTAAATAAATTAAGATAAAAAAATATTTTTTTACGCAATTCTAAAATTGAACAAATTGTAGATAGTATAAGTTAATCATGTAAAAAATTTGAAAGGATAATCTTAATGTAATGTGTGGAGTGATTACAATCGCTACATTAAGTAGTTATTTAAAGGGAGAAACAACTACTTCTCCAGTGCCGAGCACTATCCCAATATCTCCCTCATGAAGAGTGCCTAGTTTTACAATTTCATCCGTTTCATCTAAGTGTATAAATTGCATAAGCTTACCGATACTATCAGCTGTTATTAAGGCTGCAGTGGCATTTTGAGTTATAATTTCGCAGGAACCTCATATCAATTGAACAAAGAAAGTGAATAGATACCTTGTTTATAAGTGGTTGAAATAGGGAATATTTGTTGTTCTGGAACTTCAGCAATTGGAGATGGTTGTATTTCTGCAATTATAGTAAAGGTGAATATATATTAAAAATTTCTTTATTTTCATAATATATACTCCCGTTTATTATTATTTTGTTTTTTTATTGAATATATATTCCATGTATAGCTAAATTATTCAAACTATAATTAGTTATATTGTTTTTGAAGTATTGCTTTATGCAGAGTAAATTCGTGGTATTTTTTATACGTAATACTATACTACAGCACTGTGCAGATAAATAAGAAGTTCAAAATACGATAGCGAAGCTAAATACGGCAAGGGTACACGCCCTGGATACTATAAAGGTTATAAACTACACTGTATTGCAGCAGTTAGTGATATTATAATTCCTTTATATTTTCATTTAACAACAGCCAATGTTTATGACAATCAAGTCTCAGATTTACTATATGAAGCTAAAATTTATAATCCATTTTTAGTGCTTGCAGATGCAGTATATAATTCAGTAGAATGGTTTGAAATTGCTTCTAGCTTAGAATTTAATTTATTAACTGATATAAATATACGTAAGGCTAAAAGTATTGAGTTGTTTACTGATAAACGATATGAAAATGCTTTGTTTATTCAATCTCATATCGGATCCAAATTATATAAAAATAGATTAAAAATAGAGCAATTATTCTCTGTATCAAAGGGATTATATAACTTAGAAAACCCAAGACTTTATGGGTAAGCCTGATACGGACGTCATATAAAGTGGGTATTATTAGCATACTTAATAGATGAATTTAATAAAAAGCAGCAAGGGATAAAAACTAGAAAATATCCTTGAAATCTATAATTTCTTAGATAATTATTTGTAAAAATTAGTTATTCAACAACCTAGAATACTATATCATAAATGTATAAGATAGTTATACATTATTTACCCCTTATTAAATAAATAATAACCACTATTTAGAATGATCTATTATCCACTAGTATATCATTCTTTTTATTTATAGAAATTCATAGATTTAAGAGATAACTAATGCCAATAAGGAAGTAATAGGCAAGCTTATTATTGCTGCAGTATTTATATAAAAGTGTGTTGATATTGCATAGTCCCAGCTGCAGGTTATTTTATTAAAGCTAGCCTATTACCTTGATTTTAACTCGCTTACGCTCAAGCAAATGAAAAGAAGTACAAGCTGTAACAAGACATTTAAGCATTTTTTATAAGCTCTATTCATCTAGTATAAATTACCTGAAAGTATCGTCTTATAGCTTGTACTTCTTAATGTTTTTATGGCCTGCGGCAGCAATGAATAAATTTATTAAGGAGCACTGCGTGCTCCTTTGTGGCTGAGCCACTCCATAGTTTTTGCTTATTTTTCTACGTAAGTAATTATTAATATATTCATATACATCTGATTAATCATATATGCTTATTCCTATAGATACATTAGTTACTACTATATACGTATTTTTTAAAGGATAAGTTATTTTATTCAGTAATTCTCTGGGCGCTTAATCCATCACCCAAAAAGGGACAGGTCATACAGCATATATCTCTAAGCATATAGGAGTTTTCCGGCAAGCTCCAACCTCCTATATACTAAGAGCTATTATGCATTAGACTAGTCCCTTGTTTGGGTACCTGATGGGCGCAGAAGGCAAGTACACTTCGCTAAATAAGTCGTTGTCCCGATAATGTCCAAGCTAAAATAATTAAAGATTATGATATTATTTTTGTTATTAGATTTTACTTAAGAAAATGTAAAAATGATATTGTATTCTTTATATTTCAGCTAGAACACTTCGGGAAACGTTATTTAGCTAAATGTACAGGCTATCTTGACATACATTAAATTATTTTGTGCCACAAGGGCAAAATCAGGCTTATAGAGAAGATTTAAGGTGAATTAAAGAAAGAACATTAGAGAGAGTAGGTCAGGCAAGCTGACAAGGAAATTGGGGACTTGGACCTGCCCTCACAAGTATAGGGGAAAATTTTCCTGAAGTGCGAGGGCAGGCCCATCTTATACAGGCCTGCATGCGAGTCCCATTATGGGCTCGCTTTTGTCTTTCCGCTCGTTGTGTCCTATAGCAAAAAATATATTTGAAATTTAAAGAATGTAGATATTTTTAGCTAAAAGACACAACTTCGCTTCAATCCAATCGCAAACTCCATAAAGGAACAAGCCGCAGGCTAGTACAAGACCGCCCCAATTGTGAATAGAATTGTAACTATTATAGAGAAAGGGTGAGATAGTTTTAGTAGAAACTTGGATGATGTATATTTTGACAGTAATGGAGCACAAGCTAGTTTATGTGAATTGCTTTGCAAGCAAGGATTAAGAGAGCATAAATCGTACCAATAAGGTAAAGGTATAGGTGTTTTTGGAACACAAGTCTATCATAATAAGTGTTATATATAAAGACACGCTGCGCTTTTGCTCTTTACATATAACACTTATTATGAGGTATAGTCTTTGTCAAAAACATGCCAATGGCTTGTCCAGTTATGCAGGTTCTCAAGGTTGTCCACTTTGGACAATAAAAAGGGGCAGGGACTAGAATTAATCCCATTCATTTTGCAGACATTTTTGCCAATGTGAGCATTTTTCATGATAATATAAATCAGTTTTTTGTGCTTCATCTTTGGATAAAAAAGAAAGCCATTGTTTGTAGTGAGTAAGTGAATTGAAGCTTTCTTTAGTAGTAAGCCATTTGGTAAATGTAAAATATCTCATGTTAAGACCTCCAAATCTTTATATTATAATTATTCCCTAAAATGGGAACATATATTCTGTATTGCTTGCACCAAAATGTATTATTTTTGATACCAATTATTGTATATAATCTGGTTATATGGGCACAATATAGCAAAGTGTAATAATTATCAAAGGTTCTTCCAAACATACAATAAACGTGTACTTATGGGGGCACCAAAGGAGGGGAAAAACATGCCAAATGAATATAGGCCTAAGAAAGTAAAACCGCCAACTAAGCAAGCTCATTTTGAATGTGAAGTGCTATTATATACGGACTTTGAAAAATATTGTTATGGAAATGGAAAAAGCGTTGCCGAGTCCCTAAGGGCATATATGAAAATGTGTTTAGGTAGATAAAATTTCAACATAAGGTATTCCAAAATGGATACCTTTTTTTGTACCAAAAATTGTATAAGATTTTTTAAAATGGGTACAATATAAATAAGGGGTGAGGTACTCGAAAGGTGGTAGTCAGAAATGGATAAAAGAAAATATTTAACTAAAACACTAATCGCAGAGTATCAATCCTTAAGCAACTTAGAAGATTGTAACTTTTCAGAGGTTGCTTACAGGCTTAAAACTGGTGAAAAACTTATAGAATTTAATGGAGCACGTTTAAGTATTTATGGTTTAACTATAGCGTTTAATAAGCATATAGGCAGAAAAGGCATTTACAGCATTACTGATAAAGAGTATAAAACGTGGAAATCTATAAGATCAAGAGAAAAGGAAGGATATTTTATTGACAGGGAAGAGATTCGGGAAGAGCAACTTTTAAAGGACTATGAGAGCGTATTAAAATGTGTAGGTTCAGATGAATTGCCGTTTTAAGTACATAAGGGGTGAGAAATCCCCTATGAATAAATTTAAAAATTTGGAAAGACTTAACCGCATCTTTAAAAAACGGAAAATCTTTTAGGGCTATCAAATCCCACCCACCACTCATAAACATGGACAAGCAAAGCTTGTCTCTTCGAGCACCATACGACCACATAGATTTTTCATATTGACTACGCATATTTATTTAAAATTATAGTCAAGACCAAAAGCATAGCGTGTCTTTACTATAATTTTGAATAAATATACCCTGGTGGTTGAAAAAACTTGTTAAAGGCGTTCTCCAGCATCACACAGGGGGCGGTCTTGGATAGGCTTTTTGATACTTTTTCTTATCTAACAGTAAGTAACAGCGAGGATAAATCGTATCCCTAAAAATAATTTCCAGATAATATTATTCATTATTTTTAGAGATTGGATTTACCGAGGGGATTTAATTCCTATACTATAAAGGTTTATAGCTATGCCTGTACAAGATGGACTTGCACTTACACTTCAATATATCTCTGTTACATTTGTGAGTGCATGTCCAAGCCCACCAAAAGCCTTGTCAGCTTGTCTGACCTACATACTAAAGTTTTAGTATTTTCCTAGGGTGGGACTAGTTACCTTGTCCTAAATTGATAGGGAATACTATTTTTATCCCTATTAGTTTAGGAAATGCAACCTGTCCCACCCGCCACCACACTTGGAGTCAACCACGCATAGACCAACGGGATAAGTTGTTGTTTGTCTAGCTCTATACATAGAGGAAAGAACAATTTATGAATAAGGTTACATTATGAGTACAAACTAGACTATTCCATGAATAAGAGAAAAGAAAAAAGCCTGGCCTTTAAAAAATGTGTATATAGGTGTAATGCTATTAAAAATATATATAGTAATATAGAAATCTACTTATCTAGTTATTACGTACGTAATATATTAAGAAATTGAGTGGCCATGCCACAAAGACCACGAAGTGGGCTTTATATATTTATTCCTTGCTGCCGCAGGCCATCTCATCAATGAAAAGTACAAGCCATAAATCTATATAATAAGTTTTCATATGCTAAGTGAACAAAGCTTATCTAAACATAAGAAATATTAACTATGGCTTTTACTTTTCTTACTTTTGTGTGAGCGTAGCGAGTTAATTTAAGGTAATAGGCAAGCTTTAAAGAAATAATCTTAAGGTAGATTAATGCTTTATCAACATACTTTTTTATCAATTATGGAATAAAAATAAGCTTGTTTATTACTACCTTTGACTTGAAGGTGAAGCCTTTAAGGCACTAGCTTTATTTGGAGAATCCACTAAGGAAAGTAACAATGTTAGAGCTTGGAGCATAGCGGAAAGGTTTAACGGGTTGTTTCTTTCCGCACCTGGAATTAAAGATAAAATTATGAGTGAAGATGGTAGAGGGAAATATTCACCTCTTATTTAAATATTTTTAATAAATTATACTATGTTTTGCTACACAAAAATAAAGGGTACATGTTTAAAATTTATAGTTATAAATAATTCCAAAAAGAATATTAAGCTGAAAAAAATGCCTTGAGAAAACTTAAACATTATACACTTGTTTAAAAAAATAGTTTATAATAATACTGTACTATATTCTGTACAGAAAAAAGGAGATGATTAAATGATAGCAGTTAATTATACGAATATCCGCGAAAATTTAAAAGCATATTGCGACAAGGTAAATGATGAGGATGAGACTGTAATTATAACTAGAAAAGATAATAAAAATGTTGTTTTAATATCTCAAAATGAATATAATAATATGCTTGAAAATATAAAGATTTTAAAAGATCCTAAGTATTTGATTAAGCTCTATAAATCATTAAGTGAACTGGAAAATAGTGATTTAAAAGAGATTGATTCATAGATATAAATTGTTATAAAGTATGTAATATAATTAGTTATAAATTATATTACGTTTTTAGTGTATTATTTAGTAACAAAAAATGTACTAATCTATGTTATATATTTGTAAATAAATTTGTAACATAATTAGTAAAAAATTTGGTTAAAAAAATAGTAACCCAAATAGTAAAGTGGCATTAACTATTTGAGTTACTAAAGTAGTTATAGAATATGTTACAAAATTGGATTAATTTAATTGTAACAGAATCTGTAACTAAATCAAAGAAAATGATATACAGAGGAGTGACAAAAATGGGCATTGTAATTAGTATTTTAAATAATAAGGGTGGAGTAGGAAAATCAACATCAACATATAACTTAGGATATGAATTAAGTAAAATGGGTAAAAAAACACTAATAATAGATCTGGATCCACAGAGTAGTTTGAGTGTATATGTTGGACTTGACCCACTAGAACATTATGCAAGTATAGAAAATGTATTTAGGGGAGAGATGAAATTAGAGGAGGTAATAGTTCCAACTGGAAATGAAAATTTATTTATGGTTCCTAGCTGCATAGAATTTTCTACTATAGAAATGTATTTAATGGGAGTAATGGGAAGGGAAACAGTATTTGATAAAGCTCTAGAAAATGCTAAGAAAAATTTTGATTATATTCTTATAGATAATAGTCCATCACTTGGAAATACTACAATAAATTCTTTATTTGCCTCAGATTATGCAATAGCTCCAACGGATGCATCGTATCTTTCTTTTAGAGCTCTTGGAATATTAAATGAAACTGTTAAACAAGTTCAAGAATTTAATAAGAAATTAAAAGATGTAAAAGTACTTATAACTATGTATGACGGCAGAGCTAATCACAGCAGAGAAGTTGCTGAGATGCTAAAAGAAAAATATTATGTTTTCACAGATTACATTAAAACCAGCACTAAATTTAAAGATGCAGTAATGAGGTTTGAAAGTATAACTCAATATGCTGGTGAAAAGTTTGATGGTTCTATAGCTTATAACAATGTAGCAAAGGAGATAATATCATGGTAAGAAAAAAGAAAGATGTAATAAAACCGGTTGTGGCTAAACCGTTAAATGATACTGAAAAGAGAAATTTGGTGACAAGTTTTGTTACGAATAATATAAATGAATCTGTATCAGATAATATTACTAATAATAGTTCAGAAAATATAACTAATGCTGATACTGATAACGTAGCAGAAAATGTTAATATAAATGATATAAATATTGTAAATAATAAAGATACTAAAAATGTTATTGATAATAATACAATTAGTGTAACTGATAATGTTATTAATAGCGATACAGATAAATTAACTGTTAATGATACAAATAAAGTTAATAAAAATAGTACTAAAAATGTAACAAAGAAAGTTACAATAGTTAAAACAATTTCCATTGGAAAAAAGGATATAATAGCTAAGTTTACCAGTGATAAGAGAGTAAGACCTAATTACAATTTATCACAAGATACAGTAGAAAAAATAGAAAAAATATCAGAAATTTTAGGATATAAAAAAGCTGAATTTGTTGATATATATTTAAATGGAACATTGGAGAAAGTATTAAAAGATTTAGAGAAAAAATTATAAAAAATAATATATAAAATGATTTAAATGTCAATTTTATATACTCTCTTATATGTAAAATATAGTAGTATCATTAAGAATATTTAATGATACTACTATTAACTAAATTGTTATTTAATATATTGAATTAACTCGGAAACTAAGTCTTGAACCTTAGTTCCTGGATTCATTTTAGTTGGACTAATTATATTAGAACTTTTGTAATCTGCTATCAATGCATTGCTCCTTTTTATAGCAATATTTACATATGGAGATATCACATCAAAAATATCATAAATATTTTTTTCGTACTTACCTTTATTTAAATTCTTCTTTTTAAAATGAGTATTTAATTTATCAGTATAATCATCTCTATCAATAGCTGCTGTTAGATCTTGAAAATGAAGTAATATCCATAACTCAAAACATTCATTTGACCATGCAGTATTTAATCCATTTTCTTTAGCAAAAATTATAGCTTCATTAAAATCTTTATTATCATCTTTATCAAATACTACCCAAACATCACTATAGGAAGGATTTAAACTACGTTTTTTCATAGCTTCATTAACTAAAACTGTAGTGGAACGCCCAAGACCTTTAACATCTAAATCAACTTTTTCAACGATAATATTATTTCTAAACCGCTCTTTAATAATTCGGCTTATATTTTCAAAATAATTAACTTCAGTTTCTGTGCCTTCAGTCACAATTAAATAATTGCCTGGTTGAACTTCTTTGGTTCCTTCATTTCTTTTATGCTTACGGCCAGCTCTATTTAATTTCGGCATCTTGATTCCTCCACATATCATAACCCCTTAAGATAGGGACAGAACCGTATTTCCCAAGAAGGTAATCTTTGTTGTAAGAAGCATCTTTTCTAACCTTTTTATCATCATCTGACTTATATTCAGCTAAGGAATATAAATGAGATACTGCATCAGAATCCTTTTCGACAAACCAGATTTGATCACGTCTAAAAATATCTTTAGTTAATGTATAGTTGTCATGGGTCACATATATAAGTTGAGCTCCATTTCTATTTATATTTTCATCATGAAACATGGTTAAAATGTATCTTAAAAGTAGTGGATGAAGTTTGGCATCAAGTTCATCAATAAATAGTCGACCTCCCAATGTAAGTGCAATTTGTAAGTACGTAAATAGTGTAAACATTTTTTGAGTTCCACTTGATTCTTCAGAAAGTGGCATCTGGTAGTAATTTATTTTATCTTTCATTAGATGTTTTGTATAAATTTTAAATTCATCATTTTCATTTTTTAACTTTTCCACGATAATACCATCTATATTTATGTCTATAGAAGTTAAAAAATTAACTAGCTCTTTCTGATAATCTTTATTTTCTATATTGGGTGAATGTATTTTGGTTAACCCACTTTCAAAATTAATATTTCCATAGTCTATAATAAATACTCTAAAAAACCAATCAAAAACATCCTTTGTATAAGGAATTTTAGCATTTGAAATTATTGATAGAAATAAAGTTTTATCTTCTATAATAGAAATAAAGTTTTCAGCACCTTTTAATAATTTAGAATTACAATCTATGCCTTGCTCAGATCTTTCAAATAAAGTAATATATTTATCTTTGCTATTTTCCTTTTTAACATAAAGCCATTCTTCAAGAATTTTTTTGTTATCTAATGAAAATCCATATTGATATTCGTGATTATTATATTTAAAAAATACTTCAAATTCAGCAGGTTCTTTTAATGCTTCACTATCAAATGCAAAGCGTTTAATTGGTATATCTTCAGTAGTTGATGCCTGTTTAAAAGAATCTCGAATCCAATTTCTCATAAATGTATAAGCTTCAATAACAGAACTTTTACCACTTGCATTTGCTCCATAAATTGCAGCGGTTTTAATATATTTTTCATCACCGGAATTTATTAAATTATATGGGTGCTCTGTAATTGAAGTTGCAGTCATATCTAAACTTGTATCATCTCTAAATGATTTGAAATTTTTAAAATTAAATTGTATAAGCATTTTTCTCACATCCTTAAAATTATAATACTACATTTACGTGCAAATGTGAATAAATATGAGATTTTTTCTCACTAATTATGATAACCATATTTTTACTATATATTCATATTAGATTCAATTTAATTATGATAGAGGAAACATTTGATAATTCAAAGTCCTAATCGTGAATTAAAATAATGATTAATGATTTAGATTAGGAATTTAAAACAAAGTAATTTGAATTGATGAAAATATACTTTAATAAATATTTACTTGATAAAATAATTGTTATATACAAAAACAGATGATATAATTTATGTATTAAAAGTGTATATGAGGTGGGTAGTATGGAGATTAATGAGAAAATAGATAAATTAATAAAAAAAGAAGAAAGGGATAGTATCTATTATATATTGTACATTGGAGTATCGGCATATAAAAGACTCTTAGAAGATAATCCAGAATTAGAAAAATCTAAGTCATTTTCAGAAATTAGAACTAGAATCTTAAGCTTTGTTATAAAAAGACAATTTGAAGAAGATGTTTTATCTATGGAGTTTCCTTTTAAAGTTGAGATAAAGGACGTTAATAAATTTAAGAGTAAAGCCTTATTTTTAAATAATAAATTGATACGGCTTAAGATAAATAAAACAACCAAAAGAAATACACTTCATAACAGCAATAAGGTTTCAGATTATATGTTAAAAGAGGCAGAAGTTAATTCCAAAGATAAGAAACAGATTGAAATGTTGTTTTTTGACAATAATGAAGCTGAAGTTGGAGAGAAAAAACATACTTTTATGATTTTAGGATATGGAGTCAGGGGAAAAGAAATAGATCATCTAGATTTTATGATTCCTAGCTGTAATATGAAAAAGGTAGAAGAAGCATTTAATGCATTAGATGAATATAATCAAACAATATTAATGGATGTTAACAAGGAACAAACTGAAAAAAGAATTATGTTACTTAAAGATGAGGCAAAAGCGTTAGTAAAGTAGAATTAGGAAGGTGAAATTATAGTTATGAAGGTGATAGAGTTTGGTTCTATGAAAAATAATAAAATAGTTCCAGCAAAACTAAAAGAGGCTAGAGTTGCGAGGGGGCTATCTTTAGCACAACTTTCAAAACTAATAGGCATATCAAGTCAAGCAATATCTCAATTTGAAAAAGGAGAAACAAAACCAAGTCCAGCAACATTAGTTAAATTAATAGAAACTTTAGATTTCCCAATAAATTTTTTCTGCTCAAGTTATAATGGAGCCTTAGAAAATGAGGTAATATATTTTAGGAGCAATAAAAACATAACTAATAAATTAAGGGATGCGTGTAAGTCCAGAATTTCATGGATTGAAAAAGTATATTTACTAATAGAATCATATTTTCAATTACCTAAATTAGAAATACCTAAGTTAGAAGACTTGGATGTAGATAGTATTGATCATATCCAAATAGAAGAGATTACTTTAAAATTAAGAGACTATTGGGGACTAGATCAATCACCAATAGAAAATTTAATAGATATACTACAATCAAAAGGTTTTGTTATTACTAAATTAAAAATAGGAACAAAAAAAATAGATGCATTTTCTGTTTGGAAAAATGGTGTACCATATATTTTTATAGGTGATGATAAGGAGTCAGCTGTAAGATTAAGATTTGATCTTGCACATGAATTGGCACATTTACTTATTCATAAATATATAGATAAAGAAGAATTAGAGGAAGATAAAGAGTTATATAACAAAATTGAGGAGCAGGCAAATTATTTTGCAGCAGCATTTCTATTGCCAATAGAAGCATTTAACAAAGAAGTTATATCATCCTCAATAGATAGCTTTATTCTGCTAAAAAAAAGATGGAAGGTCTCAATATCAGCAATGATAAAAAGATGTCAAAATGCAAATATTTTAACTGATAATCAAATAAGATATTTAAATTCACAGATGATAAAATATGGCTATTATAGAAAAGAACCATTAGATGAAGAAATAAAAAAGGAAACACCTTATTTATTTAAGCAAGCGTTTGAAATATTAGTAGAGAATAATATTTATACAAAGGAAGCTATATTAGAAAAGTTAGAATTAAATAAAAATGAAGCTATAGAACTTTATTCTCTAGATAAGTCATTTTTTGAAAAGAGTAATAATATATTGAAGTTGATAAAGTGAAACTTTTCAGGTGGAGTTTTATACTCCACCTGAATTTAGTTGAACTAATCCAGGAGCGTGCAGCCGTTATCTTCGACTTAAGCATATAAGGAAGAGGTGTTTCAACTACGAAGGAGTGTTACGGATGCTAGCTATCGGATAAAATAGGCCATTAAGTAATAGTAACGCTTTTATTTAATATAAATGCATGCTGAATAAAAAAAGGGGCTGTTGCAAAACTAACATAGTTAGTAAAATGGTTCCTATGTCAAGGACATTTTGAAAAAGGCTAGGCAGCTATGAGCTGGTTTCTGTATTGTACAGGAGCCAGCTTTTTAAGTCCCCACTGATATCTATAATTATTATAATACTCCATATAGTTATCAATTGAAGCTTCTAATTCTTCAAATGTTGAACAACTTTTTAAGTCAATTTCATCTTTCATATGACCAAAAAATGATTCCTGCGGGGCATTATCCCAACAATTTCCGCGCCTAGACATAGACTGACCAATTTTATATTTTTTAAGAAGTTTTTGAAATCTAGGACTAGTATAATGAACTCCTTGATCCGAATGAATAAAGGCATCTTTATTTAGTAAATTTTTGTGATTTTTCATCAACTTTTTAATAGTTTCGGTAGCTATATCTAATGTAAGGCTATTGGAAAGCTGATATGAAAGAATTTCATTTGTTGAAGCATCTTTAATAGTTGACAAATAAGCCCTATTGGATGCTCCATATGTTAAATAAGTTATATCTGTTAATAAAACTTTTCCGACCAAATCTTGCTTGAATTCTCTATTTAAAATATTAGGTACAACAGTATGCTCATGAGTAGCTTTCATCATTCTACGATAAGGGTTAGCTTTTCTAATTGGGCACTCAATATTATATTTTCTCATGATTCGTTGTATACATTTTCGATTTATTATAAGATTAAATTCATTCTCTAACACCATTTTTATAGAACGAGAACCTTTCTTGTAGCCCCTATGATTAAATGCTTTAAGAATGATATCCTTCAATTCTAAATCCTTTTCTTCTCTACGATTACGTTTGCCTGTTGATTTTAAATAATTATAATAGCCTGATCTAGATACTAAAGCTACTTCGCATAAATGTGAAACCATATTTTTATAGTTATATGTCAAAATTATATGTTGTATTATTACAAAGATTGATGATGCACTTAGTTTACTATTTTTCACCTGCCTTTCTTGCAGCTCGATTTTTTTTAATAGTTCTGCCTCAGCTTTCCAATAAGCAATTTCTGCATCCTTTTTGGCTATTATTTCTTCAACGGTTAGTTCACGTTTAAGTGGACGACCACTGTTTAATTTTCTAGAATCTCTTAGACCAAGCTCTCCTGATTCATTATAAGCATTACGCCATCTTTTACTTGCACACCAAATTCTATTATTTCCAATAACATCTATATCAAATTCAGCATCTTGAAAAATATGAATAGGTAGTTTTCCCTTGCTACGCTCAGCGATAAACAATATTTTAAATTCATCTGTATATGTAATTCCACGTTTACTTACAGATTTAACATATCTATTTTTTGATAAACTTTTAATTTCTTCATCTGAAAATAATTTTTTACTCATTCTTTTCACAACCTTACTATATTTCTTCTTATCTTTTATTGTACAAAAAAAGAACCTATTGAAATAGTCTTTTTTTAGTGTCTATTTCATAGGTTCCATTTTATAGTTTTGTAGCGGCTCATTTTTTTAGATATAAAAAATGTGAATTCCGAAGAACTCACATTCATTGTATAATTTACTTATGCTAAAAACCAAATTACACAATAAAGATTATACTGAGATTAATGATAATTTTCAACTTATATTACCATTAAATCTAGAAAATTTAATACCATCAGATGATTCAGTCCGCTTGCTAAGCCATGTATTGGAGGGATTAGATTACACGAAGTTGTATAAGGCGTACTCTTCCGTTGGAAGAAAACCGGCAGTGGAACCTAAAATTATGTTCAAAATAATATCATATGCTTATTCTCAAAATATTTATTCAAGCAGGAAAATCGAAAAAGCATGCAAAAGAGATATAAATTTTAAGTGGTTACTTCAATGTTATAAGGCACCGGATCATGCTACAATCAGTAGATTTCGTAAAGACTATATTTCAAATGAGGTAATTGAAGATTTATTTTATCAACAAGTTAATTATTTAGCAAATCAAAATGAAATACTATTTGAAAATGCATTTATTGATGGTACTAAAATCGAAGCGAATGCTAATCGTTATACATTTGTTTGGAAAAAAACTATTTTAAAAAATGAAGAAAAAATGTTTGATAAAATTCTTGTTCTTTTAGAAAATATTAACCTTGGAGAATTAAAAAAATTTACTGTTCAGAAAGAAACATTAATAGATGATATTGATAAAATTCTTCAATGGCTTGAATATGAAAAAAAGAAAAGAAACATAGAGTTTGTTCATGGAATTGGTAAAAGAAAAACCAAAATTCAAAAGTGGACAGAGCAACTATCTGAATATAAAGAGAGAGAAGAAAAATATAATTTGAGTAAAAAAATATTTTCAAAAAGAAATAGTTATTCTAAAACTGATCCAGACGCAACTTTCATGCATATGAAAGATGATCATATGAGAAATAGTCAATTAAAACCTGCATATAATGTGCAAATCGCAGTTGAAAGTGAATACGTAACCGGCGTCGGAATATTTGATGATAGAAATGATATAGCAACATTAATACCTATGCTTAATAATATGAAAGAAAAAATCGGTCGTAAATATCTTAATATAATTGCAGACTCAGGTTATGAAAGCGAAGAAAACTATTTATTCTTAGAATCAAATAAGCAAACTCCTTATATAAAACCACAAACTTATGAGAAGTGGAAAAAAAGAAGTTTTAAAAATGATATAAGTAAGCGCGAAAATATGAAATATGATGCTGAATCGGATTTTTATATTTGTCATAACAATAGAAAATTAATACCTACCTCTATTATTTATAGAAAATCCGCAAGTGGATACAAATCAGAAGTAACTGTGTATGAATGCGAAAACTGTGATAATTGCGATTACAAAGTAAAATGCACAAAAGCAAAAGGAAATAGAAAAATGCAGGTTTCAAAAACTTTTGTGGAAAAGCGTGAAATATCCTATAAAAATATTACAACTGAATTTGGAACTAAATTAAGAATGAATAGATCTATTCAGGTCGAAGGAGCATTTGGAGTTCTAAAAAGTGATTATGAATTCAATAGATTTTTAACACGTGGAAAAAATAGCGTTCAAACTGAATTTATTTTGCTTTGTTTTGGTTATAATATTAACAAATTACATTCAAAAATACAAAATGAAAAAACTCAGAATCATCTTCATGAATTGAAACCTACTGCCTAGTTATGGAATAAATTAACTAGGCTTATTTTAGTGTGCTTAAAAATCAGAATTCTTTAAATAATTAATATTGTATTTCAAATATTTGGAGATTTGCTGGCTTAAACCGAAAAGGAGCATCGCTCCTGATTAAAATTTAATCATTTTGCGACACTCCCTTTTTTAGTGATATTTGATTCTATGTCCGACAAAATAGACAAAAGAAACTTAGTAACGAATTTTGTTACTAATAATACAAATAAAATAGTAACATATAATGTTACAAATATTATTTCATAAAATATAACTAATATTAATACTAAATATGTAACATAAAATAAAACAATAAAAGTAACTAAATATGTATACAAAAATTGTAACAAAAAGAGTTACTAAAAATGCAAAAATAATAAAACTAATTATGCTTAATAATATAGTGATATTAGCTAAATTTGCTAGCAATAACAAGAAAATATTAAATTAAAATTTATCATATATATACAATAAAAAAAGTATCATAAATTTAGAATATAAAAAGATTTATTTATTCACATATATTTAAATTTTAAATTAATTAATATATTAATTTACTTAGAAAAAGTAAATATAAAATAATAAAATAGAACCCTTATAAATGTCAGTTTTATTTATGAATAATATATATTATAGATTATCTTAATTGAATGATTATAGTTAATTATTCTTGTTGGATAATTCTTTTTTTATTTAAAAAAGTTTTACTTTATAACTTACCATATATTTTTACAAATGATAATCTTATCATCATTACTGATAAAAACAATTAAAAATCAAAGGGAATAGAAGAAAATATAACTTATAGCTATATAATCATTTATTTTATCGGCATTTATGATTATATAGATATTTGTTTTTAACGGTTAAACTGATAATATGTAAATATGTCATGACATAGAATTTGATTTTGATAAGTAAAACATTAACTGAATCTTTTAATAGAGCTCAGGGGGAGGTTATAAATGGATACTAATTTGTTAGAAGAAATTACAATATTTCAAGATAATGAAGAAAACTTTATAAATATTTTTGCTTATTTTAATTCAAAAATCAGGTATTTAGCCTATAAACTGAGATATCCTGAAGCAGAAACAGATTTAATTATTTACTTATATGAACTTTTAAAATCATTAAATCCAAATAAGTTTGAAAAAGAACAGGATATAGTAGCCTATATTAATAGGTGCCTCAAAAATAGATCTATATTATTGTATTATAAGGACTTTAAAGATAAAGAATTAATGAGCTTTACATCGGAAACAGAAATATTAGATGTAATTGACATTAATGATAGAAGTGATGAATACTCAGATATTAGATTTAATGATTTGATTTCAGTATTGAAGCCTAAACAAAGAGAGATAACATTTTATAAATTTTACATGCAATTTTCAGATGTAGAGATTGCTAAAATGCTGAAAATATCAAGACAAGCTGTAAATAAAACTCAAAGATTAGCTTTAAGAAATCTAAAAACGCAATTATCAATTTAGATAAGGAGGAAACTGCTTTGGATGAGTTAATAAAAAATGCTGCTACTCAAGGAATATGGGCTGTGCTTAGTTGTGTGCTGATAGTATACATATTAAAAGCACAGGAAACTAGAGATTCAAAACAGGAAGAAAGAGAAGAGAATTATCAGGAGATAATAAGAGAACTTACGGATAAATTAAACCTTTTGGATTCAATAAATTTAACTATCAATGAAATAAAAAATAAAATTAATTAAATTTAAGGTTTACAAATTTAATTAAAAACCTATTTAAGTATATGTAAAGCAAATGAGTTAGCTAACCTCAAAGGCTTAATAAAATTATTATTAATATTTAGGAGGAAAAAATTATGGGTTATTTAGGAATTAACATGTCAGGATCAAGTATACCAGTATATTCTACAAATATTGAGGATAACACAAGGATAGGAAGCTTGGGTTATAAGGAAAGATTTGCAGTTACAAGCAGTGGACCAATTGCAATAGTTATAAAGTTTGTAAATTCTTCAGGAAATTGGGTTGATGGTAGACTGGATGTAGATGCTGATATTAGCGATTGGTGTGAATATTTATTTGTACCAGGTGCTATAGCAGCAAGAGTATTTCGTACAGATAGAACAATAGATATGTACAATTCTGGTGGAAGCTATGTAGGATCATTCCCAGCAGGTACGCTAGTAGAACCTTATGATTATAGTAGATCACAAAATGGAACCAGGCATCCAGATTTTCTTAGAATAAGAGGATTATATGATTCAGGACAAAATCCGATTAATGCAGATACCTATGGAATGTTCATAGATTGCAAAATAAGATATAATTCTGGCAATACTCCTGTTTATGGAGATTGGAATTAATAAGATATTGTATTAATCTAGAATAGAGGAATGTAGTAGATTTGTTATTATGCAAATCTTGCTACAGTCCTTCTTTATTGTTCTGTTATTTCTTTCATATAATTTATTCCAACGATAGTATTATTCTTGGAATTTGGGGTGAAACCAGAATTATGCGATTCGTCATAATCGTATGCTAGACCTAATACAAAATTACCTTGATTAGAGGAATAAACTATATAAGTTTTTCCAGTAGAATTATCATATTTATTTCTTATTTCTTTTATATCATTAGGCAATACACTTTTAGCAAGTTTTATTGCATCTTCATAAGTTACTTTTGTTGGATTTACTTCAGATGCATAGGTATAGTCAAATAATATATCTTTGTATTTTTTATTATCTACACTAGGTATTCCAGCTTCACTGCCAACAAAGCTATTTTCAGTTTCATAGTAAGTAAGAGAAGAATCAGCTTTATTATAATTCAGTTTAGATTTATCCACTTCTTTATATCTTTTATCTATTTCAGTATTATCTCTTTCTTCGTTTTCTTCAAAAATTGCCTGATCTCTTGGAGAGTTCCCACGAGTTTCATAATTATCATTGTCAGTAGCATCTTTACTTGTTTTCGGAGATTCGTCTCCAGTTGTCGTTTGATTTTCTGTAGCACTTCCATTTTGAACTGTTGATTTGCAACCAGTAGCTGTAAAAGATAATAGTAGTAATGCTGTCAGTATTATGTAATTAAATTTTTTCAATATATGTCCTCCTTTTATAGATTCAAAAAACAATATTAATGCTATTAAAAATATGAATAGTAAAGCATATATTATAAGATTAAATCTTTCTTATGTTGAATTTGTTTGTAAAAATATGTATAATGAAATATTATCATATAATAATAATTAAAACAAGGATAGAAAGAGGTATTTATGGAGGTAGATTTCAAGATTTCAAAGGATGATCTGCTAGATTTTCATATCAAACATATTCATGAAACGAAAGTTTACAAACAACAAATGCGTTTTTACAATATATATGTTTTTGTATTATTGTTTGGAATGATACTTTTACTTAGAAGTGCTTTATATACCATAACCGGAATAATTATTTATGGTATATTTTTAATCTTTAGAAAAAGAATATTTAACTGGAGATTAAGGAAAAAGATTTTTAAAATATATGATTCTGATAAATATACAAATATGTTTCAGGAAACGCATTTACGCTTTATAGATGATGGAATAAAAATTAGTACAAAGTTTTCTGAAACAATTTATAAGTGGAGTGCTATTAAAGGTCTGTATTTAGTGGAACAGTATATTTTTATAACAACATTAAATAGGGAAAACTTATTGATTCCTATATTTTCTTTTAATCCTCTAGAAAATAAAGAATTATTTGTGAGTACTATTACTAGAAATACAAATTTAAGATTAAAAAATAAATATCCTGATGATGTTTAGTATGTTAAATTTGAAGGGAAGTAAACAAAAATCACCTCGAAATTCTGAGGTGATTTTTGTTTGTATTTAATGGAAACTAGAATGTGGTATATAGAATAGAATTATGCAAATGCTGCTATAGATGCAATTCCTTTTATAAGAGCAGCTCCTAAGGCTGTCTCAGCACCTACAATTATAATAGCAGCAGCAAGCGCAATGAATATTAAAACTCCTATAGCGTGGGTTTCCTTAACAAAGTCTATTATGCCATTTACAGCAAGCTCAAATTCCTCAAGTAATTTATCTTTATCTATTCTAAATTCAATAGATAAAGTTTCTGAAAGAGAAAAGATATCATACTCAGGTACTTTAAATGAATTTTCGAGTTCAATTTTTAAGCTAGCGCCGTTAGTGGATACTTTAATTGATAATTCCATATCATTTGCTTTTGCTAAAATTGATGATAATTCAATGTTATCTTTATTTAGAGATGCTTTAAGATTATCAAGTGGAGTTTGTATATCAGTACCTTCAAATTCACCGCCTTTAAATTTTATGACTGAGGAATCACCATCTGAAGCAGCTTTTATTGCTGCACTTATGCTAATTTTAACAAGTGCGTTATTAAGTAATTCTATTTCTGCTTCAGGCGATGAAAATTCAACACCAAACCTTTTGGCAAAGCTATTATTATTAAGAATATCTAAAATATTAATTGGAGAGATGCTACTAATACCGTTATCTCTGCCAGACGCAATATTATTATCAATTTCAATATCAGCAGCTCCATGTAAAGTAACTGTTGAGATTTGATCGAATGCCCAATCCTTTGGAAGTGGGTATCCAAGATTTCCACTAAAGCCAGTAGACATATCACACACAAAGCTGCTGCAAGAATATCCTGCATTTCGAGTACGTATGCATACATTTCTAGGTGCATAAATACCTACTTTAAACTTAGAACCTAAATTGGCAAATAGCTCATTTATTGCACTAAAATATGGTAATATGCTAGAAGTTACATCGTAATCTAATGCATCAAAGTCAACAGCAAAGTATATTATTGTATTTTCAGGAAAGCCAAATTGGGTTGCAGCCAACATCGCTGAATTTGCATCTAATAATCCTTGATCATATGAAAAATACTCTAATTTATATCCTCCAACTTCAAATATTGGAATAACATTTAAGCCATTATCAAATATAACTTTTAGTTCATCTGAAGTCATTCTAAACTTTCCAGTAAGATATCTTCCAACTATTTTATAACCATTAGATTTAATAGTAGCTGCAATAGAAGGTGTAACTGTTGTAGAACAATCGCATGCAGTTCCTTTTCTAGTATTATCTCCAGTGCTTACAAGCAATGATGCAAAGGTTTGACTGCCAGCAATCCCATCAGCTTTTAAACCGCAAAAACTTTGGAAATTTGTAACGGCACTTTTGGCACCATTTCCATAATATCCATCAAATCCATTAGGGTTAAATCCATTGCAGTATAAAGCATATTGAAGTAGTAATATAAATTTCTTTTGTGTACTTCCTACACTTAATACTGGACACTTTGATGCTGTATTGCTGCCCCAAATGCCATCAGGACTAGTTTGCCCTTCCTCAATTTGTAATCCATAAATTAATGCCTTGTTAGTTGAACGAGAATATAAACCATCACAAGGTATTAAACCAATTACCCTATTATAGTCTCTATTAAGGCTTTGTTGGATGATACGAATATTTGGATCACCTTTTAAATTATCATTGTTTATCAATACAAATGCAACCATGTTTAATAGTGCTTTGAATATCATAGGAGTTACTATACCATCTGGATTTGATAAACCTGCATCAGCTTGAAATTTCATTACAGCGGCTTTGGTGTTTTCACCAAATGTTCCTGTCAAACCAGTAGGATTATAGCCTTTGCAAAATAGTGCTCCCTGTAAAATATAAATCTCATGCTGAATCTTAGGATCAGTAGCATCAGAATTTATTGATAGAGTTGGACATTTCTCCATTGTAGCAGGTCCGAAATTTCCATTTGGCTCTGGAATACCTATTTCAATTTGTAGTGCTGTAATCAATGCTTTTATAGTAGTCCATCCTGTTATTCCGTCTTCAGGGATATGAGTATAAGGATAAATACCTACATAAGTGTGATTTAACCAATTCTGTGTTTTGTTGACCATTTCATCCATTTTAAATTCTCCTTTATCTATTAAATTTAAATAAGATTTTAAACTAGCTAGTTAATCAATCTATAAATACTAAAAGTGAAAATAAGTGTAATTTGTAAACCTTAGTATTTAATTTAATATTTAGATTTATAAATTTAATGGATAGATGGTATATAATAATGTGGCAAAGTAGGCAGTGTCATGGTAATAAAGAATAAAGATGTAATAAAAAAATTGTAGCAAAACCATTAAATGATAATCAGAAAAGAAAATTAGTAACAATTTTTATTACTAATAGTGTAAATTAAATTATAACATATAACGAAACAAATATTAGTACTAAGTATATAACACAAAATATTATAAATAATGGTACAAATAATGTAACAAAAAAGTTTTCAAAATTGCCACTATAATAAAATCAATTACTTTTGCTAAAAAGAGATAATAGCTAAGTTTACCACCGATAAGAGAGTAAGACCTAATTACAATTTATCACAAGATACAGTAGAAAAAATAGAAAGAATATCAGAAATTTTAGGATATAAAAAAGCTGAATTTGTTGATATATATTTAAATGGAACATTGGATAAAGTATTGAAGGATTTAGAAAAGAAATTATAAAATAAAGTTATTATATTAGATATAAGTTAATGTATAAAGATAAAGTAGTTGTAGAATATATAATCCAATGGTGTCATTATAATAATGGTAAGTTATAGGATAGATAATAATATATGAAAAAATTGTATAATAATCTAAAATATTGTATTATATAATATAGAATAAAATGAAACAATATAATAAAAAAAACAAGCCCCAAATACGATCAGCCTAGGAAACTCATTCGTATTTGGGTATCATTGATGTATTTTTTCTTATTTGATTATACAATATATGTATAAAGATAATCAATGTTAATAGAAAAAATTTTAGTATAAAAAGCTTGTAAGTATTTTATAAAAAGTATTTGCAAGCTTTATTTTTAAGGGGGAGTATATGAAACAAGAAAAATAAAAAAACTATTATTTTAAGCTGATTTATGATTGTAATAAACTATAAAGAAGAGATATACCCAGAAGTGGTATACAAAGGGGAGATGAAAATTTTGTTTTCGGTTATTATAGTAGAAGATGATTTTATGCAAAGAGATATTTTAAAGAAAATGATTTTATCGATGTATGAATTTATAGAAATTTATGAAGCTGACAGCGAAAATACAGCTTTAGATATAATTTTTAAACATGATATTAATATGTTTTTAATAGACATAAGTTTAAAGGAATCTTCAGGATTGGATCTTGCAATGAAGATTAGAAACATAGATAAATATCAATTTAGTCAAATCATTTTTTTAACAACTCATATGGAATATATAACGCAAGCATTTAAGCAAACACATTGTTATGACTATATAATAAAACCATATAATCAAGAAGATGTACAAGATATGTTAAATAAACTTATACACTATGAAAGAAGCCGATTAAACAATAGTAATGATAATTTTAATGAATATAATAAGGACAATGATAAAAAGGTTTCTATAAATTTAAAAAATGGGATATATGCGGTGATAAAAACGGATGACATAGTATTTTTTGAGATTAAGGGGAGAGTTTGTGAAATAAATACTGTTAATGGAATATATGAGGCTAACAATACAAGTTTAAAAAAGATTATGAAATTAGTTGATTGTGAGTATATAGTACAAAGTCATAGAGCCTTTGCTATAAACAAAAATTATATTCGTAAGGTAGAAAAGATAAGTACTAAGCTAAGTATTATATATTTTAACAATTGCTTAAAAACAGCTCTTTTGGGGTATAAATTTAAAGATAATATAATGTCTGAAATTAAAGCTGGGGAAATGATATTATGTTAAATGATTTTATGCTAAGTATTATGGATACATTCAGTGTAATTTACCTGTGGATAATTTTAACTAAAAAAGAAAAGCATATATTTAGTTTATTAGCAAGTGTAATCATTATTTCGATTTTGGTTACGGTAACTGATCATTTAGGACTAAATTTCATATTTACATATATAATAGACATTATTGTAATTAAGGTTATATATAAGAAAAATTTTAAAAATATCATATTTGAATTGTTATTATCAGTACTTATAATTATACTTATACAATTAATATTATTTGTAGTTATTAATAAATTTGTTTATGATTCTACTATCCAAGATTTCGCGATAGAATCTATAATACTTGTGTGTTTAGTTATTTTCTCAAGATTTAATTTAGTTAATAAAAATTTCATTGCTGAAAAAATAACTAACGATATTTTATTTTATTTTGTATTAACATCAATTATATATGTCATGATCATTAAATTTATTTGGGAATATGATAGAAAAATAATAATGGATAATTTAATTATTATATCAGTTGTATTGAGTATATTAATTATATCTCAAGTTTTCACATACTTATATGTTGCTAAAGTAGTAAAAGAAAAAGAAACATTAAAAGTTTCTAATGAGTACAATTCTATCATTAATGAGATAGTTCAAGAAATAAAACAAAGACAACATGATTTTATTAATTATAAAAATACAATAAGAGGAATAGTACAAGTTGTAGAAGAAAAAGATATAAAATCAGTGATTACTAATTATATGAAAGATGAAGAGACGTATGATAATAAAATAAATGAACTAATATATATAGATAATGCAATTATTAGATCTATAATATATAGAGATATATGTAAAGCAGAAAAATATAATATAAATTTTAAATATCAGATAGAAAATAATGTTTTAGATAATATATTAGGTTACCATGAAATATCTAATTTATTAAATAATATGCTCAATAATGCCTTTGATGAAGTATTAAAAGAAGAATGTGATAAGAAAAATATTGAAGTAAGAATTTATAATTTGGAGGGAACACCTCATTTAATTGTTAAAAACCAAATAGTCAATCCAAATAACATTAACTTAAATGAGATGTTTACAAGAGGTTATACTACTAAAAATATAAAAGGTACTAGAGGATATGGCTTGTACAATGTACAAAAAATAGTTAACAGCCATAAAGGATGTATAAATTTTTATGTGGAGCATGAAACGATTATTTTTGATATTTATTTTAATAATTCTTCAGGAAAATCTGGTTCGCCTATAAGAGTATGACAACTCGATCTTGATAGTAAAACAAACAAACTAAGTAGTACGGTTGAAAAAAGTTTTATTATTTTTTGCATTGAAAATCACTCCTTTCGTATTAATAATAATAACTTGAATTATTTGTAAGAATATACTTATAAGTATACAGTTACGTGTTTGTAAAGGTGATAGGTAAAAAAGTATAATCCAAAAAGTAAGCGATATTAAAGATAATATTTTTAATGTCGCTTTATTTTTTACTGGTCTTTTTTCATTAGGGCAAGGAGCAAAAATAAAAGTAATTGCAAGAGATAGTATAAAGAAAACTATATAAAAATTAGTATTTAGTTCTGGAAATAATCTAGTAAATAATAATATTATCATGAAATATAGTATGCTGCAGGTTAGACACCCATAGTAAGTCTTGCAGTGAATTCCTCCTAACAAAGGCCTTGTTGAATTTAAAATTATAAAAGAGAACAGAAATAATGGAATTTCTTTTATAAACAAAAAAACTAAAAATATGATAATAAATTTACTTAAATCACTTAAAATTGCTTCTAAGGTATATTGAATTTTAAGTACATCTTTTTTGCTTAGACAAGAATTATTCTCTTGAAAATATAGTGATATATTAGTCGATAAATATTTAATCATCTTTAACCTCTTTATGCAATTAGTAGTCAATATTAAATATGTGTATATATATATTTATATATACAATATTTAATGGAAAATCAATACTAATCGCATTAAAAGCATAGATATTGTTATTAAAAGATTATATTTAATAAAGTGGAAATAAGTTATAAGTAAGTGAAAAATAAAAAAAGCATTTTCTTATCTTTAAAGAAAATACTTTTTATAAAGCTCTAGTAAATATATATTTATTTCATAGCTAATTCCACTAAAAGGTGAAGAGACTCTTTTTTTTATATATAAAAATTGCCATTAATACTGGGAGTATTAATGAGAAAATGATTGTCCATTGAAAACCAATACTAATAATTGAATAAAGTATATTAATTGTAACAACTGTAAAATAAGAATATATTCCTATAGATTTTTTAAGCAAAATGAGAATAATTGTTATAGCAAGTAATACTTGCAATATTAAAGTTATAGTAATTTGAGTATTAGATGCGATGTTTTGTTTGCTTGTCTGCATTTCATTTAGAATTTCACTTTTTGATGAGAATAACAATAATGATCCTAAAACACTAAATATAGCACCGATCAACTGAATAGCCGATATTGTAACTATTCCTGCTCCTAATTTTTTTAATTGAGTACTTTCCATAATAACCTCCTTGTATATGTAACTAATTGTAAATATTTAGTTTCTTAAAAACTCATGTTATCATAATATCTAAATGAAATGAACATTTTTAGCATTAAATGTTCATTTTGGTTCACAAAAAGAGTATTTTGATAAAGTATGTTAAAGAGGTTCCTTTTATGACTAAATTTTTACATTTAATGTTATAAGTATTTACTTTATTATGGTTATCATGTAAAAATGTAATTGCAAGTGATTAAATAGTTTCTTGCGATTATATTGATAACATATCAATATATCAGTTTTTCAAAAGGAGGTGATTAATTATGTTTTTAGTTGCAGGAGCACTAGGCGTGCAAACAGCTGCAGCTACTACAATTGTTAATGTTATTCTTAATGCAGGTACATTAGTTACTGTTTTAGGTATTATAGCTTCAATTGCAAGTGGTGGTGCAGGTACATTAATGACTATTGGATGGGCAACATTCAAAGCAACAGTTCAAAAATTAGCTAAGCAAAGTATGGCAAGAGCTATAGCTTACTAATCAAAATTTATGATTTTAATTAAATGGATAGCTTGCTACAGACAGGCTATCTATTTAATTAAATGAATAAAAAATCTTGTATTTATTGGAGAAAATAAAAATGAAAAATAGCTTTTTTTATTTAATAGATATGCTAAAAATTTTATTAAAGTTAAAAATTAGAACTCAATATAATTCAATTTTTAAAATTTTAAAAATTAAATCACCTACAAATGTATATTGGATCTTACTTATATTAAAAACTATTTTTAGCTCAATTATAATTTTTGCTATATATTCTCATTATTACGACTCAAACTATAACTCTTGGTGGTTTATTATAATATCACTTATTATAATATGCTTAAATTTAGAATATACGTTTGATAGTTATAAAAAAATAACTAAACCATCAAATATAGAGCTATATATAATAAGTGCACTATCTGAATCAGAAATATCTACTTTGTTTAATTTACTAGAATATTGCTGGTTTAAGCTTAGCATACTTGATAAGTTAATGCCAATAAAAATACTATTTATAGTTATATTTGGAATTAAATCTGTTCTTTGGTTAGTGTTTTTGGAAAGTATTTTTATTTTAACTACATTAGTTATTAATAATTTAATTAAGAGTTCGTATGATAAGTCAATCAGCTATTCAATTGTAGTAAAATTTATAAATTATATTTTTACTAACATATTTATTTTCTTCTTATTATATATTTTTTCCAGTTTCTTAGCAATAGGATTAAAAATTTTCCGAAGTAATATGGCAAATTCATCTAGCCTTAATCAAGATACATTGGCTTCTATAGAAATGCAGTTAAATGATTTATGGATTACTCCGGTAATTGAAAAATTAGATATTGCTATTAACTTATTTAATCAAATAAAATCAAATATTAATATACTATTAACAGGAAACGGATATATTATTCTAATGATGCTTTCAATAGTTAATCTCATTATACTATTTATAATAATAAAATTTAAATATATAAAATATTATTACAAACACAATAATATTATTCCCAATATATATTTAAAATATATAAATATTCATAAAAAAATAAACTTATTTTTTAATAGTAATAATAAATTAGTATTAAAAGATTTGAACATATTGATTAAAGGAGATAACGAATTAAAAACTAATTTTTTTACAGTTACATTATTCTCATATGAACTTATTATTGAAGTAGCTATTCTTATTTCAATAAATAGTTTTATAGAAAATATATATTTATATTCAATGCTTATAATATTTTTTAATAATATTTTAATATTAAATCAAGCTAATAACATAATAAATTCACTAACTAGAATCTTTAAGTATAAATATGACCTACCTAATATAGATATATATAAAATGTCTCAAACTTCTCTAAAAGATTTATATGAATCAAAAGTTAAATTGGGAAGATTATTTATGTTGATTCCAACATTTATTTTTGTAATTTTTAATAGCTACATGTTAGTATGTAAACTTAATATTAGCACTTATTATATTGTATCCCAAATACTACTATTAATACTATCTATTGCAAATTATTATTTGGCTCCAATATTCTCATTATATATGAGTCCGTATATAATAAGCTTTTCAAATAATGAATTTGAGGAAAGCGATAGTTTAAAAGATGAAGATAAATTATATTCTAAATTTTATAATATTCCTAAAATGATACTAATTATGCCTGTATCATACCTATTTTTTATAAATAGTGTAGTTAATATTTTTAAATATGATACTTGGATTTATATTAATATAGCTTATTGTTTTTTGACTTTAGCTTTAGTTTTAATATTTAACAGATATTTTAGAAATATAGTCCATAAAGGAGTTGAAAAATTTGAGTTTTAGTAATAAGTTGAAAGATATAATTTCCCCAAACAAAATTTTCACCTCATTAATATCAATAAAAAAGCAAATTTTAATTTCATTTTCATTTTATTTTATAGGTATTATTGTTGGAATGTTTCTTTCTAGGAATCAGGAATATACTACTAACCCACAAAACCTGAAGTTTGCATATATTTTCTTTAATAACTACAGGTTATCGATCTTAATTATAATTATAGGATTGATAACAGTTGGAATAGGGAGCTCAATAATGTTATTTACCAACGGAGTTATTCTAGGAGATATATTAATAGGGGTTTTTAATAAATATAGTGTTTGGCCAATTTTAACAGGAGTGGCTCCACATTTTATCTTTGAGATCTCAGCATTATGCATTGCTACATCTATTTCTTATGAAAGTATCCGATTTATTCGTCTTTTACTTGATAAGAATTATACTAATAAAGTGCACATAGGTAGGATTTTAAGTAATTTTGTCACAATGACAGTTTTATTCTTTGTTGCTGCTTTAATTGAAACTAATATAGCACATATTTAATGGTGAAAGGATGGAATTATATGAAGCCTATGCTAGAGATAACTAATTTAAGTTTTTCATATAGTGAAGAAACTGAAGTATTGAAAAACTTAGATTTCACTTTGAATGAAAAAGAAATTTTATGTATTAAAGGACCAAATGGTGCTGGAAAGACTACATTCCTTAAAATATTATGTGGCTTAATTCGGATTAATAGTTGTAACTTAAAATATATGGGGCAAAAAAATAAGCTTAGAAATATAAAAGATGATATCGCATATGTTCCTAGTGATCCATATTTATATACAAAGCTTACTGGAATGGAGAATTTGGAACTTATTTGCGATATATGGAAGGAAGATAAAAAAAAATTTATGCTAACATCCATGGAATTAGCAAATTTTTTTAATTTAGAAGAAGATCTAAATACATATGTAGAAGATTATTCTCTTGGGATGAAACACAAGTTATACCTAATAGGTATGTTATCTAGAAATACTAAAATTATTATTATGGATGAACCTTTAACAGCATTAGATATTCAAAGTCAAAATATTGCCATAAAAATGTTCCACGAGTATGTTCAATTAAATAAATCAATAATTTTTGTAAGTCATATAAATGATTTAATAACTAGATTAGCAACAAAAGAACTTAATCTAGTTAACGGAAGATTTTATGATTAAACTAATTTATTAGAAAGGTAGTAGAATATATGAATAAAAAAAAATTATTAATATACGCAATTCTTTTTTTGATATACATAATTCTATTTTTAACATATAACAATAGTATTTTTAGAATTATATTAGTTGTATCCTTAGGTTTTTTATCTAGTATAATATCTAAATTACAAATTAAATAGAATGATGTAATTAAAGGCTCTAATAAGTTTGAGCAATAACTAATGTTAAAGTGGGAGAGGTTTTAAAATGCCAAAGTTAGAGATTGAAAAGGATAAATTTGAGAGCCAAATAAAAGAAGGCACAAGATTAAAAAAGATACTAAGTAAAAAAGTAAAGATAATAATATGTATAGTTATTGTAGTAGCTGTCGCTTTTTTATTGACTAAATTACAAACGTCTGGAGTAAAAACAGATACTAAGTATACAGTTCTCTCAAAAGGAAATATAGTTAATAGTATTAATGTTTCTGGTGTAGTAAAAAGTGGTACATCATCTAATGTATATAGTACGTTAGATAATAAAATAAAAGAAGTTAGGGTGAAAGTTGGGGATAAAGTTAAAGCAGGAGATATTTTAGCAGTATTAGACTCAGGAGATTTAGAGAAGGATATTGAACAAGCGGAAGCAACTACAGCAGCCAATGAAGCTAATAATAAAATGGAACTTAATGCTGCAAAAAAAGAATATGAGAATACACTATATTTATATAATAATAATTTGAATTCAGAGATAAAAAATGCGGAAGAAGCTGTAAATTCAGCAAAACTTAGTTTGGAAGATAAAGAAAATATTTATGAATATAATAAAATGTTATTAGAATCTGGAGAAATCTCTAAGCAGGAATTAAAGCAAAAAAAGATAGATTTTGAAAATGCAAAGTCAGAATATGATAAGGCTGCAGTTGCACTTGAGAATGCGAAGGTTAAAGCTTTGCAAGAATTAGATACAGCAAAAAACAACTATGAAAAAGCCCAAAACGCTGCTAATAACAATAGCGAAAGGATTGCTCTTGAAAAACAACAAAGCAATCTTGAAAAGTGTCAAATTAAAGCACCTATTGATGGAACGGTTACATCAGTAAGCGCAGTTGCAGGAGATCCTGGATCTGGAAACTTATTCAGAGTTGAGGATTTGGATAATATTGAAATAAATGCATCCATAAAGGAGATTGACAGAGCAAGTATTAAAGTTGGGCAAAAAGCAGAGATAAGAACAGATTCAACAGGGGATGCTGTTATTTACGGAGAAGTTGTAAGTATTAGTCCAACAGCTAATACGTCAGAAATACCTATAAATACAGAAAAGTCTCAATTGACAAATACAAGTACAAATACAAGCACAGAGGAAGGTTTTGAAGCAAAAATTAAGATTAGTGAGCCAAATGAGAGTATTTATGTTGGAATGAGTACAAGAGCTAATATTATTTTAAGTGAAAAATCAGATATATATACTATTTCATATGACAGTATAGTTGAAAATGATGATGGTAAGAGTTTATATATAGCAGAGAAAAGTGATAATAATGATTATATAGTTAAGGACGTGCCAATAAGTACAGGACTTGAATCTGATTCAAGTGTAGAAATTTCAGGCGAAGGAATTTCAGATGGAACCATAATAATTGATGATCCTTCAACTTGCAAGGTTGGGGATAAAATTCAAATAAGTGGGTGATGAGTCTTTTGAATAAAAATATAATAGAGATGAAAAATATTGTCAAAAGCTTTTATATAGGAACTCCAAATCAATTAGATATTTTAAAAAACATTGATATAACAATAAAAGAAGGCGAATTTATATCTATAGTTGGAGCATCAGGATCTGGTAAAAGTACTTTGATGAACATCATTGGTGCACTTGATAGGCAGACATCAGGAAACTATATCTTAGATAATTTCAATATGAATGAAGTATCTGATGATGGATTATCACAAATACGCAATAAGAAGATAGGATTTGTATTTCAAACTTTTAATTTAATACCAAGAAGTACAGCATTAAAAAATGTAGAATTACCAATGCTTTATGCAGGAGTAGATAGAAAAGAACGCTTAGAGAGAGCCGAAAGTCTTTTGAACCTTGTTGGAATGGAAGATAGGATAACCCATGTTCCAAATGAGTTATCAGGCGGGCAAAAACAAAGAGTTGCAATTGCCCGTGCTCTTGCAAATGATCCAAGTATAATCTTAGCAGATGAACCTACAGGAGCTCTTGATTCTTCAACTGGAAGAGTGGTTATGGACCTATTTCACAAAGTACATGAATTGGAAGGTAAGACTATAATACTTATAACTCATAATCAGGAGCTTGCTGAAGAAACAGAACGAATTATTACAATGAAGGATGGGAAAATAGTATCAGAACAATTTAATAGAATGTATACTAAAAAATTCTCAAATGGTGAAAAGGCATGTTTATAAAAGAAAATATACTACTTGCAATATCATCAATAAAGGCAAATAAAATGCGCTCGATGTTGACTATGCTTGGAATTATAATCGGGATATCTTCTGTTATAGGGATTGTTTCAATCGGAAGTGCAATCACCGCTTCAGTATCAAATACATTAGGTAAAATGGGAGCTAGCAATATTGGAGTTAGTGTAATGCAAAAAAGTGATAATAGTTCTGGTGACGGAGTTAGTTTATCTAGTAAAGAGCCTGAAGATAGTGACCTTCTTTCTTTGGAACAAATAAATTCATTTAGAGAAGTATTTAAAGGTCAAATTAGCACTATAAGTATATCAGAAGAAATAAATCAAGGAAGAGTAAAGGATGGACATTTATATGCAAATGTAAGTATTACTGGAGTAAATGATGGATATAGAGATACTAATAACGTAAAGATGGTTAATGGAAAATTTATTTCCGATAGAGATGTTAAAGGAACGAAAAAAAGTGCTGTAGTTTCTGATAAACTTGTTAAGAATATTTTTAAAAAAAATATTAATCCAGTTGGTAAAGAAATTAAAGTTTATATAGATGATGAGGTCGAAACATATACTATTGTGGGAGTATATAAATATGAGAGTTCTTCATTGATTGGAGGAAGTGTAGTATCAGAAAAAGATATATCAACCAATTTATACATTCCTATAACAACATCTAAAATAATGAAAAAGAATAAAAATTATTCGAATTTTACTATCATGCCTAAGTCTAATGTTGATTCAGAAAAATTAGTGAAAGATATAGAAAAACATGGAGAAAAGTTGTATAAGAATAATAAACATTGGACACTTTATGTTTTAGATAACAAAAAAAGTATGGAGTCTATAGCCGCTGTATTTAAGAGTATATCAATTGGAATTGCTGTAATTGCATCTATAGCATTACTTGTTGGAGGTATAGGGGTAATGAACATAATGCTTGTATCTGTCACTGAAAGAACAAGAGAAATAGGAACAAGGAAAGCTCTCGGTGCAAGAAGTGGTCATATAAAAACACAATTTATAATTGAGTCAGTCATAATATGTACAATTGGAGGAACAATAGGAATGATACTTGGGGTTGGTATGGGGGTTATTGCTTGTTTAGTATTAAAATCACCAATATCAATATCTATACCATCAATCATAATAAGTTTCACATTCTCAACGGTAATAGGAGTATTCTTTGGATATTATCCGGCTAAAAAAGCAGCACAGCTTGACCCTATAGAAGCGTTAAGATATGAGTAATAAAATAAATAACATTAAGTAGTAAAGATAACACTGACTTATAATGATTTTAAGAGTGTTATCTTTAAATATATCCATTAAACGTTAGCATAGCTAATAATAAATTAATTAATATATAATAAGTGTAGTGTAAATAATCGCATTATATTATAAATTAAGGAGTAAGAAAATGAAAAAGGTATTTACGAATTTTTTTATTATGACGTTAATATTAACAAACTTGTCTTTTGCAGACATAAATAGTGTACAAGCAGCTACTACTAATAAAACAATCAAAGTTTCATTAGAAAATATTAAAGATATTATTATAGAGAATAGTTCAGAGATTAAAATTCAACATAATAACATACAAATAAAAAAAGAATATTATAATAACGCTAAAGATATTAAAGATAAAAATGAGAGTGCAAAAGACGAGGCAGAGAATAAATTAAAGAATCTAATGGGGGATTCTAATGCCACTAAGGAACAGATAAAGTATGCCGAAGATGCTTTAGAGGCTGCCAAAAAAGAAGTCAAAAATGATAATGATGCATTAGTGCAGGCTAGGAAAGCATATAAAGATGCAAAAACAGTTTATGACCAAAAGGTTGAAACCGAGGTCGATGAAGCGCAAAAAGCTTATATAGATTATTTATCTAATATATCAAATACAACACTAGAGGAAAATGCAGTAAAGTCATCAGAAGAAAAAGAAAAATTAGCTAAATTTAAATATGAAAGTGGCTTTTTATCAAACAAGGATTATATTTCAGTAACTCAAGATAATTCAGATTCAATTAATAAATTAAAAGAATTGAGAGATACAGAGGAGCTTTCTAAAATAAAATTATGTAATATGCTAGGAATTAGCTCAAAAGAAAACATCACATTCAGTACTGATATAAATTCAGATTTTCAAGCCATTTCACAAATTAATTATGAAGATGATTTAAAAAAAATGCTTAGCAATAACATTCAGATAGGGAATCAAAATGATGAAATTGATGATTTAAAGGATAAAGAAGATGATTATGAAGATAATGATCAGGACGATATTTATGATTACGAAGTAAAAAATGCTAATATTGAATTAAAAAAGTTAATTGGCGATTCAGAAATAAAGTTTAAGGAACAATACAGTACACTTATAAATTCTTATAATGCTATTAAAAATAGTTACAGTAAAATACTTCAAGAGCAAAAAGAATATAACATTATTGAAGCAAAATATGACTACGGCTTTGTGTCTAAGACTGAATTAGAAAATTCAAAATCTTCATTTGATAAAGATAATGCTAGCTTTACAAATGAAAAAAATAAGCTCTATATAGAGTATCTACATTATATTCAAATGAGAGAAGGTTACTAATCTAAAAATAGTTATTAAAATATATAAGAATGAATAATTTGTTAAGTTAAACAACATAAAATTAAAATTTATAAGATAAGGAGTATATTAAAATAATTTAAATATTGATTTTATATACTTCTTATTTTTTAATAAAGTAAAACATTGCATAAAATAATTGTTTCATGCAATGTTTTGTTATTTTACATAATATGGGGATTGTGCTTATAATTTAATGAAAAAAGTTAATCAAAATTGAAAGAAAAAATAAGAGCAATAGGAAAAAACTACTGCTCTTATTAATATTAAGCTACATCATATTTAGTAACAGTTTTCGCAACTAGCTGAGCAGATCCTTTGCCAACTAATGCACCAGATGAAACTACAAATATATTTTTTGAGATTATAGTATCCATTAAGGCATCAACTTCATCTTTAGTTATACTAGGTTTAACTCCATTAATCGATAGAGAAGTTTTTTCTCCGTACTCAGTTCTAAATACCATACTTAAAGTATATTCCATGAAAGTATACCCCCTTTATTTAAATTTTTCTGGTGTCTAGCTACTGTAACGCTCCCATCATCTATTTATGAGTGAGATAACAGTGACTAGACCCTAGATAAGTTCAACTAAGATTCAGACACCTGAATCAAGTTTCACTTGAAAGTAGCTGCTATGCATTTACTAGTGTAGATGCTGAATTTAAAAAATAAGATCTTGTTGGCTTATCTAGTACTGTTTTAATAGCTTCAGCTACATCGAAAGCTGCTTGGGGCTCAACATCATTTCTTACATTTGAAAAACTCTTTTTTGAATAAGTTGGCTGACCGCTTGTATCAGTACCACTTTGAATTTCAATAGATAGAGATTTTGAACTTGCAACCTTTGTAATTGCCATGGTATTCACTCCTTTTCATATAATTTATCCGATAGCTATGATTTGTAAATATGAAACTCCTCTTCCTAATGTCAGATGAGTATTCACAGAGTAAGCGACCATCATCAAATCATAGATTCGAGACGTCTGCTTAACCGATTCACACTAAATCAATTTTTTAATTAGGTTAACTCATAAATGAGTTAACTAAGTTCAAGAAACTAAATCATAGATGCCCACAAGGGGAAAGCTCGAGAACCCAAATGTAAAATTTGGACTCTCACTTTTAGATTTTCACTTATCTGCTTAAGACATAGCAACAGTAGTAACTGTTTTAGCTACAATAGCAGCAGACGCTTTTGAAACTAAATCTCCTGAAGATGTAGAGAATATATTTTCAGTTAAGATTGTGTTCATTAAGCTATTTACTTCAGGAGGAGTTAAGCTGCTTTTAACATCAGTTATAGAAAAAGTTGTTTTCTTCCCACCAGAAGTATTAAATACCATATTTAATGTGTATTCCATGAAAGTGTACCTCCTTTACTATAATTTTAGGTTTAGAGTTTTACTAAACATTAGAAACTGTTTCAACTTCATTAAGGTAAGTGTCTCTTGTGTTTACGTCTAAAACTGATTTAATAGCTTCAGCAACGTTATAAACACCTTGATCAGTTGCAGTTAATTTAACTCCTGAAAAACTCTTCTTTCCATAGATAGGATCGCCAGCTTTATCTGTATCAGTTTGAACCTCAATAGCTAGAGTTTTGCTTTTAAGTGTTGTAGTTACAGCCATGGATATTCCCTCCTTTACTATTTGGATATACATATGTATGCAATCAAAAATATTTTTTTCGAATCATTTGAAATTATATAGAATGGGTGCAATAATGTTACAATATAGATATTCCAGTTTAAGAAAGAGAGCAAAGCAAATGAATAAAGATTTACCAGAGATAATTAAAAGTTACGAGGATTATTTGAATATTATTCAGGAAAAAGCGTCCAGTACTGTATACTGTTATATAGTTGATATAATGTTACTTATAAATTATTTAAAAACCAAAGATAAGTATCAGAATTTAGAGATTGATAAGAGCTTTATAGAATTAATAGATCTGCAGGATTTGTATGGATTTTTAAGTTATGTAAAAAATGAAAGGAATAATAGTTCTTTTGCAAGGGCTAGAAAGATAGCGTCAATTAAATCTTTTTTTAAATATTGTGAAACCAAGCTTAAAATAATAAATAATAATCCATGCAGGGAGCTTGAGGTTCCCAAAAAGCCCAATAAACAAATTAACTATTTAAACTTAGATGAATCTAAAAAATTACTTAAAGACATAGTAGGAAGAAATAAAAAAAGGGATTTAGCAATTTTAACATTATTTTTAAACTGCGGTCTTAGACTTTCAGAACTTTGTAATATAAGATTTAAAGACATTAAGGATGATACACTTGTTGTAAGGGGGAAGGGGAATAAGGATAGGACTATTTATTTAAATGAAATGTGCCTACGAGCAATTAAAGATTATATGGAAGAAAGAAAACATATCAAACATAGTTATTTATTTGTATCTGAAAGAAAAAATCAGTTATGTAAGAGACAAGTTCAATACATAGTACAAAAGAATATTTCAAGCACAGGCCTTGATGTAAGTAAATATACAACACATAAATTAAGACATACGGCAGCCACACTGCTTTACAAACATAGTAATGTTGATATTAGAACTATTCAAACTATTTTAGGACATAAAAATATATCAACTACCACAATTTACACTCATGTAGATAATGAGCAGGTGAGAAGTGCAATAAGATCTAATCCATTAAATGAAATTTAACCTAGAAAGGGCAGATATAATGATTGAAAAGATATTAAATGTAGCCATAACAAAGTGCTATGGTAATGCAGACGAAAATTCAACTAGAGGTAAGTTTAATATACCAAAGAAGATTATTAAGGATATGGGTATTACGGAAGATGATAGAACGGTTATTCTTAGATATGATGAGGAAAAAAAGGAATTACTTATAAAGAAGGCATAGAAAAGGGGACGTTTATCCCAAAAGCGCTTAAAGAAATAAAGAGTCATGATGATTTGTAATTATTATGGCTCTTTATTTTTTTTTATTTGATTACATCAAATAAAACTTGATTCAGGTGGAGTTTAATCTCAATCTGAATCTTAGTGGAACTTGTCTAGGAGCGCGCAACCGTTAGCTCCCAATGAGTGTTACGGATCCTAGCTATCGGATAAAATCATATGTATACAATAATTACATTGTAATGTGTGCGTTACAATGTAATTTTAATTTAAAATAGTTATTGTATATCTAAAATCAAAACTGTATAATTAATTTGTAATCAATGTATACATTACATTACTATGTAACTTATGTATACAGAAAAATAGGAGGGTAACATATGGGTGATAATATAATAAAACCAGCAACTTTTAGGTTAAATGAGGATGATATCAATAGATTTAAGGAATTTGCTAGTCAAAATAACTTAAATCAGCAAGAAGCCTTTACGAGTTTACTTAATACATTAGAATTAAGTAATGCAAAGAATAACCTTGGAGATAGAGCAAAGAGCATTGAGGTATTCCAAACAACAGTTAATAGCTTAGTTAAATTTTATATAAACAGCCTTGAAGAAAACACAACAACTGAAGAAAGAATAAGGGAAGAATTGAGCCAACAGATAAATACAAAGGATAATGCTATAAGTGCTTTATATGAGCAGGTTCAAGATCTAAAAAATGAAAGAGGTTCATTAAAAAATCAAATTACTGAATTAGAAGATAAAAATAAATTATTATTTGATAAAAATAATAATTTAGAAGCAGAGATTGTTGATAAATCAAAGGCAATAGAAATAGCTAATAGAAATAATAATAATCTTCAAGATCAGGTTGCAGAATATAAAGAGTATAAGAATATAAATATAGAACTTGAAAAAAGTTTGGAGAGCATTAAGAAAGATAATAATCTGCTTGTATCAGATAAAACATCACTTGGAAATGTAGTCACAAAGCTACAAGGGGAAATTGATAATAAGGATAATATGATTAATTTCTATAAAGATCAAGTAGAGAAATTAGAGCAAGCTGAAAGAGATAGTAAGACTGAAATTAAGAATTTACAAGATAAATATGCAGGTGAAATTGATAAGCTTAAAGCAGATCATAAGGTTGAGATGGAAAATTCATTAAAAGCATTGGAAGAACATTTAATGGATAAGAATAATTTGGAATTTCAAAAGAAGGACTTGGAGATGCAGAAGTTGCAGAATGAGATTGATGGTTTGAATAGACAGCTTACAGGAAAAAATTAAATATTGTAATATGTGAAGAGTTGTTTTTATTACAGCTCTTTTGTTATAGGATAAGTTTTGGGAAAATTACTTAAAGTCAAGAAATAACACATATATAAATTATTATTATTAACAGAGTAGTGTGAAATGTATTGCTTTTTTTAAGAATATATATAAAATGCATAATGTTGACACTAAAAAATAAGAAGTGTATTATATATGTTAAGGAAAAGGTGGTGATTTTTTTGGGTTTCCAAAGACTATATTCTAGTAATGACGAAAATAATACTGTGATAATTAATAAAGATTTCTTTAAAGCACTCTTTATTAATCAATGTTTGAAGAATAACAGGACATTATCATCTGTTTCATTAAGGTTAGCAGCGTTGTTATTACAAGAGCTTGATGATGTTGAAGCAAAGGAACTTCCCCCTAGAAAACGGCTAGCAGAGTATTTACAAACTTCAAGGACATCTGTAATAAATGCATTGGTTCAGTTAGAGGAAAATAATGTGATTATACGTCAAGTTAGTATAATTCAAGCAATTGTAGGACCATCGGATGAAGAAAAAGATAGATATTATAAAATTGGACAGGAGAACTTAAAACAACGAAAGTTTAGTGATAAATTTTTAATAAATAGATTTTATAATCAAGAATACAAGCCTATCGACCAACAAGAATTTACAAAAGAAATTATTAATTATTCAAATGAAAACTTAAATAATTATATAACAACTGAATGTCTTGTTAATAAGATTCAGGATTTAGAAAAAAGAATTAAAAAATTAGAAGAAAAATCTATTTAAAAAAAAGAGATAATAAACATAAATATCTATAAATTCAAAATTACAAGGAGAAATTTGTATGGGATATGAAAAAGAAGAATGCACTTGGTGTAATGGTACGGGTAAGGAATATTGTGGATACTGTTTTGGAACTGGGAAAGTAAATTGTGCATGTGGTGGATTTGATGATGATTGTATATTCTGCAATGGAACTGGAAATATAAAATGTAATATGTGTTTGGGAGATGGAGAAGTAGATTGTAGTATGTGTTTTGGATTTGGAAGAAGATAATTATTTATACTAAAAAGAAAGATGTGATACATATGACGTGTTCAGAATTGGCATTTAAGCTAATAGATGAGTATTCTAAATATACGCAAAAAGGGTTATAAAAAAAAATATGGTATACCATTAGAGATAATAGCAAGACTTACTAAACAGTTTAACTATAATCATCGTATTTTAAGCCTAAGAAAATTTTCTATTCGTGATGAGGAGGTTTTATATTTAGCACCATATGTACCTTTAATAACAAATTAATATAATAATTAGAACATCTAAATTAATTAAGTATTTTATTTATATTGAAGACAAGCTTATGAAATTAGAAGAAAAATATAAGGAGTGATAAAAATGGACTTATTTGAAAAACAAGATAAAATTGTAGAAATGTATATTACACGAGAATATACTATACCTAAATTAGCAAATGAAACTGGTATGAGAGAAGAAGACGTTGCTACAATATTGCATTTGAACAACTTTTATTATGGGATAAAGCGAAATTCAGATAATATGCTAAATAATAAACTTTATAATTTCTGTATATCTGAAAGAAAGTTAGAATCAATTAGAACATTATAATTTTAAACACTAAAGTACATAATGAAACTAGCAATAGTTAATGATATAATCATATTAAAACTAAATTGCACAAAAAAAACTAGTAGTACCACAAGGCCAGTTGTGGATTCTACTAGTTTTTTATATTTTGTTTAAGCATTGATCCAAGCTTATCTAAAATAAAGTTCTTTTTTCTAACTATTTTTGAGTAAGAAATCTTTTTCTTAGATGCATAATCTGTAAGTGAAAAATTATTGTAGTATACAAAGAATATAAGTTCAAATTCATCAGGCTCAAGATCTGAAACTATTCTTTGAATATTCAATATTCGTTCATGCTCCAAATAATCAAGCTCTAAATTTTCATTACTTTGTAGAAACTCTGTAAAGTCATTAGGACAATTCCCATCAATAGATGCATTGATGCTTAGTGTATTTTGATGTTTTTTATTTTCTCTTGCTGTATATTTCATTACGTTTTTTATTGCACTATAAACATAGCTTGAAAATGAATGTTTTGAAGTATCATATTTATCTACAGCATTAATTAAAGCAATATAGCCTATTTGTACAAGATCATATTCATCATAATTTTTTATATTAAAATTTTTAGCAGTTTTAAATATGAAAGGTTTAAATTGGAGCAGCAGCTTGGTTAAGCTTTCAGAGTTGCCCGTTTTAGCTAGTTTGACTTGATCTTCTATTTGGTCATAATTCATTAAAATACCCCCTTAAATCAATTGACAGTGTTAATTATCAGCAGTCAATTTCTAATTGCTAATATATATGCAAAAGTTATAAAAATTTACAAAGGGGATTAACTTTAAATATATAAAGTGAAACTTTTCAGATGGAGTTTTGACTCTGGCTGAATTTAGTTGAACTAATACCACCAAGGGTACCCAGTCCAGGAGCGCACATCCATTAAAACTATTATATCACAATAGAAAATGATTAACATTAGATGAATCAAGAAAAAATATATAGATAAAAATGTAAAATATTTGTATAATTTGAAAGAATATTGTATGATATAAATAACAAAATCCAAACAATTCCATATAAAAAACAACCCCTATAATGTACTAGGCCTAGGAAACTTAAATACACTATAGGGAATCACTTACTTAATTATATTTTATTTATTATAGAATAATTATACAATATGTGACATATTAAGTCAATAAGTGAGTGGGTTAGTGATTGTAAATAAATATGTATGTTTATTTATACATTTATTTATAGTTTTTTTGTTTTTTTATAATTGTATAGAAAACAAAGGGGGAAAATAACGTGCTTAGCGCTATTAGAAAATTGACGGAAGACATAGAGTATAATATTGATCCTAAGTTTAAAGATGAAGCTGTAAAAAATATATCTATTCTCCATGAAGGTGATGATGGATTTATTGCTATAGCTGCAAAAAAAGATAAGGAGTATGTTCAATATCATTATAAAGTTGATGATTTAACTTATAACATAGGAAAGGCTATAAGCCTTGATGCAAATATATATATGACACCAAATTCTTTTTTTATGCCAAGAAGAAAGATTGAAAATATAAGAAAGTTAAACGCTTTATACATAGATATAGACTATTATAATATCGAAAATTTAAAGACATATGACCATGAAAGGATACTTGCGATACTCGAAAATGATTATTTTGGACAAGATGTTCCAGAGCCAAGTTTTGTTATATATACAGGTCGAGGACTCGCCGTATATTGGCTTATTGAACCAGTTCCAATAAAAGTACTTCCACTTTGGAATTCAATACAGAAATTTTTTGTAGACAAGCTTAAAGATATGGGAGCAGATTCCAAGAGTATTGACGGTGCCAGGATAATGAGACTTGCTGGAAGCATTAATGATAAAACTGGGCTAAGATCAAAGCTTTACATGTATGATGAAAACTTAGTTTATACATTAAGAGATATACAAAATGATTATCTGCCACAGCTTACACCGTACATTAATAATCCAGCACATAAAGGTAGGGGCAGGAAAGCAAAAGTAGTAAACTTTTATACATTGTATTCCCTGCATTATGCAAGACTTAATGATATATTGAAGCTTCAGGAGATAAGAGACGGATACTGCAGGAATAATGATGGAGTTCTTACTGAGGAAGGTCAAAGAGAGTTTATGTGCTTTCTGTATAGGTATTGGTATTGCTGCTACTGTAATGATCCAGTGCAAGCTTTAGAGAACGCATTAGAATTTAATCAAGGCTTTAGGAAACCATTAGTTAATAATGAAGTTGAGAAAATAACAATGCAAGCAGAAAAGGCCTATGAGAAGTGGCTCTTAGACAGCCCAAATGGCGTGTATAAACGTGGTGGATACAATTATAAAAATGAAACATTAATAGAGAAATTAAACATTACAGATGATGAAATGAAGCTAATGACAACAATTATAAATCCAAGTGAAAAATTGCGTAGAAAGCTTTTAAAAGAAAGAGAAGCAAGAAGAAATGAAGATGGATTAACTAAAAGAGAACAGCAAAAGCGAGATACAATTAAAGCTGTGCAGGAATTAAAAGAGCGAGGATTAAGCCAAAGTAGCGTTTCAAAAGAACTTGGAAAAGGAATCGCAACAGTAAAAAGATATTGGAATATATGATTTACTGGTATCACCAAATACGTACTTATAGATATTGACTTAAGTTTACTGGTATCATGAAATACGCCCTTATATTAATGGGGCGTAGCCTGCTTGCTTTTTTATTACAGAGTAGTTTAGCTAAATTTTAAATATTTAAGGAGAAGTTATAGTGAATAGAAATATTAGGTTATCTTTAAAGAGTCTTGGAATGATCTTAGTTATATTCTTAGTGTCATTTTCATTTATAGGATGTCAGAAAGAAGAACCAGATGGGATAAAAATTCAAAAATCAAATGATGGAATTTCCATAAGTGGTAAATATGGAGATAAGAGTATTGATATTGAAAAGTCAAATTCATTAAATAAGGGGATTTCAGTAAACGGAAAGTCAGGTGATAGTAGTTTTAATTTTGATAATTCAAATTCATTAAAAAACAGAAGTATAGACAATACTCCTGATTATGTTTATAAGATACGAACTCTTATTGTAATTTTAGCTGTTTTTGTAGTACCTATTTTGATTGGGTTTATTATAGAGAGTAGTTCACGTAAAAAAAACAATAAGACAATAATTCAAGGTAGTACAGTAAGTGTAGAAAAAAATGAGGAGATTAGATATGAGAATGAAGCTTATAATAAAAAATTAAGTGAAGATAGGATTATATGTGATTATAAAGAAAAATTATCAGAATTAAATAAAATTTATAATTTATATAAAAATGAAATATATAATGAACAAGAATTTAAAATGAAAAAGGAGAACTGGATTGAAAGTTTAAAGCTATTTGATTTTTCTAAAGCAGAAACTGACTTTCTAAATGAAATAATTCCAATTGTTAATGAAAAAATATTAGAAAATCGAGAATTAAAACTAATAAAATATATTATTTCAGGAGAATATGCAAAGGACAAATACAGAGAAGAACAGGAACAGAAAATTAAAGTAGAGGAGGAAGCTAGAAGAAAAAGAGAAGAGATTATTAGCAATATAAAAGGCACAACAAAGGAAATTACAATAAGTACCATAAGTAAAACAGCAAATACAGTGAATGAAATTAAAAGCATTGTGAGTAATAACTTTAATAAAAGGGTTGCACCAGATAATAAATTCGTCTGTGAGTGTGGATATGAAATTGAAAAAGAAGATGCTTTTTGTGCTAACTGTGGTAAGAAACTAAAGTAGTTAAATAATTTAATGGAAAAGGAAGGCTAATAATGTATTGTAGTAAATGTGGAAAGCAAGCATCAGATGGAGATAAATTTTGCCAAAATTGTGGTACGAAGATAAAAGGTAGTGAAATTACTAAAAATGACGAAATAAAAAATGAGCCAATAAATTCATTAAAAAAGAATAATACTAAAAAAAACTTAATTATAGGAACAACGATATGTCTTTTTTTAGCTTTATGTCTAAGTATTATATATTTTAAATTTATGATCAAACCTAAAAATACCAGTGTGCCCCAAAGTACCGATGCAGAATTGCAAAATAATACTGGAGATACAAAAGAAACTTTAGATAAAATTAAAGAAGCTAATAAAGAAAAAGAAGTATTTGCAAAATTACTTAAAAGCCCCAAATGGCTTACTGAGAATACAGATTATAAAAAAAGCCCTGATAATGTTAAATTTACAATTTTAGATATTAATCAAGATGGAGTTTGTGAAATGCTACTATACTATGGTGAATCTGGTGGACTAGCTGGTTTAACACTATCTGTAGTTTCATATAATACTGATGAAGATAAGATAAATGCTCAAAAAATTAATGTTAGCCACGGATCATATAGAGGTTACTTAAGTAATGAAAAAACAATAGTAGTAGGAGGAGGTTCTCAGGGAAGTTCATATATGTCTGGTTATAAACCAGAAGGAGATAGATATTTAGAAACATTTTTTACTTTAGATACTGCAGGTGCATACCTTGATGAAAATAAAGCTGTTTATACACTAAATGATAACAATGTATCAAAGGAAAAATATAACCAATTTATAGACCCAATTAAGGCTAACCTTACCCATACTGAAATGTACCCAATAAGTAATGAAAATATTAAAAACGTATTAGGGGTGGATCCCGATACTATTGTAGTAGATAATTCTATAGATAAATATTCTACACTTAAATTTTCAACGGCAGAACAAGCTAAAGAGTGGTTATTGAAACAAGATAGCACTTTTATTGCTAAATATAATGCAAATTTAATTAAAGAAGACATTGATAATGAATTAATAAAAACATTCTTTCAATGTTATGTTTTGGAGCAAGATGATTATTATTTATTTTTATTACCGTTTGATGAAAGTGGTAATGAAGAATCCATGCATTATTTAGTTGGAAAACATACTGGAAATGTATATTCAATAAGTCCTTCAGCTGGAGGCTATGCATATTTAATAAAGGATAGTAGGGTAATAGAGAAATTAAAATATAATAATGAAAAATCTGGTGATTGGCGTGAACTAAAGAAACAATAAAATCACTTAAAAGTAAACCACTCACAAATACTAAAATTCATAATTTGTGAGTGGTTTTTTAGCCAATCTTTTTCTTAAAATATTCTATTTATAACTTTACTACAAATCTATTTTTTAAATATAAGATTGAGCCAATTATTATCTTTTCGTTGTATAGCTACTAACCCTTCAGAAAAATCCTTAAAATGAGAATATTGATAAGTAATTACCAATTCATTAGAAGTATTAATAAGGCCCCATTTAGTGCCTTTTTTTACCATTGAAAATCCATTATGAAAATTAGAGGTATCTTGATATTCATAATGAATAACCAGTTTACCAGAAGTATCAATAAAACCCCACTTATTATCCTTTTCAACACTTGCAAGTCCACCAGAAAACTCATGTACATTATCATATTCATAAGGAACAACTAGCTTACCAGAAGCATTAATAAAGCCCCACTTATTGTCCTTTTTAACACTTGCAAACCCATCAGAAAACTCATTTACAGTATCACATTCATAAGGAATAACTAGCTTACCAGAAGTATTAATAAAGCCCCACTTATTGCCCTTTTTAACACTTGCAAGTTCATTATCAAAACTATCTGCAGCATCATATTCATAAGGAATAACTAATTTACCAGAAGTATTAATAAAGCCCCATTTATTATCCTTTTTAACACTTGCAAGTCCATTGGAAAATGTAAACTCAGTATCATCATATATATACGGAATAACTAGTTTACCAGAATTAATATTTATAAATCCATATTTATTATTCTTTTCAACCCTCAACAATCCAGAAGTAGTAAATTTACATGAAGAATCAAAATCTTCTGTATAAGGTTTGATTATTTTACCTTTGGTATCAACAAAACCATGTTCATCATCTTTTTTAACAAATGCATAACCATCAAGATAGTCGCTAGTTTCATCATAAATGCACGGAACAACTAAATCGCCGAACTTATTAATAAAACCGTATTTATCATCTTTTTCAACACTTGCAAGTCCATTTATAAAAGTACCAGCATAATCATATTCATGAGGAATGACTAATTCACCAGAAGTATTAATAAAGCCCCATTTATTATCCTTTTTAACACTTGCAAGTCCATCAGAAAATCTATTTACATCATCATATTCATAAGGAATTATTAAATTTCCAGAAGTATTTATGAAACCATATTTATTATAATTAGGATAAATCCTAATTGTAATAAATGCTATTACTAAAAGAATAAGTGGTAACACTAAAAAACTAATATTCAGTTTCTTAGTTTTTTTTGGTTTAGTATTTTTGATTTCATTATTAATTTTATTGCCGCAATTACAACAAAATAAATCATCTTTTTTTATCTCTTGTCCACATTTTTTACAGTACATTATTATAACTCCTTTTGTTTTTTATTGTTTTAATTATTAATAAGGTTATTAAGTGAAACTTATTTATAGAAATACATTAACAGAAAAATTACAAATCAACTAGTTTTATTTTCCTCAAAATATCATTATGAAGAATCTGTGAGTGATTTTTACATCAGTTTTTTGTAATAAAATTTGAAGTTTATTTCTATATTAAGTGTATCGACAGCATTAGTAATAATAACTCAATATATCCACTTATTGTGTACGATTTTTATTATTTATGATAAAATCAATGTATATTTTTAAAAAGCAAGGGGGATATAATTAAAATGAAAAAATCTATAATAATGTTATTAATTCTAACTTTATTATCTACTACAACAACGACTGCATTTGCTTATTCTATCCAGAAATCCAGTGGTGGATATAATATGAATTTTTCATATAGTGATGATGGATGGGTTACTAAAGATATATTTGTATATTATTTAGATCATGGAAAGATGAGAACTGGATGGCAATACATAGATTCAAATTGGTACTATTTTAATAAAGCAGGTACTGTGTTAACACATATGTGGGTAAATACTTCTGGAAATTGGTACTATTTACATACTGATGGTAAGTTGGCAACAAATTGCTATGTAAATGGGTATTATGTAGATAAAAGTGGGACATATATTCCATCAGGAAATAACCTTTCTTTGGGAAATGGAATATTCGATGAAAATGGAAATAAAGTATATACTACTGTATATAGATCTAAAATTGATGGAAACTTCATAAATCTAGATATGACTCCAATATCAATAAGCTATAATGAACTTAATAGTTTAGGTTATGATCCATCTCCAGTAGTTGACCCAAATTATAGAGATGAGAATGAAGGAAGATATGGAAGATTATTATGGTGTATAGATGATAATGATATGTAAAAATCAGTTTTATACAAAATACTAAAGTGAAAAGAAAGATTAGATAGCAAATTTAAATAATGTGGTAGAATTTTCAGGAAATAAAGGTGAATCTATAGTTATATGCTTATTCTTAAAATTAGAATAGAGCTTAGATAAGTCTGTAAATGACAATATTTCGATAAAAGAACCCAAATAGCAACGTTGCTATCATTTGTTTTAATATGCCACGCAATAAATGGTTTGTCCTCATATAAGCAAAGAATGAGCTGTTCATAGTGAACAGCCCCATTCCATTTTTGATTATTAAGCAACTTTATCATCGCTCTTATAGTTTGAATGTTCCGTAACTACTGTAGAAAGGTCTGTTATAGCTTTTGTTAACCCATCAATCTTGGTTTCAAACCTGATTAATAGGTATGTTGCAACAGCTATAGGAAAGCCAACGTTTGTAATTAATGTTACCATTTCACCCATAAAGAAAACCTCCTTTACATTGTACTTTTAAATAAGTATGCAGGGATGTTTATATATTTTTAAGAATAAGCAGTTATTTTTTACTAAAAACACAATTATAGTAGTGACAGATAGCTTGATCTATAATTTCATTAAGATAAATATTTACATTGTCAGATTCGCCTTTAATTTGATTTAATTTCTTCAAAGTTGAAGCTCTAAATTGATAACATCTTTTTATATCAAAGCTTTCACCATTAATAGCAGGGGTTAATCCACGTACCTTTTGAATTTGTACCAATGAATTTGTTTCTTTGTTTTTAGAGCTATGATTATCTTTTGCATTTGAAGAATTTGATTTAGAATATTCAAAGCTTTTAATAATATTTTGAGTATTATAGTTTGAATTATCATCTTGATCAGAAAAAGAAAATGCTTCTATTTCAATACCATCATCTAGTGGTTCTGAGTCCGTGAATCCATTAATTTCAATATCAGTATATTCACTTTCATTAAGCGGCTTATAATTTTGACCTTTTTTGCCCAAAGAAATCATCTCCTTAAAATATTTCTAGATATATTCTTAAACAAGATATCTAGATAACTATATGATAAAAAGTCAGGAAAATGTAGTATCTTCCTGAATATTAATTTACTTAAAAATCTCTATACGTCCTTGTATAATCAGCATCTTTATACATTTCAAATTCATCATAGCGCCTGCGATATAAACCAAGTTCACGCTTTCCATTGCAATTACACCACATTAGAAAATCTTCCTTGATCTTTTCAATTGAAGCATTACCTTTAATATCTTTTAAAAGGGTTGAATTTTTAAGAGCGGATATTCCGCAATTATATGCAAATGAAATAAGGGCATCAAATTGACATTGGGTAAGATTTAAACTTAAAGTTATAGTGTTAACTATATCAACAAAGCTTTGAAGGTCTTTTCTTAGCAGAGCTTTAGCTTGAATTTTAGTAATACTTTCAAAATGTTCACCTGAGATTATAACATGGCCATAGCCTATAGTTTGATTTTGAGAATCTAATCCTCGATATGGCTTAGCATAAAAATCTTCATAATCAGCTATAAAGTTAACTCCATTCTCTGAAATATCAAAATCTGTTAAGCTGTTATTATTATTTTTAAATAGAGCATTTTTTGTTTCTGGACCTACAATGCCATCAGCAGTTAAATTATGCTCTTCTTGAAATCTCAAAAGACAGTTATAAGTGTCAATGCCAGCTATTCCATCTACAGCTAAATTGAAGCCATATGAATTTAATGCAGCTTGAATATTTTTTATTTTATCTATTAATGCATTCCAAGTATGATCTCCAACAATTCCATCACATACTAAACTGTTTTCACTTTGAAAATTCTTAACTGCAGTTTCCGTATTTTCTCCATAAATATAATCAATACCTTTTGGATCATAAGAAAGCATCTTTAAATTTTTTTGAACTATGTTAACATTTCTACTTGTAGAACCAATTTTTAAGATCATAATTTTATACCTCCAATAAAGTTTAATCTTAAATATATAAGCAAATTAGTGCATGATTGATATGTATATAAGATTTTTTATATACGTTGCCAAATGCACTGTTAAATTTATTTAATTTATCAATTTATCATTTTGCAAGTTTTATGTCTTTTTTATAAAAAATTTTTTTGTTTTTTTGTTCTTTAGAGTTAAGTTTTTATATATTTTGTAAAAAAAGTATACAACTTTTGAGAGTATTCTTGCAATTTAATGTTATAAATATACTAATTAAATTAGATTATTTTTTGTAATTTATTTTAAATTTTTTATACAATAAAATAATATAAAATTCAGGCTAATATAAGAATTAATGTAGGTTATTCTAATTAATATAGTAACAATATTTATTACTAATTAAGTCACACAAAAATATACTATATATTGTAACAAAATAAATTACATTTTTATGTAATCATTAATGTATTAATTTGGAAATGTGCTATAATATTAATAGGGATTAACTTTTAAATTTAAATTATATAATTATTGAAAAACTCTTATAAAATAAAAATATAAGAGTTTTTTGCATGTATATTGGTAAAACTCACGATATCATAAGGTATTCTCCACTTTTCGTTTATTAATATGTTATAATATGTTAAAGAATGTTGCTTGCTTCACAGCTCTAAGGAGGGATTATTATGGTTATAAGCTATGATAAGTTATGGAAACTTTTAATTGATAAGAAAATGAATAAGACCGAGCTTAAAGAAAGTGCTGGGATTACATATAATATTATAGCTCGTCTTGGTAAATGCCAGCCTGTGAATTTAGAGAGTCTATACAAAATCTGCAAATGCTTAAACTGTAATATACAGGATATTATGGAGTTTAAAATAGAATCAAGTTAAACTTGATTTATGTGGAGTTTGATCTCCATCTGAATCTTAGTTGAACTTATAACCACAAGGATCACAATGTACCATAAGTGGGTATATAGTCTAGATTTATGATACTTTTATCTGAAGCTCAAAGAATCGGGAGTGTTACAATGTCTAGATATTAGATAAATTATATGTATTCATATTAAAAACACGGGAATAGGGGGATTTAGTTTATGGGAAAGAGAGATTTGTCAGAAGAAGATATTAAAGCACAATATATAACACCAGCAATCGTAGATTCTGGGTGGGATTTAAAGAAACAAGTCCGTTTTGAATACGCTTTTACTGCTGGAAGAATAATACTTCGTGGTAATGTCACAGCTCGTGGAAAACAAAAAAGGGCTGATTATGTTCTTTTTTATAAAAGTAATTTTCCTTTAGCGGTAATTGAAGCTAAAGATAATAATCATCCAGTAGGCGCAGGCTTGCAGCAGGCAATAGATTATGCAAAGTCTTTAGATATTTATTATGTATATGCTTCAAATGGCGATGGTTTTATTGAGCAGAATTTGATAACTGGGGAAGTGCGCGAGCTTAGTCTTCATGAATTTCCATCACCAGAAGAATTGTATAAAAGATATATAAAAGATAAAAATTTAAATGAAGTGGAAGAGAAGGCAGCTCTAGAACCTTATTATTATGTGCCTAATTATAAAAAACCTAGATATTATCAGCGTATAGCAGTTAATAGAACTGTAGATGCAGTAGCAAATGGGCAAAACCGAGTATTACTTGTGTGTGCCACTGGAACTGGTAAGACTTTCATGGCTTTTCAAATTATATATAGACTTTGGAAGGCAGGCATAAAGAAAAAAATATTATTTTTAGCAGATAGGAATGTATTAGTAGATCAAACTATCTCTGGGGACTTTAAACCATTTGGTGGTAAAATGACAAAGGTGGAGAAGAAAACTCTAGATAGTTCCTATGAAATTTATTTAGCTCTATATCAACAGCTTTCTGGTGATGATGGAGAGGAAGCTTATCTACAGTTTAAACCAAACTTTTTTGATTTAATTGTTATAGATGAGTGCCATAGAGGAAGTGCAAAAGAGGATTCAGCATGGAGAAAAATCCTGGATTATTTTTCATCAGCCACTCATGTAGGATGTACTGCTACACCTATTGAAACAACAGAAGCTTCGAGTCAGACTTATTTTGGAGAACCTATTTATGAATATTCACTAAACCAAGGTATTGAGGATGGCTTTTTAGCACCATATAAAGTAATAAGAATAGGACTTGATAAAGACCTTGAAGGATATAGACCAGAGAGTGGAAAGCTTGATAAGCATGGCTATGAGATAGAGGATAGAGAGTATAATATAAAGGATTATGATAGAAGCCTTGTAATTGAGCAGAGAACAAAGGTAATTGCAGCTAAGATTACTGAGTTTTTAAAGAAGACAGACAGGTTTAGTAAAACCATAGTATTTTGCGTGGATATTGAACATGCAGAGAGGATGAGGCAGGCTCTTATTAATGAGAACAAGGATCTATATGCAGAAAACAACAAATACATAATGCGTATTACAGGGGATAATGATGAAGGTAAAGCACAACTTGAATATTTTATAGATGAAGAAAGTACATACCCTGTTATAGCTGTTACAAGCAAGCTCATGACAACAGGTGTTGACGCTAAAATGTGCAAGTTAATTGTACTAGATAATAATATCAATAGTATGACAGAATTCAAACAGATTATTGGTAGAGGAACAAGACTCCTTGAGGATTATGGCAAGACTTATTTCACAATAATGGATTTTCGTAATGCCAGCAGATTATTTGCTGACCCAGAATTTAATGGTAATCCAGAAGTAGTAATTGAATTAGATGAAAATGATCCAGTAATTGAACCAGATGCTGATAAAGCTCAGGATACATATGAAGAAGGTGACAATCCATATGCAGATGAAGCAAGAGAAACAGATGGAGAATATCATACTGGCAGCACTGATGGCTTTGATGATGAGGATAAACCTAAGAAATATTACATTGGGGATGTATTGGTAAAAGTGCTTTCAGAAAGAGTTCAGTATGTTGATAAGGATGGTAAATTAATAACTGAAAGTCTTATTGATTATACAAAGAAAAATATCATAAAACAATATGCAAATTTAGATGATTTTCTTAAGAAGTGGACAGAATCAGCGAAAAAGCAAGCAATTATTGATGAGTTAAAAGAAGAAGGCGTTATATTGGAAGCAATAAAAGAGGAAACTCAACAAACTGATTTAGATGACTTTGATTTAATCTGCCACTTAGCTTATGACAAAATGCCGCTAACTAAAGCTGAGAGGGCAAACAATGTTAAAAAGAGGCATTATTTATACAAATACTCTGACATGGCAAAACAAGTCCTAGAAGCTTTGCTTGATAAATATGCAAGTGACGGTATCAAGGAAATTGAAGAAACAAAAGTACTTGAGCTTAAAGAATTTACGAAGTTTGGCAGCCCTATGAAGATAGTCAAAGCCTTTGGTGGAAAAGGAGCTTATCAAAAGGCAGTTCGTGAATTAGAAAATGAAATTTATTATGCATAGAATTATATAATTATGAGATAAAATTATTATGTATGTATTTTGCTATGATTATGATAAAGATAAGGAGAGGTGAATTAGTATGTATGCTAAGAATATGCACTACACAGAAGATGATTTTGAAAATATTCAGGCAAATTATAATGGTAAAGCTGAATATAGTAACGGATATATTGTATTATCATCTAATACTTCCATTGAACATAATAAAATAATATCAAGACTAAATTTTAAATTAATGATGTTTCTTGATAAAAGTAAATGCGATGTATATACAGAGTCTATTGAAATAATTTTTAAAAATAATGAAGAAGTGTACAAATATAAACCAGATGTATTTGTAATGTGTGAAGAATCTACTAGGCAAGGTGAAAGTTTCACATCAGCTCCAAAGATTGTATTTGAAGTTATTTCAAAAAGCACTGCATCCCATGACTATATAACAAAGTTAGATGTTTATCAAAGATTTGGTGTTCTTGAATATAATCTAGTTGAACAAGAAGGCTATATAGTACAATATTCATTAATAAATAATCAGTATAAAATAACAAATGTCTTTAAAAATAATGATGATTATATAAGCACAGTTTTTCCAGATATGTCTATAAATCTAGAAGATATATTCAAGGCATAAATTGTAAATGATTGATAAAAAGCCATAGGCTTTTCTTAAAAAATTAAAAGAAAGCCTGTGGCTTTCAATGATAATTGATCATTGAAAACTAAAATACTAATGAAAGCAGGAAAGAAAAATGGCAATAACAAATTTTGTTAAAAGAATTCAAGATGTTATGAGAAACGATGCAGGGATCAATGGTGATGCCCAAAGAATAGAGCAGATTGTCTGGATTCTATTTTTAAAAATATATGATGCAAAGGAAGAAGCATGGGAATTATATGATGATAATTACAAATCAATTATTCCAGATGGCTTAAAGTGGAGAGACTGGGCTGTGGATGAAAAAGATGGAGAAGCACTTACAGGCGATAATCTACTTGATTTTGTAAACAATAAACTATTCCCGGCTCTAAAAAATATTGAAATAGATGAAGAAACACCAATGAGTAAGGTTATTGTAAAATATGCATTTGAAGATGCTAATAACTATCAAAAAGATGGGGTACTCCTTAGACAAGTGGTAAATATCATTGATGAAATTGATTTTACAGAATATGAGGAACGTCATGCTTTTGGTACGATTTATGAATCATTCCTAAAAGATCTTCAAAGTGCAGGAAATGCAGGAGAATTTTATACACCAAGAGCAGTAACAGATTTTATGGTAGAGGTTATAAAGCCAGTTTTAGGTGAAAAGATAGGAGACTTTGCCTGTGGTACCGGAGGATTTTTAGTTTCTGCTTTAAATTCTTTAGAAAAGCAAATTGGAAATTCCCTTGAAAATAGAGAAATATATAATAATTCCGTTTATGGAGTGGAGAAAAAGGCACTTCCACATATTTTATGTATAACCAATATGCTCTTACACGATATTGATAATCCTAATATAATCCATGGAAATACTCTAGAAACAGATTATAAAGAATATAGAAAAATGGAACAATTCGATGTGGTCCTTATGAATCCACCTTATGGGGGAAATGAAAAAGACAGTGTAAAGGTTAATTTTCCAAGTGATTTAAGAAGCTCTGAAACTGCTGATTTATTCATGAATATCATTATGTTTAGATTAAAGAAAAATGGTAGATGCGGTATCATCCTTCCAGATGGATTCTTATTTGGTACAGATAATGCAAAAGTAAATATCAAGAAGAAATTATTTAGTGAGTTCAATTTACATACAGTTATCAGACTACCTCATAGTGTATTTGCTCCATATACATCAATTACAACAAATATACTATTTTTTGATAACACACATAAAACAGAAGAAACATGGTTTTATAGATTAGATATGCCAGAAGGTTATAAGAACTTTTCAAAGACAAAACCAATGAAGTTAGAGCATTTTGAACCAGCAATAACTTGGTGGAATAACAGAGAAGAAATAGAAGTAGACGGATTCCCAAAAGCGAAGAAGTACACAGTTAAAGAGATAGAAGACTTAAATTATAATATAGATTTATGTGGCTTACCACACGCAGAAGAACTGATTTTAGAGCCAATGGAGCTCATACATCAGTATCAAGAAAAAAGAGCATCACTAAATGCTGAAATAGACCATGTGCTAGAGCAGATTACATCTATGCTTGGAGGTAATTTGTAGTATGAATGCACAGGATTTAAAAAACAGCATATTGCAATTAGCCATCCAAGGAAAGTTAGTTGAACAGAGACAAGAAGAAGGTAATGCTAAAGAATTAATAAAAGAGATAAAAGCTGAGAAGGAAAGGCTTATAAAAGAAAAGAAGATAAAGAAGGAAAAACCACTGGCAGAAATAGCTGAGAGCGATATACCTTTTGAGATTCCCGAGAGTTGGGAGTGGGTTAGACTTGGAGATTGTGTTTCGAATAAATCAGGAGTATCCTACAAAAAAGATAATCTTAATCTTATTTCTCAAAGTATGACTAGAATTTTAAGAGGTGGAAATATATTAGATTTAACATATAAATTTAAAAGCGACGATATTATGTTAGATAGGTCATTTGTGAAGAGTGAACTTTTATTGAACAAAAATATGTTGATTACACCAGCAGTAACCAGTTTGGAGCACATTGGGAAAATGGCTAGAATCGAACAAGACTACACAGATGTTGCAGTTGGTGGATTTGTATTAATGTTAATTCCTCATATAAATATTGATGTGTTTTCTGAATTTCTTCTTTTTGCATTAAGTTCGCAATATCATCGCAATTTATGTCGAAGTATTACTAATAAATCTGGGCAGGCATTTTATAATTTATCAAGAGAAAAATTAATGGCAATACTTGTCCCTATACCACCACTAGAAGAACAAAAGCGTATCGTGGCTAAGATAGAAGAGATAATGCCTTATATAGAAAAATACGGCACAGCTCATTCTAAATTAGAGATATTTAATAAAAAGTTCCCAGAGGATATGCAGAAGTCCATTTTGCAATACGCCATTCAAGGAAAGTTAGTGGAGCAAAGAGAGGAAGAGGGTACTGCCGAAGAACTTTATAAGTATATACAAGAAGAAAAAGAAAAGCTTATAAAGGAAAAGAAGATTAAAAGGGAAAAGCCACTCCCTGAAATTACTGAGGATGAGGTGCCTTTTGAGATTCCGGAGAGTTGGAAGTGGGTTAGGTTAGACAATATTTCATATAAAATAGGTGATATTGACCACAAAATGCCGCCAGTAGTAGAAGGTGGATATCCGTATATTTCACCGGTGAATTTCACTAGTAACGGTATAGATTATGATAATGCTAAGACGATAGGAAAGGAAGATTTTGATAACCTATCAAAAAAGATTAAGCCTACAAGAAATGATATAATATTTCCGAGGTACGGTACAATTGGTGTTGTAAGAATGGTTGAAACTGATAGAGAATTTTTAGTTTCTTATTCATGCTGTACAATTAAAAATTTTCAAGAATATGTTCTTTCACAATATATTTTTTATGTTCTACAAAGTGGTTTGATAAAAAGTGAAATTAATAGATATATAAATAAAACGACCCAACCTAATATAGGATTAGCATCTATAAAGAGGTTTTTAATCCCACTTCCACCATTAGCAGAACAAAAACGTATCGTAGCCAAGATAGAAGAAATGCTGCCTCACTGCAAACAGTTAGTAAAGTAGATTAATAGGTTAAGCAAACAATTGAAGGTGTATAGAGTGTCGCAAGTTAAATCTCCAGCACTTAAAAATAAAAGTTATTCTGTAGCTATATATGTATCTTAATTCATTACATATATAGTTACAATAATAATAACAAAATAAAGTCACTTAATAAGTAACGTTTTTTGTTACAAATTTTATAACAATACTTGTAACTGAAATCACAATATAAGTTTTATTTCACTTGGTTTTATGCATAACTAGATATCTTAATAATATAGATATCTAGTTATCTATTTATCTATATATATTCTTGTTTTAAGCGTATAATTTGAATAATAAATATGGAGGATTAATATACAATATCTAAGTGCAGTTAATTTAATGTACTATAATAAGATTTATATCAGCCTATACCTTTATGCTTAGGAATTATTTAAGATGAAAATAAAATTATTATACAGCGATGAGAATTGGAGGAATCTATGAAAAAATATTTTTTATTTCTTGATGAGTCAAAACCTAATGGAAGTAACTTAAAGCATCTTTGTTTAGGTGGAGTTATAATTGAGGAAGATACATATAAAAAAACTATAATAAGAGAAATAAATTCTATGAAAAATTCAGTATTTGGTAATACAGAAGTAATATTGCATGAATCTGAACTAAGATCTGCTAAAGGTGAGTATTCAGAAATGAGGAAAGAGAAAAAAAGAACTTTCTTTTGGAAGGAATTAAATAGAATATTTGTAACTTATAATATAACAACTATAGGAGCTGCAATTGATGTAGATAAATATAGATCCTTTTATGAAACAAACTCTTTAAATGATGAATACTTCATAGTATTGCAGGCAGTTTTAGAAAATTTCATACATTTTCTCCAAAAAAACAATGCACTAGGCTCTGTATTTATTGAGTCTAGAAATCATAAAGAAGATACTGACATTAGAAATACATATTATAAAATCATGGCAAATGGTACCTTATATTTAAATGCAAATTCTTTTCAAGATAAGCTTTTAAATAATTTAAACTTTGTTATAAAAGAAGACAACAACATTGGAGTGCAGCTTGCAGATTTTGTTCCAGGAACATTAAATAGAAAATGCAATGGTCTTAATCCTAAAGAACCAAATATATATGAAGTTATAGAATCAAGTTTATATAATGGAAAGTGTAATTTAAAAGAAAGATTTGGCTTTAAAATAATGCCTTGATAGGACAAGCTTAATGGAGTTAAAAGTTAAACAAAAGTATAGTAAATGTATAACAAAACCTTTGACTTGGTATCGAAACAATACTATAATAATACTATAACGTACTTCAAGAAGTACGTCATAAATTAAGTTAATTTTGAAGATCACGATAGTTTTCTTCACTAATATAATATTTTATAAGGGAATTACGATAGTTCTTCGCTTATAGTTTTAAAAAAATCTTTACCGAATAGCTAAGATTTTTTTTGTTTTGGTTATTTTAAGTTATTTTGGGTCATACTATTTGGTAGAAGAGATTTTTAATAAAGATCTCTGACAACTTAAAATTTTTTGCATACTATATAAGTATAGAATTACGATAGTTCTTCTATACATGTTTATTTTATGATTGAATTATGAATATTCTTCAATTATAAATTTTTAAAGAAACCTTCTCTGTATAGTCAAGGTTTCTTTTTGTTTTTTAATTTAGTATTTCTATGAGTTTATTATCTATTATATTAATTTTTGTGAACTAAAGAGTTAAATCTAATTAGCTAAAATGGTAAGGAAGCTAAGATTTATGTAATTTAAAAACTAAAACATGATTGAATGAAGGGAAATATCAAGATACTTTTTAAATTATGCAGACAGTGTCTGGACAATTTAAGGTAAACTTATAGATTTTAGATTATATCTAACTATAACCTTTTGATAGTGGATATTTTTAAGTAAAACGTATTTATGGTATTTTAAAAATCTATT